>NZ_CP039249.1:600000-797500 GCF_004795835.1 Sphingomonas sp. PAMC26645
ACCAAAGCGGCACGCGAGAGCATGGCTTTCGCGTGCCGTTTCGCTATTAAACCCCCTGAAATCCGTCACCGGGAGCTGACATCTTGAGTATCATCGCCATGCTGGCCGCCGCCGCATCGAGCACCGCGGGCCCCGGCTCGCCGCTGGAAATCTGGCAACACATCGTCGCTGATTTCTCCAACCTGGGCGACCCGAAGGCACTCGCCGCGTTCGGATCGGTCCTGATGATCGACCTCGTCCTCGCGGGCGACAACGCGATCGTCGTCGGCGCACTCGCTGCCGGACTGCCCACCGACCAACGCAAGAAGGTCATCCTGATCGGCATCGGCGCCGCGCTGGTGCTGCGCATCTTCTTCGCGCTGATCGTGACGTGGCTGATGGGCATCGTCGGGCTCATCTTTGCGGGCGGCCTGTTGCTGCTCTGGGTCAGCTCGAAGTTCTGGCGCGAAATCCGCGAGGGCGCGGAGAACGCCGGCTCCGAGGAGATCGAGGGCGACGAGCGATCGGGTATTCGGTCGTCGAAGGGCTTTGCGAGTGCGGCCTGGGCCGTTGCCGTCGCCGACGTCTCGATGAGCCTCGACAACGTCCTGGCCGTCGCAGGCGCGGCGCGCGAGCATCCCGGCATCCTCGTCATCGGCCTGCTGCTGTCGGTCGCGATGATGGGTCTCGCCGCGAACTACATCGCGCGCGTGATCAACAAGTATCGCTGGATCGCGTATATCGGCCTCGCGGTGATCCTCGTGGTCGCGCTGAAGATGATCTACGAGGGCTGGGTCGGCACCGGCGAGACGCTCGGAATCATCTCGCTGCTGCGCTGATCGCGGGGGCAGTTGGGATAAGAAAAAGGCCTCGCCGGGATCGTCCGGCGAGGCCTTTTTCATGTCTGTCGTCAGCACCCCGTCACCCGGAACAGGATGACGGGGAGGGCGTGGTTAGCCCAAATTGTCTGCGAAGAACTTTGCCGTACGCTCGTCCGCCAGCTTGGCCGACGTATCCGAGCGCCGCTCGCCGAACTCGGTCGCGAAGCCGTGGTCCTCGCCCGCGTAATCGTAGATCGTCACCTTGGGGTGATCGTCGAGTCCGGCGTGCATCGCAGCCTGCGCCGCCTTGTCGACGAAGTGATCCTCCTCCGGCACGTGCAGCAGCACCGGGTGTGCGATCGCGTGCTTCTCGCCGAGCAGGCCGTCGATCCCGACGCCGTAATAGCCGACGCTTGCATCGACGTCGGTCCGTGCCGCGGTCATGAACGCGAGGCGCCCGCCGAGGCAGTAGCCGACCACGCCGACCTTGGCGTCGTCACCGAGTTCCGACCGGACCGCGCGAATGCTCGCTTCGATATCGGCGATGCCCTTGTCCTGGTCGAACTGGCCCATCAATTCGAGCGCGCGGTCGAACTCGGGCTTGATGTCCGGATCGAGTTCGATGCCGGGCTCGAGGCGCCAGAACAGGTCGGGGGCGATCGCGAGATAACCGGCCTCGGCGAGCGTATCGCACTTGCGGCGGATCCCGGCGTTCACGCCGAAGATTTCTTGGATCACGACGATCGCGGCCTTTGGGGTGCCTGCCGGGGTCGCGCGATACGCGGTGAATTCGCCATCGCTCGTGAGCGTGGCGATCTTGGTAGTGTTCGTCATAACAGTCCTCCTGGCGGCCGCTCGTGGTCGAGCAGTCGGGATTTGGTGATCGGGCCTTCCCCCGCGGAGTACGCACCAAGCGCTCCGCCGGCTCCAAGGATTCGGTGGCAGGGGACGATGATCGGAAAAGGATTGCTTGCGCACGCCTGGCCGATCGCGCGCGGGCTCGATCCGATTGCCTTGGCGAGCGCGCCGTAGCTGGCCGTCGTGCCGTAGGCGATGTCGACGATTGCCTGGCGGAGGTCGGCACCGCGCGGGGTAGCGGAAGGCGCGAGGGGCAGGTCGAACTCGGTCAGCCGTCCGGCGAAATACGCGTCGATCTGGCGGAGTGCTTCCAGGATCGCGGGGGCGTCGCTGGCCGAACCATCCTCCACGCCGATATCGATCGCGTCGATCCGGTCCCCGGTGCCGGTCACACGGACCAGACCGATAGGCGTTGCGATCGAGGCGGCATCGCGCGCATACATTCCCCGCTATGCAGCGCCGCGATGGACCGCTCAAGCGTCATCGAGGGTGCGTCACATGAAGATGAATATCGAGATCGAATGCACGCCAGAGGAGGCGCGTCGCGCGGTCGGGCTGCCCGACCTGACGCCGATCCACGACCGCTATATCGCGATGATGATGGAGGCGATCCCCGACGGCCAGATGAAGCCGGAGATGCTCGAATCGATGATGCGCGGGTGGCAGCCGATGGGCGAGGCGGGGATGGCGATGTGGAAGCGCCTGTTCGACAGCGCGACGAAAAGCGGCTGAGTTTCCCGTGAAGACGATTTTCGCGGTATCGAGCGGACGACCGCCAGCGGCGATCGCCGTGGTTCGCGTGAGCGGGCCCCAGGCGTTTGCTGCGGCCGAGGCGCTGGCGGGACCATTGCCGGTGCCGCGCCATGCCAGCCTCCGGGGACTGCGGGACAGCGATGGGGCGTTGCTCGATCGCGCGCTGGTCATCGTGTTTCCGGGACCCGCGACGGCTACCGGCGAAGACCTGGTCGAGTTCCATTGCCACGGTGGTCGCGCGGTAATCGCGGCGGTCGAGCGTGCGTTGTCGGTAATGCCCGGCCTACGTCATGCCGAGCCGGGCGAGTTCACGCGCCGCGCGCTGACCAATGGCCGCATCGACCTGACCGAGGCGGAGGGGCTCGCCGATCTCCTCGAAGCCGAGACGGAGAGCCAGCGGGTCGCGGCGATGACGGCGGCTGAGGGTCGCGTGAGCCAGGCCGTGCGCGGCTGGATGGACTCGGTCGCGATGCTGTCTGCGCGGATCGAGGCGATGCTCGACTTCGCCGACGAGGACGACGTCGCGAGCGATACCGCCGCGTACGATGCGATCGTCTCGGAGATCGACGCGCTCGCTGCGCAGATCGAGGCGGTGGTCGATGCCCCGCCGGTCGAGCGGCTGAAGGATGGCCTGCGCGTTGTCATTGGCGGTCCGCCCAACAGCGGCAAGTCGACGTTGCTCAACCTGCTCGGCGAGCGCGATGCGGCGATCGTTTCGCCGATCTCGGGAACGACGCGCGACCGGATCGACGTTCCGGTGACGCGGGACGGTATCGCCTATGTGCTGACGGACACTGCCGGTTTGATCGATACGCTCGACCCGATCGAGGCAATCGGTGTCACGCGTGCGGAAGGTGCGATCGCCGCGGCGGACATCGTGATGTGGCTGGCCGATACCGCGCCGCCCCGCGCCGATGCGATCTGGATTCATGCGCGTGCCGATCTGCCGGGGCGGGGGGATATGCCCGCCGACCGGACATTGGCGGTCTCGCAGACCGACCGGGAATCGCTCGATGCCCTTTGGAATGAATTGCATCGGCGAGCGATTGCGATGCTGCCGCGTGGCGATGAGATCGCATTGAAGCAGCACCAGCGCCGGCAGTGCGCTGCGGCAGTCGAGGCTCTTCGGTATCGAAGCTCCGATGCGCTTATCGTCGCGGAACACCTTCGACAGGCCCGCGCGATCCTTGCTGGCGTGCTTGGGCTCGACGCGACGGGGGAGATGCTCGACGCGCTGTTCGGACGTTTCTGCATCGGGAAGTGATGTTCCACGTGGAACATCTTTGACGCGTCGGTCGTGGCGTTCTACGGCCGTGACATGTTCGATGTAGTGGTGGTTGGCGGTGGCCATGCCGGAACCGAAGCCGCAGCCGCGGCGGCGCGGAGGGGCGCGCGTACCGCGCTCGTATCGTTCGACGCTGCGCATATTGGCGCGATGTCGTGCAATCCGGCGATTGGTGGGCTCGGTAAGGGGCATATGGTTCGCGAGGTCGACGCGTTCGATGGGCTGATCGGACGCGCGGCCGATGCTGCTGCGATCCACTATCGGATGCTCAATCGGAGCAAGGGTTCGGCGGTGCAGGGCCCTCGGATCCAGGCTGATCGGCGTCTGTATTCCGGGGCGATCCAGGCGATGCTTGCGGCCACGGAAGGCCTCTCGATCGTCGAGGGCGAGGCGACGGCGTTGCATTGCGACGGCGATCGCGTGGCGGGTGTCGTGCTGGCGGATGGCGCGATCGTGGCGGCACGCGCGGTAGTGTTGGCGACCGGCACGTTCCTGGGGGGCCGTATCTTCCGGGGTGACGATCGCGAGGAAGGGGGCCGGATCGGCGAGCGCGCCGCCAAGCCACTCGCGGACCAGTTGCGCGCGCGGGACCTGCCGATGGCGCGACTGAAGACGGGGACGCCGCCGCGGCTCGACGGTCGGACGATCGACTGGGGTGCTCTTGCGGAACAGCCGTCGGACCTCGATCCCTGGACGATGTCGCCGATGACCCGTGCGCGTCCATTGCCCCAGGTCGCGTGTGCCATCACGCGTACGACTGATCGGACGCACGCGATCATTCGCGAGGCATTCCATCGGTCGCCGCTGTTTACGGGCGCAATCGAAGCGGCCGGCCCGCGCTACTGTCCGTCGATTGAGGACAAGGTGCATCGGTTTGGCGACCGGGACGGGCATCAGGTTTTCCTCGAACCCGAAGGCCTCGACGATGCGACGGTCTATCCGAACGGGCTGTCGACGTCGCTGCCTGTCGAGGTCCAGGCGGCGATGCTGGCTAGTATTCCCGGGCTCGAGCGTGTGACGATGACGATGCCGGGTTACGCGGTCGAGTATGATTATATCGATCCGCGGGCGCTCGATACGCGGTTGGCGCTGGGTGCGATCGAGGGCGTGTTTTGCGCGGGGCAGATCAACGGCACGACTGGATACGAGGAAGCGGCGGGGCAGGGGCTAGTCGCTGGGCTGAATGCTGCAGCGTATGCATGCGATCTGGCGCCGGTGATCCTCGATCGCGCGTCGAGCTATCTTGGGGTGATGATTGACGACCTCACGCTGCAAGGCGTGACCGAGCCGTATCGGATGCTGACGGCGCGGGCGGAGTTTCGGTTGTCCTTGCGCGCGGATAATGCCGAGACACGACTGGGTGGAATTGCGGAGGCGGCTGGGTGTCTTGGACCCAAGCGTTTGGCGCACCAACATACTTTGGCGGAAGATCGCGCTCGTTTCCGCTCGGCGCTCGACGGCGAGCGGACTGCGACCCATGTAGCCGATCAGGGCGTTGCGATTGGTCGAGATGGTGCGCGGCGGACGGCGTTCGACTGGCTCCGGTTCGAGGGGGTAACGCTCTCGCATGTAGCACCGGATGCGGCGACGGGCATCCCGACCGCAGTCGTTGACGAAGTGTTAGAGGACGCGCGCTACGCTCCGTATATCGAGCGGCAGGCGCAGGAGGTCGCGCGGTTGCGGGCCGACGAGGCGATCCGTTTGCCGGAGGACCTTGCCTACGACCGCGTGCCTGGTCTTTCTAACGAGATGATCGATCGCCTGAGCGCGGCGCGGCCGACGTCGCTAGCGGCGGCGGCGCGGGTGCGGGGGATCACCCCGGCGGCTCTGTCGGCTGTTCTATTGCATACGAAACGAGTGCCAGCATGACTGAAGACGACGCACAGGGCTGGACCACGGAGCGGTTCGGGGCGGCAGCGACCGAGCGCTTGAACGCGTTCGTGGCGATGGTCGTCGAGGAAGCGCCGCATCAGAATCTGATCGCGCCGTCGACGATCCCGACGATCTGGGACCGGCACGTTGTGGATTCGCTCCAGTTGGTTGCGCTTGCGGGCGCGGATACGTCGGCGAAGCGTTGGCTCGATATCGGCACCGGCGGGGGGTTTCCCGGTATGGTCGTCGCGCTGGTTCGCGAGGGGCCGGTTGATCTGGTCGAGCCCCGGCGCCGGCGCGCGGACTTTCTCCAGTTGTGTGTCGCTCGGCTCGGGCTCGGAGAACAGGTCCGCGTTCACGCCTCGAAAGTCGAGAATGCCACGGCCGACGCGTCGATCATTTCTGCTCGCGCGGTCGCGTCGTTGCAAAACCTTTTGCGTGGCGCGGCGCACTGCGCCACAACGGAGACGCGGTGGTTGCTTCCTCGGGGGCGTTTCGACGAGGAGGAGCTGACCGCGCTCAAGCAGCACTGGCGGTTTATGTTCCACGTGGAACAAAGCGTCACGAACCCGGAGTCGTCGATCGTGGTTCTGGATCGGGTAAGCGCGCGATGATCACCATCGCGGTCGCCAATCAAAAGGGCGGGGTGGGCAAGACCACCAGCGCCATCAACCTCGCGACCGCGCTCGCGGCGACGGGGATGCGCGTGCTGCTAGTCGATCTCGATCCGCAGGGCAACGCGTCGACCGGGCTCGGCATCGGCCATTCGCAGCGCGAGCGGTCGAGCTACGACGTGCTGGTCGGCGAGACGTCGATCGAGGAAGCGGTGGTGCATACGCGCGTGCCGCGGCTCGATATCGTGCCGGCAACGGTCGACCTGTCGGGCGCGGAGATCGAGCTGGTCGATTTCGATGCGCGTACGCACCGGCTCGATCGTGCGGTGAAAGCGGCGCAGGGGCCGTGGGATATCGCGCTGATCGATTGTCCGCCGTCGCTGGGGCTGCTGACGATCAATGCGATGGTCGCGGCGGACTCGTTGCTCGTGCCGTTGCAATGCGAGTTTTTCGCGCTCGAGGGGTTGTCGCAGTTGTTGAGTACGGTCGAGCGGATCCGCCAGCGGTTCAATCCTGGGTTGTCGATCCTGGGGGTTGCGCTGACGATGTTCGATCGTCGCAACCGGCTCACCGACCAGGTCTCGGCGGATGTCCGCGCCGTGTTGGGCAAGGTCGTGTTCGAGACGGTGATCCCGCGCAACGTGCGGCTGTCGGAGGCGCCGAGCCACGGGTTGCCGGCGCTGATTTATGATCACCGGTGTTCGGGGTCGCAGGCGTATATTGCGCTGGCGCGTGAGCTTATCGGGCGGCTTCCGGCAACTGCGCAGGTTGCGGCATGAGCGACGGTAACAAACGCGGCCGGCCGGGGTTGGGCAGGGGCCTCAACGCGCTGCTCGGCGAGATGGCGCGCGAGACGCCGGTATCGGCCGATGGTGCGGCGCAGCAATCGTCGGGTGTGCGGATGCTGCCGGTCAGCTCGCTGTCGCCACATCCCGATCAGCCGCGGCGGCATTTCGACGAGGCTATGCTCGACGAGCTGGCCGCGTCGATCGCGTCGCGGGGGCTGATCCAGCCGATCGTCGTGCGGCCGCACGGGCATGATTATCAGATCGTCGCGGGCGAGCGGCGCTGGCGGGCGGCCCAGCGCGCGCGGCTGCACGAGGTGCCGGTCGTCGTCCGCGACTTCGACGACGCCGAGACGCTCGAGATCGCGCTGATCGAGAACATCCAGCGCGAGGATCTCAACGCGATCGAAGAGGCTCAAGCGTATCAGCGGCTGGCGGGCGAGTATGGGCACACGCAGGAGGTGCTTGCCAAGATCGTCCACAAGTCGCGCAGTCATGTCGCGAACCTGCTGCGGCTGCTGGAGCTGCCGGCGCAGGTGCAGTCGCAGGTGGTCGATGGGTCGCTGTCGATGGGACATGCGCGGGCGTTGCTGGGGTCGCCGGACGTTGAGTCGCTGGCGGATCAGGTCGTGTCGCGGGGGCTCTCGGTGCGCGAGACCGAGAAGCTGGCGCGCGATGCGAAGCCTGGGCGGAGCCGGGGCGGTGGTGGGTCGTCCGAGCCTCGGGTGCCGGATGCGGATATTGCGGCGTTGGAGCGGCAGTTGGCGGATCTGCTCGGGTTGCAGGTGAAGGTGGCGCATACCGAGACTGGGGGGACGTTGACGTTGAGTTACTCGACGTTGGACCAGCTCGATATGGTTTGTCAGCGGTTGACGGGTGGGGCGATCTAAGGCGCGGGCCCGATCCAATCGCACCCCGCCCGTTCGTGCTGAGCGAAGTCGAAGCACCTGCGTACCGGACCATCCTTCGACTTCGCTCAGGACGAACGGGTTGAGGGGGTGAATGGAGGATCACTAATTTCCGTCATCCCGGCGGAAGCCGGGACCCACGGTTGCGGTGCGCTTCATGAGCCAACGTCCCGCGTCCATGGGTCCCGGCGTGCGCCGGGATGACGGAAGGTGGGGGGTCGGAAAGAGGGAAGCGGAGGCAGACGCAGACGCGGTTGCGGTTGCGCGTTAGTTTCGCCGGGCGATCGCTTGGGATAGCGCCACCACCGCTGCCTCCGCCACCACACCGCCAGCATTCCCCGATGCCATGATCGCGCGCTCGGCGGTCCGGACCCGCTGGATCGCGGTGGCGAGCATTACCGGTGACCAGCGGCGCAAGGACCGCGCGGTGCTGGCCTCTTCCTTAAAGAAGACGCGGTGGCGTTTCATCACCGCGTCGACCGCTTCGCCGCGGTCGATTTCGCCGCGCATGTCAGAGAGCGCGATCAGGCGGCGGACGAGTTGGCGGAGCCACGGGATCGGCGACGTGCCGGCTTCCTGCAACACCGCGAGTTCGGCACCAAGATCGTCGACCCGGCCTTCGATGACGGCGTCGATCGCACGGCTCATTTCCGCATCGCCGAGGTCTGCGCCGACCGCATCGAGTGCGTGGTGATCGAGGTCCGCAGGCCGATCGGGCGCGGCGTCGAGGTAGAGCGCGAGCTTCTCGATCTCACGCGAAATGACGGCGCGATCGCCGCCGGTCGTATCAACGAGGCGGCGGGCGACGCCGGGGGCGGGGCGGAGGCCGTTCTCGTTGGCGATCGTCGTGGCGAGGCGTTCGGCGTCCTGCGCGGTCGGGGCGTAGCAGGCGAACGCCATCGCGCGTGGGGAGTCGATCGCGAGCTTGACGATCTTGGCGGTGGATTTGACTGTCGGGGCGATCGCGACGACGGGGTTGCCGACGCGTTCGGCCGCGAGGAGGTTGGTGAAGGCTTCGAGGCTTTCCTCGCCGGCCGACGCGACGCGGACGAACCGGGCCCCGGCGAAGAACGATAGCGACGCGGCTTCGTCAGTCAGCCGGCCCGGGTCGCTCTTGAGCGTCGAGCCGTCGAGATCGACGCGTTCGGCATCCGCGCCCATCGCCTTGGCCAGCACGCGGGCAAGGTCGCTTGCGCCGGCTTCGTCGGGGCCGTGGAGCAGGTACAGGCGGATATCGCCGCCCGGTTTGGCCAGCGCACCGCGGATCTGGCCGGCGCTGGCCTTCACTTTGCGGGCGTAGTGGCCTGCGCCGCGGCGACCGCCGGCGTGTTCCGCGCATATAGCGCTACACGCGCGACGATCTGGTCGGCGACGATCTGCGACAGGCGTTCGAGCGCAGTGTTCTCGGCGGCGATCGTCGCATATTCGGAGCGGACAACGTCGATGCCGGCGTCGGAGCCGGCAGTCGCGTCGAGCAGCACCGAATTGTCGCCGATCCGCACGAGCTGATAGCGCGCGCGCAACGTGCGGCGTTCGCGCGAGACGCTGTCGTCGGTGCGGACGCCGAGGCCGCTGATCGTGTCGTCGAGGCGGATGTCGATCCGGTAGAGCGCGGGTGCGCCGTTCGAGGGCAGGCGATCGCGCAGCGCGGTGGCCATCAGCCAGCCGTTCTTCCCCGCGATCGGGGCGATCTCGACCTGGCCGAGCGCGCCCGCGACCGGACCGCTGCTGCCGCCTGCATAGAGCGGGTGCAGGCCGCATCCGGACAGCGCAGGGGCCAGCGCGAGCGCGCCAAGGATCGCTAGGCGCTTCATGCGACGATGTTCACGAGACGGTCGGGCACGACGATCACTTTCCGGGGCGGCTTGCCCTCGAGCAGGCGGACGATCTTTTCGGAGGCGAGTGCGGCGGCTTCGACCTCGTCCTTCGGTGCGCCCTTGGGGAAGACGAGCGTGTCGCGGAGCTTGCCGTTGACCTGCACCGCGATCGTGACTTCGTCGTCGACCAGCATCGCCGGATCGACGATCGGCCAGGCGGCGTCGGCGATCAGGCCGTCATTGCCCGCGGTCGCCCATGCTTCCTCGGCGACGTGCGGGACCATTGGGCTGACGAGCAGCAGCAGCGTGCGGATCGCCTGTTCGCGGTCTGCGGAGGGCGCGGCCTTCTCGATCGCGCTGCACAAGCTGTAGAGCCGCGCGACTGCCTTGTTGAACTGCAAGGCATTGATATCGCTCTCGATACCGACGGTCGTGCGGTGGCAGAGTTTGCGCAAGGCGATGTCTTCGCCCTCGGCCTTGGCGGCATCGTCCGACTCGATCAGGCGCCAGAGACGCTGGACGAACCGCCACGCGCCTTCGATGCCGGATTCGCTCCAGGGGAGATCGCGTTCGGGCGGCGAGTCGGAGAGCACGAACCAGCGCACCGCGTCGGCGCCATACTGGTCGACGATCGGCTCGGGATCGACGGTGTTCTTCTTCGACTTCGACATCTTCGTCACGCGGCCGACCGTCACGGGGCCTCCGGTCGCGATCTCGATATACCCTGCATCGGTCTTGCGGACCTCGTCGGGAGACAGCCACTTCGTCTTCACCGGTGCGTCGCTCGAATCGTCGTCGTCGGTGTCGGCCTCCGGCTGCACGTCGCCGGCGTCGCCTCGGCTATACGTCTCGTGCGTGACCATGCCTTGCGTGAACAGGCCGGCGAACGGCTCGGCAATGTCGAGCATGCCGATATGCTTCAGCGCGCGCGTCCAGAACCGCGCATAGAGCAGGTGCAGGATCGCGTGCTCGACGCCGCCGATATACTGGTTGACCGGCAGCCACTTCTCCGCGCCCGACCGGTCGAACGGCTTGGCGTCCGGCTGGCTGGCGAAGCGGATGAAATACCACGACGAATCGACGAAGGTGTCGAGCGTATCGGTCTCGCGTCGGGCAGGGCCTGCGCAGGACGGGCAGGGGACGTGCTTCCAGGTCGGATGGCGATCGAGTGGGTTGCCGGGGATGTCGAAGCTGACGTCCTCGGGCAGGACGATCGGCAGCTGGTCCTTGGGCACGGGCACCGCACCGCACGCGTCGCAGTGGATGATCGGGATCGGCGTGCCCCAGTAACGCTGGCGGCTGACGCCCCAGTCGCGCAGGCGGAACACGGTCGTGCCCTTGCCCCAGCCTTCGCCCTCGGCACGCTCGATCACGACGCGCTTGGCGTCCTCGATGTCCATGCCGTCGAGAAAATGCGAGTTCACTATGGTGCCGGCGCCGGTCCAGGCGGTGTCGCCGACGAACACGGGGGCCTCGTCATCGCCTTCGCTGACGACGCGCTTGACGGGCAAGTCGTATTTGCGCGCGAAATCGAGATCGCGCTGGTCGTGCGCGGGGACGCCGAACACCGCGCCGGTGCCGTATTCCATCAGCACGAAGTTCGCGATGTAGACGGGGAGGTGCCACGTCTTGTCGAGCGGATGCACTGCGCGGATGCCGGTGTCGAAGCCGAGCTTTTCCTGCGTGTCGAGTTCCGCCGCGGTGGTGCCGCCGCGCTTGCAGAGTTCGATGAAGGCTGCGGCGTCGGGGTTCGTCTCGGCGATGGCGCGCGCGATCGGGTGATCGGCGGCGACCGCGACGAAGCTGGAGCCGAACATCGTGTCGGGGCGGGTGGTGAAGACCTCGACCGACTCTATTCCCTTCCCGCTTGCGGGAGGGGTTAGGGGAGGGGAGGCATCCTCGGACGCTGCCGCCGCGTTCGTGTCAGGCCCTCCCCCGACCCCTCCCGCGAGCGGGAGGGGAGCAGTGAGGTCGAACTTGAACTGCAGGCCCTGGCTGCGGCCAATCCAGTTCTCCTGCATCAGCTTGACCTTGTCGGGCCAATGCTCGAGCGCGCCGAGGCCGTCGACCAGTTCGTCGGCGAAGTCGGTAATCTTCAGGAACCACTGCGACAGCTTCCGCCGCTCGACCAGCGCACCGGAGCGCCAGCCACGACCGTCGATCACCTGCTCGTTGGCGAGCACGGTCATGTCGACCGGATCCCAATTGACCGCTGATTCCTTGCGATAGACCAAGCCAGCCGCGAACAGGTCGAGGAACAGCGCCTGCTCGTGGCCGTAATATTCAGGCTCGCACGTCGCCAGTTCGCGCGTCCAGTCGAGCGCGAAGCCGAGGCGCTTCAGCTGCGCCTTCATCGTCGCGATGTTGGCGCGCGTCCAATTGCCCGGATGCACGCCCTTTTCCATCGCCGCGTTTTCGGCAGGCATGCCGAACGCGTCCCAGCCCATCGGATGGAGCACTTCCATGCCCTTCATCCGACGGAACCGCGCGAGCACGTCGCCCATCGTGTAGTTCCGGACATGCCCCATGTGGATGCGCCCCGACGGATAGGGGAACATCTCGAGCACGTACGAACGCGGCTTGGTCGACAGGTCGTCCGCGGCGAACGTCTTGCGCTCGTCCCAGACCTTCTGCCACGCCGCGTCCGCCTTCAACGCATTGAAACGCGACGCCATTATATCAGTCCTCAGCCCGCGATCGAGGCGCGGCGCAGGTCGCGGGCCTTGGTCAGGATGATGTCCTCGAGCTTCTGCGTGGTCGCGGCCTGCACCGGCGACGAGACCCACTGGCCATTGCGGTTGACTTCGCGGAGGGCGGCGACGCGCAGTGCATCGGCGCGCAGATCCTGGTCGAGGATCGAGACGGTCACCTTCATGCGCTCGGTCGGCGTCTGCGGGTTGATGTACCAGTCGGTGACGATCACGCCGCCGTTGGAGTCGGTCTGGAGCAGCGGCATGAAGCCGAGCGTGTCGAGGCTCGCTCGCCACAGGTAGCTGTTGACGCCGATCGTCGTGATCTTCGATGCGGCGAGATCCGCCTTGGGACGCGCCGATCCGCCGCCGCAAGCGACGAGAGGCAGGGCAAACAGCACGACTGCGATACGCGAGCGGCGGAACATGGGCATCATCCTGGCAAGAAAATCAGCCCTTGCTCTACAGGCGAGCCCGCGCGCCCGCAAGCAGACGCCGGCGTGCGCGACGAGCGTATGCGCGGAGGGCTGCCCCGACCGGGAGAGCAATCGATTCGGTAGCGCTATCGCGGCGATCTGTGTGCTGATTGCAACACTGTCCGACAATTCGGCGACGAAGGGTGGGAATGGGCGGTTCTGCGGCCTTTGCTGTGGATCAATTCATGTTAGATGCGGTTTAACAGGATCCGATTACGGGATTCGAAGGACAGATTCGTTGTGATGACGCGTGGGGGAATAGTTGGGGTGGTTGCCGGGGCGCTTGTCGCCACCGCCGCAATCGTCGCGCCTGCCTTCGGCGCCAGCGAACAGCCTGCCCGGATCGCCAAGCATAGCGTCGCCGCGGTTCGCGGTATCGGATCATTTACGCCCGCCGCTGCCGACCCCCGCCTTGCCGCGATGTTCGCGCGCGGTGGCTTCGACGCCGGCAGCTTCAAATTCACGCCCGCCGAAACGCGGCAGGACAACCGTGCGGTGACCGTCGCGGTCCGTGCGCAGACCAACCGCGGTGTCGCGAACACGGCCAGCCTCGCTTCGACCACGCCGACCGTCGGGATTGCGCCAATCGCGTATAACCTCGGCATGTCGGTCGGGTGGAAGCGGTTCGCGATCTCGGGTGACGTGAACAAGCTCGATCTCGGCGTGATGCCGGGTGGGCGTGAGGCGGCTGACCTTGCGGTGAGCTACAGCGCCAAGCGGTTCAGCGGCACGGTGAAGGCTGCGGCAGATCGTCCGCTGTCGAGCGCACCACGCCTCGTCGAGGACGCGCCAAGCTATTCGGTCGATCTGGGTGGTTCGTATGCGTTGACGCGCAGCCTCGCGGTGACAGCTGGCGTCCGGTACCGGTCGGATCGCGAGCGCTTCGTGAAGGTCGATGACGACCGTCGTGACAGCCAGGCCGTGTATCTGGGTACCGCCTTCCGGTTCTAGGCGTCCAGCAAAGTGGTACTTTGCTGGAGTTTTTGAACGGTCGGGGGACCTTACTGGGTAGCCTTTTTCTGTCAGGGACAGAGTTCGGTACAGCCTGCCCTTCACCGTCGCCCCAGCGAAAACTGGGGTATTCCTCGATACGGTTGACGTGGGCCCCAGTGTGAGATCCCAGCTTTTGCCGGGATGACGGGGGTAGGGTAAGCGACGGGTGTTCGTTCTCGCTTAGCCGCTAACGTTACGTTTTATCTGAGAGGGAATGGCCTCTCAGCAGCTAGCGAATCCACGCATCGATCGCGGCCCAGCCGTGGAACCCGAACCGCCGGACTTGCCGCCAGCGCGACTCGGTCATTCCACCCAGAGCGATTATGGGTATCCCAAGCCCTCTTCCGATTCGCATGGTCTGCGCTGGACCGATCCCCGCCACGCCGTCGTGCGACTGGGTGGGATGAACCGGCGACACGAACAGAGCATCAGCTCGGGCGCGCTTGCCAGCCAAGGCCTCGCTTCTCGAATGCGCCGGCCAGGTTCTGATCCCGTGAGTCTGGGCCCGACCATGCACGCCGTCGGCCGTGATCGTAAACTTTCCCGCCACCACAACGACTAGCCGGCGCGCCTGTGCGATGTGCTTCACCCGCCGCAGCAATACCCGCCGTTCCCGCTCGGGCGTGGCGTAATGGCGAAACACTACGCCCGATCCCGGCGGCAACCGCCTGAGCGCACGCCACATGGCGTCGTCCATCCGCTCGTCCGTCATCAGCCAGCGCGCGGGAATGGGGTTACGACGAGCCACGCCGCTGCCTATAGCGCGCCGCATGATTGCTGACGACACCACCAAATTGCAGGCCATCCGCACCCGGATCGCCAAGGCCGCCGAGATCGCTGATCGCCGCGCGGACGACGTGACGCTGATCGCGGTCTCCAAGACGCATCCGGTCGAGGCGATCGAACCGCTGCTCGTCGAAGGCCAGCGCGTGTTCGGCGAGAACCGCGTGCAGGAAGCGTCCGAGAAATGGCCGGCGTTGCGCGAGAAATATCCCGACGTCGAACTGCACCTGATCGGCCAGCTCCAGTCGAACAAGGCGGCCGAGGCGGTGGCGTTGTTCGACTGCATCCATGCGGTCGATCGCCCGTCGCTGGTCACCGCGCTGGGGAAGGCGATGGAGGCGAGCGATCGCCGGCCGGACTGCTTCCTGCAGGTCAATATCGGCGACGAACCGCAAAAGGGCGGCTGCGCGATCGCGGACCTGCCCGCGCTGGTCGAGCAGGCGCGCGCCGCCGGTTTGCCGATCGCCGGGCTGATGTGCCTGCCGCCTGCGGAAATCGAGCCGGCGCCGTATTTTGCGTTGCTCGCGAAACTCGCGCGCGATCATGGGCTGACCGGCCTCAGCATGGGGATGTCGGACGATTTCGAGACCGCGGTGACGATCGGCGCGACTCATGTCCGGATCGGCAGCGCGTTGTTCGGCGCTCGGGGGACGGGCGCATGAGCATTGCGGTCCGGTTCGACGCGCTGTTGTTCGATTTCGACGGCGTGCTGATCGACAGCGAAGCCGTCGGCAACCGGCACATCGCGGAGTGGCTGACCGCGGCGGGGCATCCGACCAGCGCCGAAGATTCGATGGCGAACTTCATGGGGCTCGCCGGGCCGCAGTTTATCGATGCGATCGAGCGCTGGATCGACCGACCGCTCCCCGAGGAGTTCTACGCCGCGCGGAAGGCCGAGGACGAGCGCGTGATGGCGGCTGGCGTCGATGCGATCGAAGGCGCGGTGGCATTCGTCCGCTTGCTCCCTGCCGATTTGCCCAAGGCTATCGTCTCGTCGAGCCCGGTCTCGTGGATCGCGCGGCACCTGGAACATATCGGCTTGCGCGATGCGTTCGGCGACCATCTTTATAGCGGGCGGGAGCATGTGACGAACGGCAAGCCCGCGCCGGATCTGTATCTGTTCGGGGCGCGTCAGCTTGGGGTCGATATCGCGAGGACGGCTATCCTCGAGGATTCGCCTGTGGGGGCGACTGGGGCGGTGGCTTCGGGGGGCTATGTGATCGGCTTGTCGGCGGGGTCGCACTGCAACGCCGAACATGGTGCGCGGCTGAAGGCGATCGGCGTGGATGCGCTGGCGGAGAACTTCGACGACGTGGCGCGCCTTCTGGACTAGAGCGGATCGACTGTCAGTCGTCCTATCCCCGAAAGCCGCAGGCTCCCCTCCCTGAAAGGGAGGGGCTGGGGTGGGTAGGGCGGCTTGAGCCACCAGCGTTCGATCATGCGGAAGCCGACCCACCCCCGACCCCTCCCTTCCAGGGAGGGGGGAGATTCGTGAGCAAGTCGATTTCGATCCTCAGCGCGCAGGCAGTCAGCCCCGCTTGCGTCGCCAGATCGCGCCGATCCCCGCGACCAGATCATACGGGATCGCCGCCGCTTCTCGCGACCGCATCTTGAGCTGGTACCGCCGGCTCCCGCCATGCGGCACGTGGATCGCGCTTGCGGGCATGCCGAGCATCGCGAACAGCATGCGGATGCGGGGCTGGTGATAGCCGTCGGTGCAGATCATGCACTGCGCATAGTGGCCCGCGCGCGCGAAGGCGGTCGCCGCGACGACGCTTTGCAACGTGTCCACGCTCGCCTCGTCGAGATGGATTCGCGACCGATCGACCGTCTCGGTTAGCACATCCGCCATCACCGAAGCTTCCGAAGGCCCGTGCGTGCCCTTCGCGCCGGAGCAGAACAGGTCCGCATCGACGTAGCGCGCCGCCGCCGCCGCTGCGAATGCGATGCGACGGGCGAGGGTGGGGCTGGGACTGCCATCGGGACGAACGGCGGCGCCGAACACCACGATCAGGCGCCGTGAGGGAGGAATGTCGGTCAGAACCGATGCCCCGTGCGGTCGCGCTTGGTCGCGAGATACTGCGCGTTGTGCGGGTTCGAGGGGAGGAAATGCGGTACGCGTTCGATCACCGTCACCCCCGCCGCTTCGAGTCCGGCGACCTTGGCGGGGTTGTTGGTCAGCAACCGTACCTCGCGCTGGCCGAGCAGCGTCAGCATCCGCGCCGCCACACCGAAATCGCGCGCATCGACTGCGAACCCGAGCCGCGTGTTCGCGTCGACCGTGTCGAAGCCCTGGTCTTGCAACGCATACGCACGCAGCTTGTTGACCAGGCCGATGCCGCGACCTTCCTGCCGCAGATACAGCAGGATACCCCAGCCGCCATGCTGGATCGCGTGGATCGCGGCGTGCAACTGGGGGCCGCAATCGCATTTGAGGCTGCCGAGCACGTCGCCCGTCAGGCACTCGCTGTGCAGTCGGACGAGCGGCGGTTGCCCGTTGGGCTGGCCGATCAGTAGCGCGATGTGCTCGTCCGCGCTTTCCGGGCTGCGGAAGGCCACGATCTCCGCATCCTCCGCGCCTTCGACCGGAAGCCGTGCGCGTGCCGCGAGTGTCAGTCGATTCGCGTCTTCGTGTGCGTCGATGTCTGCGCGGGCGATGCGGACCTCGGGTTCGCCCGTGCCAAGGAAGAACGCCGGCAGCAATCCCGCGATCCGGGCAAGGCGCAAAGCAGCTGCCGCCGCGTCCGGATCGGCGAGCGGTAGCGTCTGGAACGGACCCTTGAGGGGGGTGGCCAAGTCGAATTGCGGATCGGCCAGTGCGGTTGCGGCGGCGAAGTCGATCCAGGGGGCGCGATCGACGAGTACGGGCTCGGTCGGATCCGCGGCTGCGAGCTGGTTCGCGAGCTTCAACGTCGCCGCGCGGCCCGACGAGATCAGGACGCCGCCATTCGCTTCCGGATCGAACGCCGCCAACCGGCTGGCATCCGCCGTCTCGACCGCGAGCAGGACCAGTCCGTCGATCGCGATCGGCCAGCCGCGCCTGAGCGCGTCGACCGCGCGGGCGGCGGCGCGGGGATTGGTCAAAACGCGAACTCGGTCATGATCGGGACGTGGTCGGACGGCTTCAGCCAGCTCCGGCAGCGTTCGTAGACGTGGTGCGACACCGCGGCTTCGGCGGCGGCACCGGTCGCCCACATATGATCGAGCCGGCGACCGCGATCCGAGGCTGCCCAATCCTTGGCGCGGTAGCTCCACCACGTGAACAGGCGGGCGGGGGCGGGGTGGAAATGGCGGCCGAGATCGACCCAGTCGCCTGCCGCCTGCAACTTGCCAAGCGCCTCGACCTCAATGGGAGTGTGGCTGACGACGTCGAGCAACTGCTTGTGGCTCCAGACGTCCGATTCGAGCGGGGCGATGTTGAAGTCGCCGACCAGAATGGTGGGGCCGGGGAGGGTTTCCGACCACGTCGTCATGCGCTCGATGAAGTCGAGCTTCTGACCGAATTTGGGGTTCACCTCGCGGTTGGGGACGTCGCCGCCGGCGGGGACGTAGACGTTCTCGAGTCGTACGCCGTTCTCCAGCCGGACGCCGATGTGACGCGCCTCGCTGTTCGCCTGCCAGTCGAAGCGGTCGTCCTCGACGATCGGGACTCGGCTGAGGATCGCGACGCCGTGGTGCATGCGCTGGCCGTGCAGAACGATGTGTTCGTAGCCGAGCGCGCGGAACGCCTCCAACGGGAAGTCGCCGTCGATGACCTTGGTCTCCTGCAGGCACAGGATGTCGGGCTGCTCGTCGCGCAGAAACTGTTCGACGATGGCGATCCGGAAACGGACCGAGTTGATGTTCCAGGAGACGATCTTCACGAGCGCGATGTAGCGTTGCGGGGGGGTGGGGACAAGGAACGCTGCTGGGGGTGCGGAAGAAGGGAAGAGCTGAGAAGTCAGAAGGCGCCACGGGCAAAGCCCATGTCGTCGATTGGGCTTTGCCCGTCGGCCGCGCTTGAGCGAGTCATGAAGACGTAGTCTTCTTGCCGCTCTACGCGAAAGACCCCCGCTCCGGGGGCATGGAGCGAGGGCCGACTCAGCGTTCGTCACGCAGGCAAGAAATGGGGAAACCATCCGGGCAACAGGGGGAAAAATCCCGAATGCCCCACATCCGCGAGCCACTCTCTAGGAGGCCGAACCTGTCGCTTGCATGAATGACACGAATTTTATGTTATTTTCTTACACCCGTGCGGCGCGGATCGTTCCAGCGGAAGCTGTTGTCGCTGACCGGTTCGCCGAACTTCTGGTTGGTCAGGCGGATCGTCGTGCGGTTGTTCTGGCTGTCGAGTGCGACCCAGCCTTGCAGCATCAGCCCGCCCGGCGCACTCGCGTTGCGCACGAACACCAGCGTGATGCGGCCATATTCGGGATGCTTGGGATCGTTCGCCTCGACCGACACGATCCGCTGGTCGTAGCCGGGGACGAGCTTCGCATAACGCGTGATGTCGCGGGTCGGATCGAGCAGCACGCCCAGCGGCGAGTTCTTGATCGGCCAGCGCTGCACCTGCTTCACCGAATAATCGATGAAGGTGAGCGCGCCGCCCTCCGCGACGATAAGGATCGGCACGCCCTTCTCGTACTGGAAACGCAGCTTGCCGGGCTTCTTCAGCGTCAGCACGCCGGTCAGCACCTTGCCGTTGCGATCCGCCTGCGAGAAATTCGCGGTCATGGTCTCGACCGATTGCAGGTGCTTCTGCACGGCGGCGAGGTCACCGGTCGCCTGCGCGGCGATCGGGGCAGGCATGGCGGCGACGGACAAAGCGGCGATCGTCGCGATCACCGCGGGGCGGGTATTGAACATCGAAATCTCCTCAAGGCGCGACCGTTGCCCGCCCGCGCTTGAACCGCCACTGAATTCGGCGGGTTCCGTCAGGGCGCGCGGACTACAGCGTAATCGCACCCTTCAGGCCGAGCACCGCGACGTCGTTCGCGTCGTGCACGCCGCCGGGGTTGTGGATGAACTGCACGTTCGGACGCAACTCGAGCCACTTGGTAGGGTGGACGCTGTAATAGATCTCCGACGCGTATTCGGCATCCTGCACCGCGGGCTGCGCCGGATCGAGTTCCTGGCCCTTCGCCACGCGTCCGTTCACGTTGGTCCGCGCCACGCCGAAGCCGAGGATGTCGTTTGGCCGCCACGGCACCAGCCCCTTGTAGAACAGCCCGGCGGCGATCTGGTTGTCGGTGGTCGAGGTGGCGCGATCGGCCTGCGTCGCGTTGAGGAACACGCTGAGCCCGGTGACCGACTTGCCGTCCTTCGAGGTGCCGGTGACCTGTTGCTGGATGTTGAAATACACGCCGTAGCGTGCGCTGCGTCGCAGCGGTTCGAGGCCGGTGATCGCGATCGGCCGGCGGTTCAAATCGTAGAACACGTCGTCGCCGTTCGACGTGTTGACCCAACCGCCGACCTTGTACGCGCCGACCCGGCCGTCGTCGTCGCCGCGCCGCCATTCGGCCTCGACAGGGATCAGCGCGCCGGTCGCACCGTGGAAATGGCCGATCACGAAGTCGTTATCGAGGTTGCGCGGGTTCACTTCGTAGGCGGCGGTCTTCAATGTCAGGTGATCGTTGACGTCGTATCGCAACCGCGCGCCCCATTGGCTGACCGGCCAGTTCTGCCAATAATCGCCGTTCAGATTGCCCGGCGGCGCACCGCAGAAGCTGAGGTTCTGGAAATAGCACGAGAAGGACGCGAAATCCTCGCCCGGATTGGTGCGGCCGATCTTGAGTTCGAGCTTTTCGCCAAGTTTCTGCTCGTACCAGAATTGTGTGAGGCGGACGGTCTGCCCGCGGCCGTACACTTCCTGGACCTGTTGCAGCACGCCGAGATTGGCGTCCGCACCCAGATCGCGGCCACGGCGGTAGGTGATGGTCGCCTGGAACGCACCGCCCCTGAGGCCGACGACCTTGTCGAGATCGAGGAGCACGCCGACGTCGAACTGACCGGTCTCGCGCAACAGTTTCCGGTCGCCGCCGGAAAAATTATACGCGCTTTCGGAGGCATAGCGCGCGCTGAGCCCAATCCCGCGATCGGCCAATCGTTTGCGGATATCGAACCAGTCGGCGAACAGGCCGGGGGGCGGTGTACGCTGCGTATCGGCGGTCAGCGCAGAGGGTGAGAGATCGCTGTCACGGCGCACGCCGGAGCGCGGGCGGTGCTGCGTGTCGGTCGCACTGCTGCCGGGGGTCTGCTTGGCGGTATCCTGCGCGGAGACCTGACCGGGTATTGCGAGCGTCAACGCTGCAGCTGCACAGAACCGCCAATTTCCCATAACGCCCACCTGTTTTTCGTAACCTGTATCAATCCCGTATACCGGGCATCGGCTGTTCGGAACCCTTGTCCAAAGGTATGTCTTGATGAGGCGCGCGCCTTCCGGTTCTGCCGCAAAGGCGGGAGCCCAGGGGGCCAGACGATATCGTGGGTGACTCCTTGACCCCCGCATTCGCGAGGGAACAGGGAAGCGAACAACCGCGCGGGCGACTTTAGATCGCATGCCCCTCGGTATCGCGCAGCACTTCGCGGCGGCCGACATGATCCGGCCGGCCGACGATGCCGTCCTTCTCCATCCGCTCGATCAGCCGCGCAGCCGAATTGTAGCCGATCCGCAACTGGCGCTGGAGCCACGAGGTCGACGCCTTCTGCGACTCGCACACCAGCTGGATCGCCTGGCGATATTGCTGGTCTTCCGCCGAGTCTTCCCCGGTCGGCGAGCCCTCCAATGCGAAGCTCTCCTCGGGCTCCTCAGTCACCGACGAGATGTAATCGGGCAGCCCCTGCGAGCGCCAATGATCCGCCACCAGCCGCACTTCGTCATCGGTCACGAACGGCCCGTGGACACGGACGATGCCCTTGCCGCCGGGCATGTAGAGCATGTCGCCCTTGCCCAGCAGCTGCTCCGCGCCCTGTTCGCCGAGGATGGTGCGCGAATCGATCTTCGAGGTGACATGGAAGCTGATCCGGGTCGGCAGGTTGGCCTTGATGACGCCGGTGATGACGTCGACCGACGGCCGCTGCGTCGCCAAGATCAGGTGGATGCCCGCCGCTCGTGCCTTCTGCGCAAGCCGCTGGATGAGGAATTCGACCTCCTTGCCCGCGGTCATCATCAGATCGGCGAGCTCGTCGACGATGACGACGATCTGCGGCAGGACGTCGTATTCGAGCTTCTCCTCCTCGTACATCGGCGCGCCGGTATCCGGGTGATACCCCGTCTGCACCTTGCGCCCGAGCGGTTGCCCCTTGGCCTTCGCACCGCGCACCTTGTCGTTGAAGCCGGCAAGGCTGCGCACGCCAACGGAGGACATCTGGCGATAGCGGTCCTCCATCGTCTCGACCGCCCATTTCAGCGCGCGCACCGCCTTGGCGGGATCGGTGACGACCGGCGACAGCAGATGCGGAATGTCGTCGTACATGCTCAGTTCGAGCATCTTCGGATCGATCATGATCATCCGGCACTGGTTCGGCGTCAGCTTGTACAGCAGCGACAGGATCATGCTGTTCAGGCCGACCGACTTGCCCGAGCCGGTCGTGCCCGCGACCAGCAGATGCGGCATCGGCGCGAGATCGGCGATCACCGAATCGCCCGCGATGTTCTTGCCGAGGATGATCGGCAACTGCGCCGACTGGTCCTCGAACGTCTGGCTGCCGACGAGTTCGTGCAGACTGACTGCTTCACGCCGCGCATTCGGCAACTCGATGCCGATCACGTTGCGCCCGGGAATCACCGCGACGCGTGCGGAAATCGCGGACATGTTGCGCGCGATGTCGTCGGCCAGCGCGATCACGCGGCTCGCCTTGATGCCGGGCGCGGGCTCGAGTTCGTACATCGTCACGACCGGGCCCGGCCGGACCTCGATGATCGAGCCCTTGACGTGGAAGTCGTCGAGCACGTTCTCGAGCAGCCGGGCGTTGCGCTCCAGCCCCGCCTTGTCGATGACATTGCCCTGGCTCGGCGGCGACGGCGTCAGCAGGTCCAGGCTCGGCAGCGTGAAATTGTCGCGCAGGTCGAGCGACGACTGGCGCTCCTTGGGCTTGGCCTGCGACGGCGCGTTCTGGCGATCCGCGATCACCGGGGCAGGGCGCGGGTCGGGCTCGGCAACCGCGCGCGGCTCGACCGGCTTGCGCGTCAAGGTCAGCGGTTCGTCGTCGTCCTCGTCGATCTCCGCGAAGCCGTCATAGCCCAGCGCCTCGGTCCGATTGCGGCGGGGAAGGCGCCATTTGCGGTCGCCGAGATCGATCTCGATGCTCTTGCCCCAGACGATCGCGCCGGCGATCGCCGCGACCAGCCCGATCGCGCGGGCGGACCAGAGCTCGGCGACCGGCTGGCCGATGAAGCTCAACGCCCAGTGTACCGCGCTGGAGACCGACAGGCCGATCACGCCGCCCCATCCAGCGGGGAGCGCGAGCACCGACGTGCCCGATACGAACGCCAGCGCGCTCGCCATCAGCGCGACGCCGATCGCCGCGCCGCGCACCATCCGCAGCCAATGCCCGAGCGGCGCGTCACGCCACAGTCGCATCCCGAGGATCGGCCCGATCGGCAGCAGCAACGCAACCACCGGCCCGAACAGCGTGAGCGCGATATCGGCGAACCATGCACCCGGCGGCCCGACCAGATTGGCGGGGTCGCCGCCCGACGCGGTGTTCAGCGCGGGGTCGCTCGGGTGATAGCTCGCCAACGCCAGCGCCATCAGCAGCGTTCCGACGAACAACGCGATCGCCGCGATCAGCGCGCCGCTGCGGACGGCACCCGCCTTCACCGTCTCACGCCACAAGGCTGGCTGCGCGCGGCTGGCCATGACCCGTATTCTCCAGATTCTCTACAATAGAGAAATGCATCGTCCCCGGCAGCGTCAACGTCAAGATAACCGCGCTGCAACACGGGTTAAACCGCGTCGGGAACGTCGTTGGCAGCGACCGGCTAGCGGGATAAAGCGGCCTCATGGACACAGATGTAATCATCCTCGGTGGCGGGCTGGTCGGCGCGACGCTCGCCGTGGCGCTCGACGTGCACGGCATCTCGACGATCGTGATCGACCCCGCGGACCCCGCGGTGACGCTGGCGCCGGGCTTCGACGGCCGTGCGTCGGCGGTGGCAAGCGCGAGCCACCGCATGCTCGACGCGATCGGCATCGGCGCGACGCTGGCGGGGCAGGGCTGTGCGATCCGTCAGATCCGGGTGAGCGACGGCCTCGAACCCGGCGCGCTTGATTTCGTCCCCGCCGCGGACGATGGCGCGCTCGGCACGATGTACGAGAACAAGCTTCTCCGCCGCACACTGTTCGACGCGGCGACCGCCGCGCCGCATGTCGACCTGCGCATGCAGACGCGCGCGACGTCGGTCGACCGTGCCGAATCGGGCGTTACCGCCACGCTGGACTCTGGCGACGTCATTCGCGCGCCGCTGTTGATCGCCGCGGAGGGCCGCAATTCGCCGACGCGCGAGGCCGCAGGGATCACGATCGCACGCTGGTCGTACGAGCACACCGCGATCATCGCCGCGTTCCACCACGAGCGTTCGCACGAGGATGTCGCGTACGAGATCTTCTACGCGAGCGGCCCGTTCGCGCTGCTCCCGCTGCCGGATGATGCGGACGGTCACCGCTCGGCGATCGTCTGGACGGTCGACGCGAAGAACGCGCCCGGCATGCTGAAGCTCGGCGACCGCGCGTTCCTCGCCGAAGCCGAGAAGAGCATGGGCGGCTTCCTCGGCAAGCTGTCGATGGCGACGCCGCGGTCGAGCTACCCGCTCGGCTTCCACCACGCCGCACGCATCACCGACACGCGTCTCGCATTGGTCGGCGACGCTGGCCACGGCATCCACCCAATCGCCGGGCAGGGGCTCAATCTCGGCTTCCGCGACGTCGCGACGCTCGCCGAAGTGCTGGTCGAGGGCAAGCGGCTCGGGCTCGATCTCGGCGACGCGGCATTGCTCGCGCGCTACCAGCGCTGGCGCGGGCTCGACACGTTCATGACCGCCGCCGCCACCGACACGCTCACCCGCCTGTTCGGCATCCCCGGCAAGACTGCCAGCGCCGTGCGTCGGTTCGGTATCAGCGCGGTCAACGCGATCCCGCCGCTGAAGGACCGCTTCATGGCGGAAGCACGCGGTGAATCGGGTGACTTGCCCAAGCTGTTGCAGGGTCTCAAAATCTAAGGCCGGCAATCTGCCTGTCGTGAACGCGCGATAGCAGGAGCAACGCGAGTATGGCGCCGACCAGGCACATCAGCATGTCCCACTGCGTATCCCACGGGTCGCCCTGCGTCCCGAGAAACGCGTCCGCGCCTTGGCCGAGCGCGACGGCGGCGCCGAACTCGATCAGTTCATACAAGGCGCTGACGGACAGGCAGTAGGCGAGGACGGTGACGACCAGGAGCCGACTGGACGCGATGCTGCCGGTCCGGACGAGGATCTCGCGCAGCACGATCGCGGGCACGAAGCCCTGCATCAGATGGCCGAACCGATCATAGGGATTGCGGGCGAGATGCAGCCAGTCCTGCACCGCGAAACCGATCGGTACGCGGGCATAGGTGTAAGCGCCGCCCAGCATCAGGACGAAACCGTGAAGCGCGATCAGCTCGAGGGCGAGCGTCGTGAACGCGAAGCTGCGTCGCAGGGCGACCAATATGGGGAAGGCGATGAGGACGGGTGCGATCTCCATCCACCACGTCGCGCGGTCGGCGGGGGCCCAACCGGATGCCACGAGCCCGATCGACCACAGGATTGCCAATATGGGAAGCCGGCGGTCGGTCGAGGTCATGATGCGCTTTCGTCGAAGGGCAGGGTCCGTGCCGACCGTCGAGCGAACGGAACCTGCACGGTCCTGGCAGAGGCCCTCCTAATCGATCAGCCGGTCTTCAGCCACTGGCGGAGCAGCGCGGTGACTTCGCCGGGACGCTCCATCGGTGCGAGGTGGCCGCAGGAGCGCAGCATGTGAAACCGCGAGCCCTCAATCCGCGCACTCAGCGCGCGTGCGTCGTCGGGGGTGCAGATCAGGTCGCGGTCGCCGACCGCCACCAGCGTCGGGACGTGGATCGCGGCGATCGCCTCGCTGATGTCGGGACGCGCGAGCAGTGCGCGTTGCTGGCGTTCGAAGACGGTCTGGCCGACGCGCTCCGCCATCGCCTGCGCAGGGCCGGCGACGATCGCGGTCAGGCGCGGGTCGGCGTGCGGCGCGGTGGCGAGCAGGCCCTGGCCGACGACGGTGCGCGGGCGTACCTCCATCGACGCGCGCGTGCCGAACAGCGCGATCCGCTCGATACGGTCGGGGGCTTGCCGCACCATCTCCATCGCGACGTAGCCGCCGAGGCTGACGCCTGCGACCGCGAACCGTGGCGGTGCGCTGGCGAGCACGCGCGCGGCCATTTCGGACAACGTATCGTCCTGCGACAGGTCGCCGAAATCGACTTGTGCGACGGCGGCGAGGTCGACGATCTGGCGCGCCCAGAGCTGCCCGTCGCAGCCCATCGCGGGGAGCAGCATCAACGGTGTACGCGGTCGGACCATGCGAAATCTCCGGTAGCGGCGGGTTGCGGGGATGCTCACGTCAGGCGACGAACGGGAAGGCGAGCGCGATCATGCCGACGATCGTCATCACGACGCAGACCGCGATCGCGGGCACGAGCGTGAAGCGCTGGTGATCGGCGAGGTCGATCCCGACCAGGCTGACCAGCAGATAGGTCGACGGCACCAGCGGGCTGAGCAGGTGGACCGGTTGGCCCATCAGCGACGCGCGGGCGATCGCCTCGGGCGCGACGCCGTAATGCGCGCCGGCCTCGGCGAGGATCGGCAGCATCCCGAAATAGAACGCGTCGTTCGAGATGAAGAAGGTGAACGGCATGCTCAGCACCGCAGTGATCGGCGCCATGTACGGCCCGAGCGCGGGCGGGATCACGCCGACCACCGCCTTGCTCATCGCCTCGACCATGCCGGTGCCGCCGAGAATACCGGTGAAGATGCCTGCCGCGAAGATCAGCGACACCACCGCCAGCACGTTGCCGGCATGCGCGGAAATGCGCTCCTTCTGATCGGCGACGCCGGGATAATTGACGATCATCGCGATCGCGAACGCCAACATCATCAGCACCGACAAGGGGAGAATGCCCCACACCAGCAACGTCAGCAGCGTGATGACGAGCGCGGCGTTGAACCAGATCAGCTTCGGGCGGCGTGCCTCGGGATATTGCGAGACCGCCATGCCGGTGAACTCGGTGTCCGCGGTGATCCCCGCTTCACCCATCCGCACGCGCTCCTTGCGCCCGAAATACACGGCGAGGCCGATCAGGAAGGCGAGGCCGGCGATCATGCCGGGGATCAGCGGGAGGAACAGTGTCGCGGGATCGAGCTTCAGCGCACTTGCGGCGCGCGCGGTCGGGCCGCCCCACGGCGTCAGGTTCATGATCCCGCTCGTCGTCATCAACAGGCAGACAAGATACAGCCGGTTCATGTTGAAGCGCTTGTAGAGCGGCAACAGCGCGGCGATCGTGATGATGTAGGTGGTCGACCCGTCGCCATCGAGGCTGACGAGCGCGCACAGCACGACCGTCCCGATCAGGATCCGCATCGGATCGCCGTGGACCATCCGGATCAGCCGTCCGACCAGTGGATCGAACAGGCCCGTGTCGGTCATCGTCGAGAAGAACAGGATCGCGAACAGCAGCATGACGCCGGTCGGCGCGAGGTTCTTGATGCCGTCGATCATCATCGGGCCGAGACCCGCGGCCTCGCCAGCGAACACGCCGAAGATCGACGGAATCACGATGAGCGCGACCAGCGGCGTCATCTTCTTGGTCATGATCAACGTCATGAACGTGGCGACCATCAGGAAGCCGAGCAGGGCAAGGTTCATCGCATCGTCCTAGTGAAGGGCGTGAATAGGGGGGTGGGGGTGGCAGGCATTGCCGCCGTTACTGTCGCAGGAGCCGCCACACGGGCAGCCGCAAGCACCCCGTCATCCTGACGAAAGTCAGGACCCAGGGTTGCGAGGTGCAGTGCTGCGTGGCTCTGGGTCCTGACTTTCGTCAGGATGACGGAACGCGGGGGGCTGATTGCAGCGGTAAAAACAGGACCAGCAGCCAGCATCAGAACGTAACCCCGACGCGGGCGCTAAGCGTCTGGCCGCTGTCGTTGCCGACATTGTCGCCGGCGCGGTTGTCGGTGTTCCACTGGATCGCGTTCACCTGGAAGCGGGTGAAGCTGTTGAGGTACCAGTTGACCCCGACGGTCGCCGCCCAGCCATCGCCGCCGGTCAGCAGATTGTCGAAATCTAGGCTTTCGTAGCGTGCTGTCAGCTCGATCGCGCCGACCCCGCCGTCGAAGGTCGGCTTCAACACCTTGGGCTGGCCGAAGCTGCCGAGCCGCGGGTTGTACGGCGGCAGGTCGCCGGTCAGGAACAGCCCGCCCGAGACGCTCCATGCCTTGCTGACGAAATCGGGACGTCCGCCGTCGAGCCGTGCGTTGCGGCGGCCGGCTTCGCCCATCACCCACAACGGACCGCGATAGCCGCCGAGCTCGACGCCGTAGCCGGTCGTGCCGGTGCCGCCGATCAGCGGGCCGGTCGACACGCGCAACGCACCGTTGAAGCGGCCGCCGATCACCGTGTTGCGCGTCAGCGTGCCGGCGACCGAGGAGAGCGACTCGTCGAAGCCCCACGCGCCAATATGCAGCACGCCGGTATCGGACTTGATCGGGTTCCAGTGTGCGCGGCCGAGCACCGTGCGGCTGTCGCCGACGGTCTGCGTCCCGTCGATCCGGTCGCCAGTGATCGTCACCGATGCGTGGCCGGTCTTCCAGAAGATGCGCGGCATCACGCCAATGCCGTAGAAGCCGCGCTGCGGGATGATCGCAGTCGCGACCGTGGTACGCTCCAGGAATGGCGTCGAATCCGAGCCGGTCGAACCTTCGAAGCCGCGATCGTTGAACAGGTGGCCGGCGCGGACGTCGTAGTCGAGGCCCGGCTTGATCTTGTTGCGCCAGCCGACGAACGCGGTGACGACGTCGACCTCGTTCTCGGAGAAGTCGCTCTCGAACTGGTAGAAGAAGTGCGTGCCGACGCCGCCTTCGAGGCCGAGGCGGAGTGCGCGCATGCCGGTCGTGGTGATGTTGCGGCCATCGTATTTCGAGCCGAAGCTCGAGCTGACGTCGGTCAGGATGCGGCCGCGCGGCTTGAACGTGTAGACGCCGTCCGCCGAGTGGAACACAGGCAGGCCGGCGCCCCATTCGGTGGTCACGCCCGACGGATTGTCGCGTGCGGCAACCGCCTGCGCGACGCTGCGGTCGGCCGGGCCGGGGGGCGCGAGCTGCGGCGCGAACGGCACCGTGCGACGCGGTTCGGTGTTCTGCGCGACCGCTTGCGGTGCGATCTGCACGGGCGGTACGGGCGCGGACGCCTGCGCGACGGCGGCGTTGTTCTCCAGCCGGTCGAGACGCGACTTCAGCGCGGCGATCTCGGCGGCCTGCGCACGCACCAGCGCGGCGAGGTCGCCATCGGTCGGAGGCGATGTCGGGACTTGGGCCAGCGCCGGAGTCGCGGCGATCAGCGCGAGTGCGGCGCACCCGGTACGGAAGAGAGTCATTGTTGGGCTCCGGTGGCGAGAATCGCGGTCCAGTCGCGCAGGAAACGCTGGCGCTTGACGCGGTCGAGGTTGACGAGAAGTTGCGGGCCCACGCGGATTGGTCGCGCCTGGGCTTGGGGAAGGCGACGGGCGGCAACGTCGGTACGGACCGGCCACAGGCTGCGTTTCGCGAGCAGCGACTGACCTTCGCGCGACAGGAGAAAATCGAGGAACAGCTTTGCCGCCGCCGGGTGCGCGGCCTCGCGCGCGATGAACGCGATCCGCGAGGTGACGATCGTATAGTCCTGGAGGAACGCGACGCCGATGCGGGGATCGGTCCGCGCGCGTTCGACCGCGTACGAGCCGATCACGTTGTACGCGATCGCCTGCCGCCCCTCGGCGACGCCGCGCAGCATCGGCTCGCTGGTGCGCGACAGCACGGGCCTGGTCGCGGCGATCGCCTCGAGCAACGACCGCGTGTCGCGCGTGATCGCGAGATCCTCCGACAGGTACAGATAGCCGACGTTGGAGCGCGCCGGATCGAACGTGGTCACCCGGCCTGTCAGGGCGCGCGCATTCTTCCGCAGCCATGTCTCCAGCGCGGCGTGCGTGCGCGGCACCTGCGCAGGCGGCACGAGGCGCTTGTTGTAGACGATCCCGATCGGCTCCGCGGTGACGCCGAAGCCCATGTTCTTCCACACCGACACCGGCGGCAACGCGGGCTTTTCGGGGCTCGCATAGCCTTGCGCGAAGCCGTCGTTGATCAGCTTCACCTGCAGGTCCATCGCCGACGACCAGACGAGATCGGCTGACATCTTTTTCGCGCGCGTCTCGGTGACGAAGCGGCGGTACATCTCGGTCGAGCCGATGTCCGCGTACAGCACGGTGATCCCCGGATAGCGCTTCCGGAACGCGGCGACCACCGGCAGCAATTCGGCACGATCGGCATTGCCGTAGATCCGCACCTGCCGCTCGACGCGCGCGTCGGAGATGAGCTGGGCGTAGGAGCGCGGATAGTTGGCAGGGCGCTGCGCCACGACGGCGGTCGCGGTGAAGCTCGTAGCCAGCAGTGCCATCTTCAGAAAAATTCGTGCCATCGTCACTCTCCTCGCCTTCCGTCTCTGTGTTCGGATAGACTGCAACGGTGGAGTACGAACCGAACCTGTCACCAACCTTTCATGGTTTTTCATGCGCATCCTGCTGATCGAGGACGACGCGGCGTTGGCGCGCAGCATCGCGGCGTTGCTGCGTGCGGGCGGTAATGCGGTCGATCACGTGGCGACGGGCGAGGACGCGTTGTCGGTGGTGGCGGGGGAGCCGTATGCGCTGGTGATCCTCGACGTCGGGTTGCCGGGCATCGACGGGTTCACCGTGTTGGAGACGCTGCGGCGGCGCGGTGAGCGGGTGCCGGTGTTGATGCTGACCGCACGCGATGCGCTCGACGACCGCGTGCGCGGGCTCGATCTCGGCGCCGACGATTATCTGCGGAAGCCGTTCGATCCCGAAGAGCTGGAGGCGCGCGTTCGGGCGCTGGGACGGCGGCGGGGCGGCGATCCGCTGCCGGTGCTCAGTGTCGGTACGCTGACGATCAACCGCTCGACCGGCGACGCGGACATCGCCGGTCGTGCGCTTGATCTGCGTCGGCGGGAGCGCGCGGTGCTGGAGGCACTTGCAACCCGAGCCGGCCGCGTTGTCCCCCGCGCGTTGCTGATCGGCGAGGTGTTCGGGTTCGACGAGCCAGTCGGCGACAACGCGATCGAGGTCCATGTCACGCGCCTCCGCGGCAAGCTAGCGCCCGACGGCCCCGGTATCCGCACCGTCCGCGGGGTCGGCTACATGCTCGATGCCGTCTGAGACGCGTACCCCAGCGCTGCGTACGCGCCTGCTGGTCGCGGTGCTCGGGCCGTTGCTGGCGGCGGCGATCCTGATCGGCGTGGTCGGTGCGACACTGATCGCCGACGTCGTCCGGCGTACCAACGATCGCGTACTCGGTGGTGCGCTTGGTGCGATCGCCGAGACGGTGCAGGTCGAACGCGGCGAGGTGACGCTCGACCTGCCGTCCGCCGCGTTCGGGATGCTGGAGAATACAGAACGCGACAACGTCTATTACCGCGTAGCCGTTGGGCAGGACCTGCTCACCGGCTATGCGGATCTGCCGGCGCCCGATCCCGCCACGCTCGACATCGACGTGCCGCGCTATCGCTTCGCGCGTTACCGCGGCCAGCAGATCCGCATCGCCGAAGTCCGCCGCTCGCTTCCCCGTATCGACAAGCCCGTGATCGTCCAGATCGCCGAGACGCTCGACAACCGCGGTGCGCTCACCCGTCGGCTGATGCTCGCGCTGCTGATCGGTGAATGCGTCCTCGTCGGTGCCGCGGCGTTGCTCATCCGGCCTGCGTTAGGCTGGAGCCTCCGCCCGCTCGCCCGCCTGCGCGGTGCCGTCGAAGCACGAGACGGCCGCGCCCGCCCCGATTTCTCGCCACTCGACACAGGCCCGCTCCCGAGCGAACTCCGCCCGCTGGCTGGCGCATTCGACCGCCTGCTGGCGCAGCTCGACACCGCGACCGTCGGCGTCCGCCGCTTTACCGCCGACGCCTCGCATCAGATGCGCACGCCGCTGTCGGTGCTGAAGGTCCAGGTCGCACTCGCCCGCCGCGGCTCGGGTCCCGAACGCAGCGTCGCGCTCGACGAGATCGCCGACGCGGTGATACGTCTCGAACGCCTGGTGACGCAGTTGCTGGCGTTGGCGCGCGCCGAGGAGGCCGGGGTGTCCGCGCCCCTCGAGGCGGTCGACCTGCGCGAAGTGGCGGCCGCGGTCATCACGCGACAGATCAACCGCGCGATCGAAGCCGGCATCGACCTGACGATCGAGGGTGACCCGGAGGTCAGCCACGTCGTTCCCGGCCACCGCACGCTGATCTTCGAGATCGTATCGAACCTGATCGACAACGGCATTCGCTATAACCGGCGCGGCGGCACCGTGTCGGTGAGGCTCCGGACGACGCCGTCGGAGACGACGATCGCGGTGGTCGACGATGGGCCGGGGATACCGATCGACCAGCGCGAGATGGCGTTCGACCGGTTCGTCCGGCTCGGCGCGCCCGGGAGTCCGGAGGGAAGCGGCCTCGGCCTGGCGATCGTGCGGTCGGCGGCGACTCGCCTCAACGCGACCGTGGCGTTCGGCGAGGTGGCCAGTGGCACGAGCGTGATCCTGCGGTTCTTTCACGCGAACGAGTAACCTGCATCAACGCGGCTCAACACGCGGGCAGCGGCGCGTGCCTTTTCGTTAAGGTGTTCGTGTCACTCGGGAAAAAACGACCGAGCGACCATGCTACCCACTCTTTTCAATCTCCATTTCCAGCACTCCGGCTATCTGGTCGTCGTCGCGATCGGCATCTGCCTGACCGCGAGCTGGTCGGTGTCGCTGCTGACCACCGACATGGCCAACGCGGCGCAACGCGAGCCGTTCGGCTGGCGTCACGGCGCGCTGGCGCTGGCCGCCGGGCTGGGGGTGTGGGCGACGCACTTCATCGCCATCCTCGCATACCGACCCGACCTGCTGCTGCGGTACGACCCGTTCGTGACGACGGTGTCGGCGCTGGTCGGGATCCTGACCGTCGGCGTGCCGATCGTCGCGATCACGCGGTTGCGGTCGCACAAGGGGCGGATCGTCGCCGCGGGTGCGGCGGGGGCGGGGATCTGGTGCATGCACGCGGTCGGCATCACCGGCATGACCGACTGTATCCACGTGTTTTCGTGGCCAACCAACGTCGCCGGGCTGATCATGGGGACGTTGCTGCTGTCTTCCTGGCAGATCAACCGTGACTGGTCGCGCTCGCGGCCGATCGGGTGCCTGGTGTTCGCGCTGTCGATCTGCGTCACGCATTTCCTGTCGCTGTCGGGTGACCTCGTCCTCGGCAGCATCAACGACGTGCCCGGCAGCGTGTTGTCGCCGGGGCTGGTCGCGGCCTGCATGACCTTCGCGGTGTCGGTCACGTGCCTCGGCAGCCTGCTGACCTTCGCGCGCTTCAAGACGACGCGCGAGGAGGAGGCGCAGACGCTGAAGTCGGTGATGGAGAGCATGTCCGACGGGCTGGTGTTCATCGACCGCGAAGGCCGCCTGCGTCATTTCAACCGGCGCTTCCTCGACCTGTTCAACACGCCGGTCGACGCGATCGGCCCAGGGCTGACGATCGACCAGTTCCTCGACGTCATCGCCGCCTGCCGCGGCTGGGCGGCGGAAAAGCGTACGCTGGTCGGGGGCGCGATGAAGCAGTGGGTGCAGCTCGACGACGACTTCGACCGCGAGTGCGAGATGGAGGATGGCCGCACCTATCAGATGCAGTGCCGGTCGATCCCGCGACAGGGCATCGTGCTGACGTTCAACGACGTCAGCGCCGAACGCCGTGCGCTCGATAACCTCACGCATCTCGCCTATCACGATCCGCTGACCGGACTGCGCAACCGCCGCGCGCTGCGCGAGGAGAAGGAGGCGCGGATCGGTCTGGGCAAGCCGTTCTCGCTGCTGTTGATCGACCTCGACGATTTCAAGCGGATCAACGATGTGTATGGCCATGCGGTCGGCGATACGCTGCTGATCCATGTCGCGGCCGAGCTGACGAGCCTGCTGCCCGACGACAGCTTCGTCGCGCGGATGGGCGGCGACGAGATCGCGATCATCGCCACGCAGCTCGGCGATGCGGCGACCGCGCTGGCCGACACGATCGTCGTCCGGCTGAGCGCGCCGGTGATCATCGACGAACGCCGGCTGCTGCCCGGATGCAGCATCGGCATCGCCGGGTTTGCCAACGACCTGACCCCCGACGAACTGATGAAACGCGCCGATATGGCGCTGTACGAGGCGAAGCGACGCGGGCGCCGGCGTGCGCAACCCTATGTCTCGGGCCTTGCCGAGCGCCTGGTCGAACGGCAGCACATCACCGACGACCTGTACGAGGCGGTGCAGAACGGCGGTTTCTCGCTCGCGTTCCAGCCGGTGGTGGCGCTGTCGTCGGGCATCACGACGGGATACGAGGCGCTGATCCGCTGGAACCACCCGACGCGCGGCTGGATCTCGCCCGATACCTTCATCCCGATCGCCGAGGATTGCGGCCTGATCGAGGAAATCGGCCGGTGGGTGATCATGGAAGCGTGCCGCCAGCTGGCGGGCTGGTCGTCGCACCTCCACGTCGCGATCAACGTGTCGGCGGGACAGCTGAAGTCGGACGCGCTGCTGCACCACCTGACGCAGGCGATCCTGGTCCACGGTGTCGCGGCGGAGCGGGTCGAGGTCGAGATCACCGAGACCGCGCTGATCGACGACGCCGCGCGCACGGCGGCGATGCTGGCGCGAATCCGCCGGACCGGGATCAAGGTCGCGCTCGACGATTTCGGCACCGGCCAGTCGTCGCTCGCGCATCTGCGCGATTTCCAGTTCGACCGGATCAAGATCGACCGGAGCTTCGTGATCGAGGCGGGCTCCGACGCGCGGTGCATGGCGGTGCTGCGCGCGACCGTCGCGATCGGCCAGGAACTCGGCGTCCTGACGCATGCGGAGGGAGTCGAGACGCGCGAACAGCTCGAATTGCTGCGCTCGATCGGGTGCGACGCGGCGCAGGGCTATCTGGTCGGGCGGCCGGTCGTGCCGTTCACCGATGCGGTCGACACCCTCGTGCCAGCGGCGGTGGGCATGGGTTCGAGCCCGATCGGTGGAGAGTCGGCCGCCGTCGCACGGATCGCCGCCTGACGGCGTATCGGCAGATGCGCAGCGCGAGCGCGTTGCGTTCGTGCGTTCTCCCGCCACGCACACCGGCGGTGGAAATGCTTCGGCGCAATGACGGTATGCTATTGTCGACGTGCAAGACTTTGGGTAGCAAATACTTGCTTAGAACAGAGTAAGAACCAGACGTCCTTGCGGGACGAGGATGCCGATCATACGCTGATCCTGGCGGCATTCGGCCGTTCGCTCGACGCGGCGGATCCTTTCGTGGTCGGGTTCAACGAAGCGATCCTGCCTATGGCGATCAGCGATCCGACGCTTCCCGACAACCCGATCATTCACGTGAACGCGGCGTTCGAGCGCCTGACCGGCTATGCCCGCGACGAGGTGGTCGGGCGGAATTGCCGGTTCCTGCAAGGGCCGGAAACGTATCCCGAGGACGTGTCGCGGCTGCGGGATGCGATCGGGCGGTCCGAGCGACTTGAGATCGACCTGCTCAACCACCGCAAGGACGGGACGCCGTTCTGGAACCGGTTGCTGGTCGCGCCGGTGTTCGATCGCAGCCGGCATCTTCGCTATTACGTGGCGTCCCAGCACGACGTGACGCTCGAACGCGAAACGCTCGCGCTGCTGGAGGCCGAGCAGCGCGAACTCGAGGCGTCCGCCGCGGAGACTCAGGTTCGGCTCGCCGACAGCGCCGCGCGGCTGCAATTCGCGTTGAAGGCGGGGCGGCTGGGCGCATGGACCTTCGATCCCGCCAGCCAGCATCTCGACGCGTCGGACGGCTGCAAGATCGTCTTCGGCTATGATCCGGGCGCGGCGTTCGGCTATCCCGAGTTCCTCGAAACGATCCATCCGGAGGATCGCGCGCGCGTCGTCGAGGCGATCCAGGAGACGATCGCGACGGGGTGCGACTACGACATCGAATACCGCATCGTGACGCCTACGGCCGAAGTGCGCTGGGTCGCGATCCGCGGCGAATTGCTGACGCGCGCGGATGGCACGGCGCTGTCGATGACCGGCTTCTCGACCGACATCACCGAGCGCAAGCGGACCGAGGAACACCGCGCGCTGCTGGCGGGCGAGTTGACGCACCGGGTCAAGAACACGCTCGCGACGGTCAGCGCGATCGTCAACCAGACGTTGCGCGATGCAGCCTCGATGTCCGAGGCGCGCGACACGATCGGGGCGCGGATCGGATCGCTGGCGGTCGCGCACGACCTGTTGCTGCGCGACGAGGTCGAGGGCGCGACGATCGCGGATATCGTGACCGGGGTGATGGCGCCGTTCGACGACGGCGGCGGTCGCCTGTTCTCGGTCGAGGGGCCGCACGTCCGGCTCGAGCCGCGCGTGACGCTCGCCTTGTCGATGGCGCTTCACGAACTGGCGACCAATGCCGCCAAATATGGCGCGCTCCACGTCGCGGGCGGGCATGTCACGATTTCATGGAGCGTCGGCATCGGCGAGGGCGGGCGCCGGCTGGCCTTCATGTGGGAAGAGACCGGCGGCCCGGTGGTCACCACGCCGACGCGTACCGGCTTTGGATCGCGGATGATCGAACGGGTGCTGGCGCAGCACATGCGCGGCACCGCCCGGATCGAATATCGCGACACCGGCGTCGTCTTCACGATCGACGCGCCGCTCTAGGCTCGCTCACGTCGATGCCGAAACCGCCCCCGCTGACGACCCCCGACGGGCGCTATATCGTGGTGCGCGGACGGCTCTGGCGGACCGCGAACCCCGGCTTGGCCGAAGACGACCGCGTGCGACTGGTTGCGGCGTTGATGGACGGCCGGCGAGGCGTGGCCGCGGCGAAGCGGGATGGCGATGGCGCAGCGGAGGCGGCTGCGCGGGCCGCCGTGGATGCGGCGAAGCACGGTCTGGGCGAGCGCGGTCCGGTATGGTGGACCGATGGCGCGCCCGATCTCAACCGGCACATGGCGCGCACGACGCCCTATGCGGACTGGTTTGCGACGGTGGATAACGGTCAGAGTACACCAAAACAAAGTTAAGTTATTTAACTTAATCTATGTGAAGACTGGGCCCGACTGGCATCCGGCGCGTTGAGGGACCCTGAGTTTACCGGGAAACCCAAATGTGCCACGTACTTGTGATCGAAGACGACTGGCTAATCGCGGACCATATCATCAGCCTGATCCAGCAAGCCGGCGCGACATCCTATGATCAGGCGGATTGCGAGACCGATGCGGTCGTGGCCGCAGGGGCGCATATCCCGGACATGATCGTTTCCGACGTCCGACTTCGCGAGGGAACCGGGCCGCTGGCGGTACAAAGGATCATCGCTGCGCACGGGAACATACCCGTGATGTTCATCACCGGAACGCCCGAAGCCTGCGTGCCTTGCGAACCGCCGGCCGAAGTGCTCGACAAACCGATCATGGAAGCCGTGGTCCTGGAAACGTTCCGGAGACTTGCCCCGCACTGAGCGGTGGCGAGGTACGGCGTGGTGAGCGCCGTACCTCGATCGGCTATCAGCCCTGGATATCGCTCGCGTCGAATTCCTTGAACGCGGCCTTGACCTCGGCGGCGCGCGCATCGTCCGCGATGTCGACCGAGACGACGATCTTGCCTTCAAGGGCGGCATCGTCACGCGACTCCGGCGTCGGGTCCTTGCCTTCGGTATCCGAACCGGCCTTCTCGTCACCGACGCTGTTGTCTGCGCCGTCGGTGGTGATGAAGATGTCGGTCCGCTCGATGCCCTGCTCCTGGACCAGGCGCTCGACGGTCATCTCGGCTTCGCGGCGGGTATCGAACTTTGCCTTGAGGGTGGTGGACATTGGTCGCTCCTAGTTGCGGGTCAAAAGGTCAGGCGGGACACAGGTCGGGCGATGCGGCGTGCGCGCGATCGCTGGCGTCGATGTCCGCGAGGTGATCGAGGAAATTGTTCAGTTCGGTGCGGCGGCGCGCTTCGTCGGCGAACTCGCGGTCGACGCCGAGCGCCCATAGCAGCGAGCGGCGGTCGGGATCGTGGTGGAGCGCATCGAGCTGATCCGCGCGGTGCTCGACGTCGTCGGTCGTCTCCGCAAGCCCGGCTTCGACGATGTCCTCGGCCTGGCGGCGCAACGCCACCGCGATCTCGCCGAGCGCGAGTTCGGGGTGATATTGCACGCCCCAGAAAATCCCGCCGTCGTGGCGGATCTCGGCGGCCTGGATCGTCGTGACGGCGTTGCTCGCGAGCAGGGTCGCGTCGGCGGGAAGCGTCTCGACCTCGTCGCCGTGGATCGCGGGGGCGTCCCAGCTCGCCGCACGGCCGGCGAGCAGCGGGTGATCGCGGCCGGCGTCGGTCGGCGTGATGCGGCGGGCGATCCCGGCCTCCATCCGCTGCGGCATCTTGCGGACTTTCCCACCGGCGGCGGCGACCGCGAGCTGCAGCCCGGCACAGGATCCGAACGACGGCGTGCCCGATGCGAATACCGATCGCATGAAGGTCAACTGGCGTCGGACCTCCGGGCTGTCGTCATAGACGTGGAGCGGCGATCCGGTGATGAACACCGCGTCGAACAGGCCCAGCGCGTTGGTCTCATAGACCTGCGCATCGTCGTCGGCGGGTGCGACGATCGTGATCTCGGCATCGGGACGGAGCTGACGAAGCGTCGACGCGGGGGTTTCGCCCGAGCTTTTTCCGGCATGGCGACGACGTGCCTCGCGCTCGTCCGCGGTCTCGCTTTCGGCAACCAGAAAATGCGGCAAACCCGGTCCTCTCCCGTTTCGGTTCGAGCGACCTCAACGCGCTGGCACGCGTTTCGTCCGCCGCCGCCGCAAATTTTGCGCGCTCACATCTCCAGCGCGCGCTCGTAGCCGGTGAGTTCGAGATAGCCGCGACCGCCGCGGGTGCGAACGGCGCCCTCCCAATAGACCGGCAGGCCGCTGCGTCGGGCGTCGAGTTCCTGCGCGGCGAACATCGGCACGAGGCGCCAGCGCTGGATGCCGCCGGCGATACGGACGCTCAGTTCCTGCGAGACCGGGTAGAGCGCGCCGGTCGCCTTGCTCCGCCATGTCGTGAGCGGGCGGAAGGCGACGTCGTTGGGGCCGAACACCGTCATGCTGCCATCGGCGCGACGGAGCGAGCCGCCCGTCCAGACCGTACCGCCGCCCTTGCGCCGGATGCGGAACGCCATCAGCGCTGAGCCGTCGTCGAAATTGAGCCCGGTCCAGTCCCAGCCTTGCGCGGCGGGGGCGAGGTAGTTGGACGACCATTCGCGGTCCAGCCACGCCTCGCCGGTTACTGCGACCGTTCCGCCGCCTTTGCGGACGCGGCCCGTCACGCGGAGATGCGGCACCGAGTAATAATAGCTCGCTTCCTCGGGGCGGGGTCCCTTGCGGCTATAACCTCCGATTCCTTGCGGCAGAGGAGGCTGGGTCGGCTGGAAGTCGAGCGCGAGGCCGAAGCCCTCCGCGTTTACATGCGTCGTCCAGCGGCCATTGCCTGCACGGCGCAACCGCCAGTCACGGATCGCGACGTCGGCATCGCCCGTCCGCGCCTGCGCGAGACCGAAGCCCTGGCGTGCCGCCTGCTCGCCGTGGAGCAGCTTGCCCGTGGTCGGATCGGACAGCGCGGCGTGCGCGAACAGGACCTGGCGTGCGGCGAACCGGCTCGGGTTGCGCGGATCGACCGGCGGGCGCGTGCGGAAGAACGTCACTTGGAATCCGAGATCCTTGCCATCCTCGGTCCGCAACCAGCCGGTGACGTACCACCATTCGGTGCGGAACGCCGAGTGCGCGCCGTGATCCGCGGGGAAACGCAAGCTGATCCCCGGCCGCACGACCGGATAGGGGCTGGGCGGCGTGGCGGCGGGCGCGGCGACTCCGATCGCGGCGATCCAGCCGAGCAGGGCCCAAGGTCGCAGCATCACCAATCCTCCCGCACCGACTGTACCGCGCTCTTCGCCGTCGCGCGCCGCCCCGCCAGCATCGCGGTCGCCGCCGCAGCACCCGTCAGCGCGGTCGCGACGCCGATCAGCGTACCGAGCGGGATGCGGGTGGTCATCGTCCAGTTGAACGACTGCGGGTTGATGACGTGGATCAGCACTTGCGACAGGACCAGGCCGAGCCCGATCCCCGCGAGCGCGCCGGTGAGGCCGACGATCGCGCCCTCGGTGGCGAGCATCCTGGTGAGCTGGCCGCGGGTGAGGCCGAGATGCCGCAACATCCCGAACTCGCGTTCGCGTGCGATCGTCTGCGCCGACATCGTTGCCGCCACGCCCGCCAGCCCGACCAGGATCGCCACCGCCTCCAGCAGATAGGTGACCGCGAAACTGCGATCGAACAGCGTCAGCGCGAGCTTGCGCAGCGTCGCCGGCTGGCCGACCTCGACCTGGGGGCGCAGGTCGGCGGGCAGGCGATCTGTCATCGCGCGCGCGACCTTGGCCGGATCCGCACCGGGCAGGATCGTCGCGGAAATCTCGTCGCGGCGATCGTCGCCCGTCAGGCGCTGGTAGTCGCCCTCGTCGATCAGCACCGCGCCCGCCTGGCGTCCGTAGTCGCGCCATATGCCGGCGACCGTGAACTGCGTGCGACCGGCGATCGGCAGCGTGATGCGCTCGCCCGTATCCCAGCCGTACAGGCGGTGTGCGGGCTCGGAGACCCAGATCGGCAGCGCATCCTTCGGCACCGGCGGTCCGCGATCGATCAGCACCAGCAACGGATCGCGGCCACCGCGCTCGGGTCGCGCGATCAGGCTGATGGGTGGCCGATCCGCGGCGATGGTCAGCGGGATCTGGCGGCTGAAGGCGAGGCGGGCGATACCCGGCGTGCCTGCGATACGCGTGCGGGTCGCCGGATCGAACGTCGCGCCAGCGGTGGTGCGCAGATACAGGTCCGCGCCGAGCACCTGGTTGAGCCACTCGTCGACCGCGCCGCGGAAGCTGGTCACCATCGTCGCCATCGCGATCATCAGCGCGGTCGAGGCGACGATCCCGCACAATGCGGTCGCCGCCTCGCCGGGCGCTCCGTGGAGATGGCGGACCGCGAGCAGCCCGGGCACGCTGCCCCGCGTCCGCCTTGCCAGCGGGGTCAGCAGCGTGCGCGCGAACCACGGCACGCCCGCGACGCCGCCCGCGAGCATCAGCGCCATCCCCAGGAAACCGAACAGCGGCAGCCCGGCGATCGCTGGTAGCAGCGACGCTGCACCGCCTGCGACGAGCAACGCGGCGGCGGGCCACCATGCGACCGGCCGCCGCGGATCGAGTACGTCGCCGGCGTTCTTGAGTGCGGCGGCAGGTGCAGCCCGCGCTGCAACGCGCGCCGGCAACGCACTGCCCAGGATCGCCGCGAGCAGGCCGAGCGCGAAGAACCCGATCGCGGCGCCGGGCTGGATCACGACGCGCGCGGTGCTGCCACCGAAATAGCCCGCACCGAGGTCGCCGCCGAACCAGTGGAGTGCCGCCCATGCCAGGCCGTATCCTGCCGCCAATCCCGCCGCGGCGCCGACCAGTCCGATCGCGAGCCCCTCGATCACGACCGCGGCGATGATCCCGGCGCGCGGCATGCCCAATGTCCGGAGCAGGGCGAACGCGCGTTGCCGCCGCACCACCGATAGCGACTGCGCCGAATAGACGAGGAAACCGCCGGTCAGCAGCGCGACCAGCGCCAGCATGTCGAGATTGACGCGGTACGCGCGCGACAGGGCATCGCCTTGCGCGTTCTGCGTCTCGGTGGTCGACAGGATCGCATCCGCGGGCAGGATCGCGCGCAACGCCGGCTCCGCGATCGCGCGATCCGATAGCGCCAGGTCGAGCCGATCGATCCGCCCAAGACGCCCGAACCGCCACTGTGCCGCGGCGATATCCATGACGCCGACCGCGGTCGAATCGTCCGTCGCCGGCAGCGTGCCTGCAACCCGCAGCGGCACCGACCGGCCATTGGCGACGACGACCACTTGCGTCCCAATCTTGGCGCCGACCTGGGTCAGCGCCGCGCGGGACAGGAACAGCGCGGACTCGTCGAACGCCGTATCGTTGCCGGTATCGGGACCACGCGGGCGGATGCCGATCAGCGACGGCGTGACCGTAGCCGCCCGGATCACGTCGACGCCCAGCAGGGTCAGGCGCGCCTTGCCGATCCGTGCATCGAGGCGCAGCACCGGGCTGGCATCGCCGACGCCATCGGCACGCGCGACGCGGGGATAGAGGCGTTCGTCGAAGCCGAGCGGGCTGGTCGCGCGGACCGACAGTTCGGCGGCTCCGCTGACGCCGCGCATGGCGCCATCGAACGACGCCAGCGCCGAACCGTTGACGAGATGCACCGCAAAGCCGAGCGCCACGCCGACCGCGATCGCGACCGCCGTCAACAGGAAGCGGGCAGGGTGGAACCGCCACTCGCCCGCGATCAGCCAGCCGAGTCCGAGACGTCCCGACCAGAGCCCGGACCCGGACTTCAGGCCTATCTCAGGCGCCACGCCGCTCCACCAGTCCTTCGGCGCCCAGCGTCAGCACGCGGTCGGCGATCGCCGCGCTCGCGTCCGAATGCGTCACCATCACGCCCGCCGCGCCATTGCCGCGCACCGCGTCGGCGAACAGCGACAGCACGCGCGCCGCGGTCTCCGGATCGAGGTTGCCGGTCGGCTCGTCCGCGAGGATCAGCGCGGGGCGGTGGACGAGCGCACGGGCTATCGCCACGCGCTGCAACTCGCCCCCCGACAGATCCCGCGCATAGCCGTCGCCGCGACCGTCCAGGCCGACTGCATCGAGCATCTCTTCGGCGCGCGTCGATGCCGCGACGTTGTCCGGCGAGACGAGCGCCAACGGTAGCGCGACGTTCTGGCGCAGCGTCAGATAGGGGAGGATGTGGAAGGCCTGGAAGACGAAGCCGATCCGCTCACGCCGCAACCGGGTCCGCGCGGTTTCGTCGAGCGTGCCGAGGTCGATGCCGTCGATCGCCACGCTGCCCTCGTCCGCCTCGTCCAGGCCGGCGAGGATATTCAGCAGAGTCGATTTGCCGACCCCCGATTCGCCGATGATCGCGACCAGTTCGCCCGCGCCGACCTCCAGATCCAGATGCCGGAACAACCGCCGCGGCCCCGGTACCGACTTACCGAGCGCACGGACCGCGAGAAGGGGAGGGGCGTCAGGCATATCAAGTCCGTGCAATAGCTTGGGTGGCGCCGCAAGCACCGACATCGCTGGATATGCGGTAGATCAGTAACCCGGTCGATAGGTTCGTTCGACGTGCCCCGCGAGTTCGTCGGGATGGAAATAGACCGGCCGCAACCGTCCCTCGGCGTAGCGCGATACCTGGTCGGCGAAATGCGGCGATCGGACGTCGCCGCTCTGGCCGCCGGCCATGACCGCCATCGCCTTCACCCGCGCGCCGAACTCGACCACCGCGACGAAGCTGTTGCCGCTGGTGCCGTAATAGCGCTTCGTCCCCGGCCACGGCTTCGCGCCGAACGACGCGAGGCTGCCCCACTGCGCCGAGGTGAACGGCACAGGGGTCGAGGCGCGGCTGTCGTCGAAATGCGGTGCGATCGAATCGTCGAGCCGCTGGAAGCGGTTGATGTCCTTCCACGGCGTCCGCCAGTCGCCGAAATCCTGCTTGAGCCGGGCGACGGCCGTGCTCAGCGCGGCGAGCTTCGCATCCGGGCCGACCCGCTTGGCGATATAGTCGGGGACGTTCAGCCTCTCCGCCTGCGCGAAGCTGCCGACCTCGCGCCACAATTGGTCGCCCCAGAAGACCGCGAGGCTGGTCGCGGTGGAATCATAGGCCCAGCGATGGTCCCAGCCCTTGAGCAGCGCGATCGGTGCGGCAAGCGCGGCGCGACGCGGATCGCTGGCGGGAAGTGCGTCCCATGCCGCGACCAGTCCGGGCAGCAATCGCGCAAAGGCGGGGAGATAGGGATCGAACGCGGCGGCTCGCAGCGTGTCGGGTGTCCAGCCGGTCTTCCCCGTCAGCAACAGGTCGGCATGGACGCCGCGCGCATTGCCGCCGACCTGGTCCATGTAGCGCGGATAATCCGCCGCCTTGGGGCTGTCCGGCCCCGCCGCGCTCCACGGCCAGTCGTTGGTGTTGTGCGCCCACCCTATGCGCGGGTTGAGCACGCTCGGCAGGCTGGGGAGCGTATGCAGGCCACGCCAGTCGGTCGCGGGGTCGCTGCCGTCGACCGGGCGGGTATAGTCGAAGCGATCGTCGCGAACCGGCATGAACTGCGGCATCAGGAACGCGATCTCGCCCTTGCTGTCGGCGAACAGCGTGTCGTTCGACGAATTCGCCTTCAACGCCGCGACCTTCATGTAGCCCGCGAGATCGGTCGCCTTGGTCCGCAGATAGCTTTGCTCGAGCGCGGGCACCGGGCGCCACATCAGCGCGGTGGCGATCCATTTGCCGGCCTTGGAGGCGACGATCGGGCCGTGATGCGTGCGATAGGTGGTGAAGCTGCGCTCGGCCATCGTCCCATCGGGCTGGCGGACTCGCAGCGTAACAGTGCGTGCGATGACCGGCCGGCTGGCCGTTCCGTAGCGATAGGCATAGCTGCCGCCACGCCGCGTGACCCGTTCGGCGAACTCGTCGACGTTGTCGACCGTCGCCGAGGTGTGCATCCACCCGGCCTTCGGATTGAAGCCCTGGTAGACGAAGAACTGGCCCCAGGTGCTGGCGCCATATGCGTTCAGCCCCTCGTCGCTAGTCATCTGCGCCTCGGACCGGAAATAGAAGCTGGTGTGCGGATTGATGAGCAGCAGCGCGTGACCGTTCGCGGTCAGCCGGGGCGCGATGGCGATGCCGTTGGAGCCGGACGGCTCGCGCGGGATCATCCCCAGTTCCTCCGGCGTCGGCGGGGTCGGCTGGCCGTAGAAGGTCTTCAGGTCGCTGAGAGAGATCCGCTCGATATCGCCGCCGATGCTGCCTTCGGTGAAGCTGAGCGCCATCCACGGCTCGAACCGGGTCAGCACGCGGGGCTTTGTCTGCGGGTGCGTCGCGAGATAATAGTTCAGACCATCCGCCCAGGCCTGCATCAGCGTGCGCAACCATGGCGGGCTGGCAGCATAGTCCGCCTTCAGCGTGGGCGGATCGACGAACAGCCGCTGGCGAAGATCCGCCCAGATCGCGTCCTCTCCTACGTCAGCGCCGGCCGCCTCGGCGGTCCGGCCGAGCGCGGTCAGGTAATTCGCCTCGATGCGCGGGAAATCGTCCTCCGCCTGTGCATAGATCATTCCGAACACCGCATCGGCATCCGACCGACCCTTGATATGCGGGATGCCCCAGTCGTCGCGGGTGATCGTCACGCGCTTGGCCTGCGCCTGCCACCGCTGCATGTCGGGGGGCGCCGAAACGGGGGTGGCCGAGGAAGGGGCGGCCAGCAGCAGGGCCGACAGGATCAACGGGTGACGCGCGCGCCGAGGGATTGCCATGCACCGAGCGTAAGGCGACCGCATGAGAAACGCCATGCGTAGTGACGGTGATTAAGATGGTGGATCAAAAGGCTGAGGCTCCGTCGCCTCGCGCTGGACCGCTGTTTTCCTGAGAAAACTGGAGCGGGCGAAGGGATTCGAACCCTCGACCCCAACCTTGGCAAGGTTGTGCTCTACCCCTGAGCTACGCCCGCTCTGGCGCCTATGTCTCCGGTCTGAAGCGACACGGTGACTGGGTGAGGCGCGCTGTTAGCCCGGTGTTTCGGGGACGGCAAGCGCCTTTTCGACTTTCGCGTGAAATTCGATGCAAACGAGATTCCGCTTGGCGACTCTGGCACTAGAACATTACAAGAACAATTGTGAACGAGTCGCTTGCCTTGATAGCCCGCCTGAAGCGGATTGCCACGACGGGGATGCCGACTCAGGGTGATGGCCGTGCGGACGATGCGTGGCTGACGCAGGGGATGGCGAAGGCGCAACTCCACGAGATTTTCGCGACGGTCGACGATTCGGCGAGTGGCGCGGGGTTTGCGATCGCTTCGGTGTTGGCGGCAAAGGCGGCGCCGGTGATGTGGCTGCGCACCGAGGCGAGCGAGCGGCAGGGCGGGCGGCTGCACGCGACCGGGCTGGTCGAGATGGGGCTCGACGTGACGTCGCTGGTGCTGGGGCTGGTCGAGGACGAGGCGAGCTTGCTGCGGGCTGCCGCCGATGCCGCGCGGTGCCACGGGTTGGGTACGTTGCTGATCGAATCCTGGGGCCGCGCACCGGGGATCGACCTGACTGCGACGCGGCGGCTGATGCTGGCGGCCGAAGCCTCGGGCGTCACCATTCTCAGCCTGCGCATCGGTGCCGAACCGGTGCCGAGTGCGGCTGCATCGCGCTGGCAGGTTGCCGCATGTCGCTCGCGACCGCTGGAAGCCGACGCACCGGGCAAACCTGCCTTCGACATCGAATTGCTGCGTCGACGCGGAGGCCAGGCAGGGCTTCGCTGGCGTGTGGAGTGGGACCGTGACGCGCATATCTTCGACCAAACCGCCTTCGCCTCTGACGATTCCGCGGCGTTACCTGGCGCTGGTGTTTCCGTGGCTGCCGATCGAGCGGCTGCGGACGATGCGGCCGCATTTGTTCGTCGGACGGGCTGAGACGCCGATCGCGTTCGTCGAGACGGTCTCGGGCGGGGTGCGGCTGAAGGCGCTGGACCGCGAGGCGGTGCGGGCGGGGCTCCAGCCGGGGCTGACGCTGGCGGATGCGCGGGCGCGGGTGCCCGAACTGGAGGTGTACGAGCATGACGCGCATGCCGATCACGAATGGCTCGAGCGGCTCGCGGACGGGTGCCAGCGATACACGCCCTCGGTGGCGCTCGACGAACCCGATGGGCTGATCCTCGATATTGCCGGGTGCGTGCACGAGTTCGAAGGCGAGCGGCGATTGGCCGCCGATCTGGAGGAGCGCCTTGCACGCCGGGGGCTGTTGGTGCGTCACGCGTTTGGCGATACGCCCGATACGGCGCGGGCGCTGGCGCGGTATGCGGGGGCGCCGGCTCCGGATGAAAAGCGTGCGGTGAAGCGGTTGCCGGTGGCGGCGCTGGGCCTCGACGAGGATGCGACGACTGCCTTGTCGCGCGCGGGGCTGAAGACGGTCGGCGACGTGATGGCGCGACCGCTCGCAACGATCGCGGCTCGGTTCGGCGAGGAGGCGGCGATGATGATCCGCCGGCTCGACGGGTCGGTGAAGGGGCCGATCATCGCGCGTCGCACGGTGGCCAAGATCGGTGTCGAGCGTCGCTTCGCCGAACCGATCGCGCGTACCGAATACGCACTGGAGATGCTCGCCGAACTCGCCACCGAAGCCGCGGCTCAGCTTGCCGACCGCCACGAAGGCGGCCGACGGTGGGAGGCGCGCCTCTTCCGTGCCGACGGCCTCGTCCAGCGGCTGCGGATCGAGACCGGCCAGCCGACGCGCGACGTGGCGCTGTTGATGCGGTTGTTCCGCGAACGGATCGACAGCCTCGCCGACCCGCTCGATCCGGGGTTCGGCTATGATCTCGTCCGGCTCGACGTTGCGCTCGCGGAGAAGCTCGATGCGTCGCAGTTGAAGCTGGAGGGCGGCGAGGCGCAGAAGGGTGAGGTCGCGCAACTCGTCGACCAGCTTGGCACGCGACTGGGGCGGGCGCGGGTACGCCGGTTCTCGGCGCGCGACAGCCATATCCCCGAGCAGGCGGAGCTGATGCTGCCCGCCGCCGAGGCGCCCGCCCCGACGCCCTGGACTGCGCCGGAGACGGGCGAACCGCCGCTGCGTCCGATCTACCTGTTCGATCCGCCGCAACCGATCGAATCGATGATGGCCGAGGTTCCCGACGGGCCGCCGCACCGTTTCCGCTGGCGCCGTACCGTCCACGACGTGGCGCATAGCGAAGGCCCGGAGCGGATCGCGGGCGAATGGTGGCGGCGGCAGGACATTCCGACGCGTGATTACTACCGCATCGAGGACCGCCGCGGCCGCCGCTTCTGGATCTTCCGCCACGGCTTGTATTCCGAGATGGAGGCGCCGCGCTGGTATCTCCACGGCGTCTTCGCGTGAGCGGCGCGGCGCCATGACAAGGTTCGCCGAACTCGTCGCCGCGACCAATTTCTCGTTCCTCGACGGGGCGAGCGATGCGGGCGCCATGGTCGGGCGCGCGGTGGAACTGGGGCTTGGCGGTATCGGCATCGCCGATCGCAACACCGTTGCGGGGGTGGTCCGCGTGCACCAGGCCTTGAAGAAGGCTCGCGACGGCCTGCTCGGCATGGCGATGCCGCCGATCGATTTCCGACTGGTGGTCGGTGCGCGGCTGGTCTTCGAGGACGGCACGCCCGACATCGTCGCCTACCCTTCGACCCGACGCGGCTGGGGACGACTGACCCGGTTGCTGACGGTCGGCAACAGGCGCGCCGAGAAGGGCGGCTGCATCCTGGGGCTCGGCGACCTGATCGCGCATCATGCCGACATGATGCTGGTCGTCATGCCCGAAAGCAGCGCCCGCGGTGCGACGCCGGTGTCGCCGCTGCCCGATGGGGACGCCCTGCCTGTGAGCGGCGAGCGTGATCTGCGGACGATCCTCAAGGCGGTGAAGCGACTGGGGCCGGACTCGATCTGGCTGGGCGTGACGATGCCGCGGGGCGGTCGCGATCGGCGGCGGCTGGCGCGGTTGGGGCGGATCGCCGATGCGGCGGGCGTTCCCGTGCTCGCGACCACCGACGCGCTCTATGCCTATACCGACGACCGCGACCTGCACGATGTCGTCACCTGCATCCGCGAGCGCACGACGATCCACAAGGCCGGGCGCCTGCTGGCCGCGAACGGCGAGCGGCATCTGAAGCCCGAGGAGGAGATCGCCCGGCTGTTCCGCGATCGCCCCGATGCGGTGGCGCAGAGTGCGCGGTTGCTGTCGCGGATCGCGTTCTCGCTCGACGATCTCAAATACGAATATCCGCACGAACCCATTCCGGCAGGCTGGGAGGCGCAGGATTGGCTCGAGCATCATGTCTGGCAGCTCGCGCTGGAACGCTATGACTACCGCGTGCCGGAAAAGATGCGGGCGCTGCTCCACGAGGAATTCGCGCTGATCCGCGAGCGCGAATACGCCTATTACTTCCTGACCGTGCACGACATCGTCCGGTTCGCGCGGGCGCAGGATCCGCCGATCCTGTGCCAGGGGCGCGGGTCCGCCGCCAACTCGGTGGTGTGTTACCTGCTCGGCGTCACGTCGGTCGATCCGATGAAATACGACCTGCTCTTCTCAAGGTTCGTGTCGAGCGAGCGCGACGAGCCGCCGGATATCGATGTCGATTTCGAGCATGAGCGGCGCGAGGAGGTGATGCAGTATATCTATCGCCGCTATGGCCGCGACCGCGCCGCGATCGCCGCGACCGTCATCCATTATCGGCCCAAGAGCACGGTGCGCGAGGTCGGCAAGGCGCTCGGGCTGACCGAGGACGTGACGCAGCGTCTGACGAGCACGGTGTGGGGCAGTTTCTCGAGCCGGTTCCAGGAACAGCGCTTTGCCGAAACCGGCTTCGACGTCGACAATCCGGAGATCGCTCGGTTGCGCGAGATGGTCGACCGGCTGCTCGAATTTCCGCGGCATCTGTCGCAGCACGTCGGCGGGTTCGTGCTCACGCAGGGGCGGCTCGACGAGATGGTGCCGATCCATAACGGCGCGATGGAGGAGCGCACCTTCATCGAGTGGGACAAGGACGATATCGACGCTCTCGGGCTGATGAAGGTCGATATCCTCGCGCTCGGGATGCTGACGTGCATCCGCAAGAGCTTCGACCTGATGCGTCTTCACGGGCTCGGCGATCACCTGCTCGATACGATCGCAGTCGCCGAGGACGACCGGGTCTATGACATGCTGTGCAAGGGCGACAGTATCGGCGTGTTCCAGGTCGAGAGCCGGGCGCAGATCAACATGCTGCCGCGGTTGCGACCCCGCGAGCTGTACGATCTGGTTGTGCAGGTGGCGATCGTCCGGCCCGGGCCGATCGAGGGCGACATGGTGCATCCGTATCTGCGGCGACGCAGCGGCAAGGAGGTGGCCGAATATCCCTCGCCCGATCCGAAGTTCGGGCCGGCCGACGAACTGAAGCAACTGCTCCGATTCACCTATGGCGTGCCGTTGTTCCAGGAACAGGCGATGAAGCTGGCGATCGTCGCGGCGGGGTTCACGCCGAACGAGGCGAACCAGTTGCGCAAGTCGATGGCGACGTTCCGCAAGGTTGGCGGCATGGACAATTTCCACGCCAAGCTGATCGGCGGGATGGTCGGCCGTGGGTACAAGGCCGAGTTCGCGGAACGCTGTTTCAAGCAGATCGAGGGGTTTGGATCGTACGGGTTCCCCGAGAGCCATGCGCTGTCGTTCGCGCGGCTGGTGTATGTGTCGTCGTGGATCAAATGCTTCCATCCGGCGGTGTTCTGTTGCGCGTTGCTCAATTCGCAGCCGATGGGGTTTTATGCGCCGGCGCAACTGGTGCGCGATGCGGTCGAGCACGGGGTGACGGTGCTGCCGGTCGATGTGAATGCGAGTGGGTGGGATAGCAGCCTATCCTCCCCGGTACGGGGAGGGGGACCGCGCGAAGCGGGGTGGAGGGGGGCTTCCGCGGACGTATCGCTGGCGGGTGATCCTGTTACGGGCGGCGCGGATGGGAGCACCACCCTTCCAGGCGGAGCGTCTGCGGCGCCCCCCCTCCACCATCCTGCGGATGGTCCCCCTCCCCGTGCCGGGGAGGATTTGCGGCTTGGGTTTCGGCAGGTGGATGGGTTTCGGAAGGATTGGGCCGACGAGATCGTTCGCGTTCGGACCACGCCGTTCGCTAGTATCGAGGATCTGGCGCGGCGCGCGAACCTGCCCCAGCGGGCGATGAACCTGCTGGCCGATGCGGATGCGTTCCGGTCGGTCGCGAAGGAGCGGCGCGAGGCTTTGTGGGACGTGCGCCGGACACCGCCCAAGCAGCTTGCGTTGTTTGCGGCGGCAGAGGTGCCCGAGCTTGGCGTGGAGCCTGACGCGCATCTGCCGGCGATGCCGCTGTCCGAGCAGGTCGCGGCGGATTACCAGACGACGCGGCTGTCGTTGAAGGCGCATCCTATGCAGTTCCTCCGCGAACGCTTTGCCGCCGAAGGAATCCTTTCGAGTGCGCAGGCCAATGCGACCAAGGACGGGCGCCGCGCAAAGGTGGCTGGCGTCGTCCTGGTTCGCCAACGGCCGGGCAAGGGCAATGCGATCTTCGTGACGATCGAGGACGAGACCGGGATCACCAACGGGCTGATGTGGGCGCGCGATTTCGAGGCGAACCGCCGCGCGGTGATGGCATCGCGGCTGATGGTGCTGGAAGGCGTGATCCAGCGTAGCGAAGAAGGCGTGACGCACCTGATGACCTCGCGGGTTCAGGATCGCACCGAGATGTTGCGGCTGTTGTCGGAGGATCACGCGCTGGAGCCGCCGCTCGCGCGGGTGGACGAGGTGATCCGGCCGGTCCTCACGCGGAGTCCCGATGCTCGGGCGCATCATCCGCGGGCGACGCATCCTCGCGATGTGCGGGTACTTCCCAAGTCGCGCGACTTTCATTGAGGTTTATCGGCGCTTGTCGGTGTGGTGCCCAACATCGCCGAACGCTCTGTCACCCGGACCGGTTTGGCGCCTACCCCCTCCGAATAGAGGCACCTCCCCGGCGGAGGCCGGGGTCCAGTTGGGAAACGCTGCTGATGGAGGCTGCGCTCCGTAACTGCGACCTTTCCAACTGGACCCCGACCTTCGCCGGGGAGGTGGCTTGTCTGAAGATGGAAATGCTGGCCAATTCGGGGGGCACCGTCTCGAAGGCCATATCTATGCCCATGCGCACCCATGGATGTCGGAACCGTAAGCAAGACAAATGACGCCTCGACGCCGCGAGCCGAATGCCAAGGCACGTTTGTCGTACATGCCCATCCATCCTAAAGGTGGCATTCGCCGCGGGGGCGCCCCAGATAGCGCGTCTGGATTACACGGGAGTTGAACTTGGCCACGCTTGGAATGTCCCCCGCGGAGAAGGACGCCGTCGAGGCGTTCCGTCGCGATGTCGTCGAACCGTCGATGACGAAGCTCGTGATCATCGATTTCTGGGCGGAATGGTGCGGGCCCTGCAAGGCGCTGACGCCGACGCTGGAGAAGGTCGCCGCGGATTATGCCGACAAGGGCGTCGTGCTGGCCAAGGTCGATACCGACAAGAACCAGTTCATCGCCGCGCAATTCCAGATCAAGTCGATCCCGACCGTCTATGCGATGTTCCAGGGTCAGCTGGTCGCCGACATGACCAGTGCGCGCACCGAATCGCAGTTGCGCGTGATCCTCGACCAGTTGCTTAAGCAGCTGCCGATCGAAGCGGGCGCTACGGACGCGGTGCCCGACGTCGAGCCGTTGATCGCGATCGGTGAAGAGGCGCTCGCGGCCAATGACGGCGAGCGCGCACTCGGCATCTTCCGCGAGATCGCCGAGATCGCGCCCGAGCATCCGCAGGTTCATGCCGGCTTCGTTCGCGCATTGGTCGCGACCGGGCAGCTCGACGAGGCCTCGGACTGGTTGACGAACCTCGATCCGGCGATCGCCAAGGACCCGGCGATCGCCCGCGCACAGGCGGCGCTCGCACTCGCGCAGTCGGCCCCTCCGGTCGAGGATCTGTCGCCGCTGCTGGCTGCGGTCGAGGCGAACCCCGACGACTTGCAGGCCCGGTTCGCGCTCGCCAACGGGCAGATGGCGGCGAACGACCGCGATGCGGCGGCGGACACGTTCCTCGGCATCATCGCCACCGAGCGCGACTGGAACGAGGGCGCGGCGCGGACGCAGTTGTTGAAATTGTTCGAGGTCGTCGGTCTCGAAGACCCGTGGGTGTCTGGACAGCGACGCCGCCTGTCTGCGATCCTGTTCGGATGACCACCGAGTCCGCTCCTCCGCGCGCCACCACGCGACTGTCGATCTTCCCGCTGCCGGGGGCGCTGCTGTTCCCCGGCATGCACCTGCCGCTGCACATGTTCGAGCCGCGCTATCGGGCGATGATCAGCGATGCGATGGCGCGCGACCGGCGGATCGGGATGATCCAGCCGCGGGGCGGACCGCATGACGATGCGGACGCGTTGTACGACATCGGCTGCGTCGGCAAGATCGCCGAGGTCGAGGCGCTCGACGACGGGCGCTATAACGTCGTGCTTGAGGGCATCGCGCTGTTCCGGATCGTCCGCGAGTTGGACGTTACGACTGCGTTTCGCCAGGTCGAGGCGGAGTTGCTGCCGTTGATCGAGGACGACGCGCTGTCGCTTGGCCGGCGCTCGTCGCTGGAACTGGAGTCGCGTCGGTTCGCCGACATGCAGGGCTATGCGGTCGATTGGGACGCGGTCGGCCGGCTCGACGACGAGAGCCTGGTCAACGGCATCGCGCAGATCGCGCCGTTCGATGCGGCCGCCAAGCAGGCGCTGCTCGAAGCGCCGGACATCGAGCAGCGCGCCGAACTGATCATCCAGCTGATGCAGTTCTTCGGCCGCCACGACGGCGACGAATCGGTGACGTTGCAGTGAAGTCGCCCAGCAAGGGGCGCGCGCACGGTGTCGTGATGATGATCGGGATGTTCTTCGCAAATCTGTTCGATCCCAAGAAGATCACCGCGATCGAACACGTCGCGACGCAGCGAAAGATCGGCAGCGAGTCTGGTCGTATTGCCCAGGCCGCCGCGGCGCCGCCTTCCCTGGGTGAAGGAGTTTGACGATGAAACCGCTGGATCCTTGGCTGCTCGAACGCCTCGTCTGCCCGATGACGCGCACGCCGCTCCGCTATGACGAGCCCGCGCAGGAACTGATTTCGGACGCGGCCGGGCTCGCTTACCCGATCCGCGATGGCGTGCCCGTAATGCTGATCGAAGAGGCGCGCCGGCTCGACGAGACCGCCGCCTGATCGTCGCGCGTTAGCGGCCCGTCCGCGTCGCGCCGGCCTCTCGGACGGCAGCAAGCGTCGGGTAGCCGTTCACCGCCATCAGCAGGTCGGCTTCGGCGAGGATGCATTTCAGCACATGCGCCGCACCGTTCGCACCATCGAGCGCCAAGCCGTACGTGTAGGGCCGACCGATCCCGACCGCGGTGGCGCCGAGTGCGAGTGCCTTGACGACGTCGCTCCCCGACCGGATGCCCGAATCGAACAGCACGGGCACCGCCCCGCTCGACGCGACCATCGCGGGCAGCATGTCGATCGCGGCGATCCCGCCATTCGCCTGGCGACCGCCATGGTTCGAGCAGTAGATCGCGTCCGCCCCCAGATCGATCGCGCGCCGCGCGTCGTCGGGATGGCAGATCCCCTTCAGGACGATCGGCAAGCGCGTCATCGATCGCAGCCACGGCATGTCGTCCCACGTCAGCACCTTGCCGAACGTCCCGGCCCATTGCCGCACCGCCGCGGGCAAATCCTCGCGCGGGGGCTTGGCAAGCATCGCGCGGAAGACCGGGTCGCTGAAGTAATTCTCCAGCACATGGCCGCGCAGTTGCGGAAAGTTCGCGACGTTCAGGTCGCGCGGGCGCCAGCCGGTCACCCAGGTGTCGAGCGTGACGACGATCGCCTTGTATCCCGCCGCCTCGGCACGGTGGACGAGGCTCTCGGCCAGCGGCTTGTCCTTGGGCGTGTAGAGCTGGAAGAAGCCGGGCACGTCGCCCATCGCCGCGGCGACGTCCTCGAGCGGATCGTTCGACAGCGTCGACTGGATCAGCGGGACGCCAGTCGTCGCGGCCGCCCGCGCGGCGGCGAGATCGCCGTGGCCGTCCTGCGTGCACAGCCCGTTGATCCCGACCGGGCTCATGAAGATCGGGCTGGGCAGCGTCATCCCGAACAGGTCGATCGACAGGTCGCGACGCGTGGCATCGACCATCATCCGCGGGGTCATACCCCAGTGCCGGAACGCATCTGCATTCTGGCGCTGCGTGAACTCGTCGCCGCATCCACCCTGCAGGTAGCCGAGCACCGACGGTGGCAAGGCCGCTGCCGCCCGAGCCTCCAGCGATGCGAAATCGACCGGCAACTTCGGGACGACACCGGCGAGGCCGGCGAAATAGATCTCGTTCTGGTAATCGCCGTAATGCGGCATGCGCTGCCCTCCGAAGCTAATCGCGATCAGTCCCGATAGCCCGGATTGACGCGGTCGAGCTTGCGTAGCAACGCCGGCCAGGCCAGCCCGTCGGCGAGCATGCGCATGCCCGTCGAACTCGATTGGCCCTCGACCTTCTCGGCGACGCCCTGGTTCGGATTGTTCAAATTCTCGCGACCCGCGCTCAGCATCAGGACCTGTGCCTCGCAGGCGCGTTCGAGGAAATACATCCGCAGGAACGCCTGCGGCACCGATTCACCGACGGTCAGCGTGCCGTGGTTGCGCAGGATCATCGCGTTCTTCGTGCCGAGATCCTGCACCAGCCGCTCGCGCTCCTCCAGTTCGGTCGCGATGCCCTCGAAGTCGTGATAGGCGACGTCGTGCCCGGCGATCATCGCCGTCTGCGTATGCGGGAGCAGCCCCTCGGCCATCGCCGACACCGCCTGGCCGTGCGGCGTGTGGAGATGCAGCACCGCCACCGCATCGTGGCGCGCGGCGTGGACCGCCGAGTGGATCACGAAGCCCGCGCGGTTGACCGGGGCGGGGGTGTCCATGACCTTGTTGCCGTCGACGTCGATCTTGACCAGCGACGATGCGGTGATCTCCTCGAACATGTGCGTGTACGGGTTGATCAGGAAATGATGCTCGGGGCCGGGGACGCGCGCGGACAGATGCGTGAAGATCAGATCGTCCCAGCCGTACAGCGCGACCAGTCGGTATGCGGCGGCGAGATCGACGCGCAGCGCCCATTCCTCGGCCGATACCTGGTCCTTGATCGTCGTCGTCGCTGCCGCCGGTTCCATCGCCTTCAATGCCGTTGCCATCATCCGCCTCCTTATGTTTGACCCCTTGTACGACCGGCCTTCGACAAACTTTGTCTCGATGGTGACAATCTCGAAATTTCGCCTAGCCTTGCGCGATGCACGATCCGGATCACGCGATACTGGCGGCCGATAGCTGGTTCGGCGCGATACCGGCGGGCCGTCGCGAGCGCCTGTTGCAGGATGCGCGAGTCGAGGTGCTGGAAAACGGCGCGCGAATCTACGGCTCCGGCGATCCACCGAACGGGTTGTGGGCGGTTCTGGAGGGGCAGGTCCGGTTGAAGGGTTTGTCCGCCAATGGTGCCGAACTGCTCGCGCTGATCGTGCGGCCGGGGACGTGGTTCGGCGAATTGTCGACGCTGGACGGCCATCCCAGGCCGCATGACGCGACGGCGTTCGGTGCCGCGCGTCTGCTTCACGTGCCGGTGGCGGCGTTCGCGCGGGCGGCGACGGCGGACCCGGAGCTTTACCGCGATCTCGGCCTGCTCGTGTGCGCGCACCAGCGCACCGCCTTGCGGTTCATCGCGCAGAGCGTGGGGCAGTCGATCCGGGTGCGACTGGCGCAGGCGCTGATGCGCGCGTCGCAGGCGGGGGACGGTCGGATCACGATCCGGCAGGAGGAACTTGCCGGCGTTGTCGGCATCGCGCGCCAGACGCTCAACCGCCACCTGAAGCGGTTCGAGCGCGATGGCCTGGTCGCGGTGGCCTATGCGCAGGTCCGTATTCTCGACCTGCCGGGGCTGCGCGGCGTCATCACGGAATAGAGCATCGCCAAGCGCTTCTCCCGCGCGCTACACTCGCGCCCATGACCATCAGAATCGGTATTGGCGGCTGGACCTACGAGCCGTGGCGCGGGACCTTCTATCCGGAGAAGTGGGCGCAGAAGCGCGAGCTCGATTATGCCGCCGAGCACGTTACCGCGATCGAGATCAACGGCACCTATTACGGCAGCCAGAAGCCCGCGACGTTCGCATCCTGGGCGAAGGCTGTGCCGGACGGGTTCGTCTTTTCGCTCAAGGCGTCGCGCTATTGCACCAACCGGAAGGTGCTGGCCGAGGCGGGGGAGTCGATCGCCAAGTTCACCGGGCAGGGAATCGTCGAACTCGGCGACCGGCTCGGGCCGATCTTGTGGCAGTTTATGGCGACCAAGAAATTCGACGCCGACGATTTCGCCGCATTCCTCAAGCTGTTGCCCGCCAAGCAGGACGGGCTCGCGCTGCGCCATGCGATACAAGTCCGCCACGAGAGTTTCGCGGTACCGGAATTCGTTGCGATGTGCCGCGACGCCGGCGTCGCGATCGTCTTCGCGCAGTCAACGGAATACCCTGCGATCGCCGACGTGACCGGCGACTTCGTCTATGCGCGACTGGAGGATGCCGAGGAGCGCTTCGTCGCAGGCTACGCGCCGACCGCGCTGGACGAATGGGCGGAGAAGGCGAAGACCTGGGTGGCCGGCGGACGACCCGAGGGTTTGCCGTATGTCGAGGACGCCGCGCCAACGAAAACGCCGCGAGAGACGTTCGTGTTCTTCATCAACGGCGCGAAGGTTCGCGCACCCCATGCGGCGATGGCGTTGATCGATCGGGTGCGGGGGTAAGTAACGCGGTCATTCGGACGCCGCTTCGTAGTGACCGATCAGCGTGGTTCGACTTCGCTTGCGTCAAAGTTGTCGTTTGATCAGGTTGCGGCGATGAAGATGGCGCGCCCGTGGTGCTTCGCGGCTTTGAGCTTGGCCGGGTGTGGGGCGGAGCCGCTCTGTTCCTCCGATGTGACACACGTCGCGCGTTATATCGGGAGCGATCGTTATGCTGTTACGGCGACGCGGAATTGTGGTGCCACGACTGGCTATGCGACCATCTTGCGTATCGGTCGCGCGAGCGAACCACAATCGGCCGCATCGGAGGTTTTTGTCGCAGACAGCAACCACGGGGCGGCGCCGGAGGGTCCAGAAGGCGCGATTTGGCTGAAGGTCGTCTGGACGGCACCCGGCCAATTGTCCGTCGCCTACGATTCAAGAGCTCGTGTATTCAAGCACGTGCTCGACGCGAAGGGGGCTTCGGTCCGCTACAAAGCGAGTGATCCGCACTTACGGCTCTAAGTGCCGTGGTTGGAAGGTTTTTTAGCTGCTCCAGAGTCAAACCGACCGTTTTCGCCCATTTGCCGACATCAGGCTTTCTCATGCTTGGCTAACAACCTGCCGTTCGCATTTGCTCACGATACGGAGAGTGTCCGTACGGGGCCGTCTCGCTGCCATCCTCTCGACGTTCGAACATAGCGAACGTCGAACTCACCGCCGCAAAGTCCCGTGCAACGGTAAGCGAAGTGAACGATAGCTGATTGTCGGTCAGCGCCGATCTCCGGAATTTGGATCGTGTAGATGCTAGCCGGACGCGTGGTTGTTCCCACCAAGGGGACATGGACTGCCGCACGCTTTCGCGCATCGCTGTCTGCCAGCAGATAACCCGTAGGCAATATATCCTTTAGCTCAGGGCACATCCCCAACAGATCATGGTGGTTTGTGTTGGGCCCTTCATAGTAGATGTCGGAACTTCCGCCCAAGTCGGCTGGGGGCAAATCGCGAAGTGCGGCACGCCCAACTTCGCAAATCTGCTGCGTCCTCGCCGCGTTTGGCACCTCCGCTACGATCACAGAAACTACCATCAAGGCCAGCATGGTCACCCTCTAGAATATAGAACCTATGCTCGTTCGGTCACGTTTCTCACGCCAGCTCAAATTGTGCGCAAACGCTATCGCCTAGCTTTCGCGCAACCCTTGACGGCTGCAAACACGCTGGGAACCACCAGTTCGCTAACCTCTCCAACCCAGCCGCTACATCACGCCGCGTTGTCGATCCCGAGTTCGCCGAGCTTGCGGTAGAGCGTCGAGCGGCCGATGCCGAGGCGGCGGGCGACTTCGGTCATGCGGCCGCGGTAGTGGCCGATCGCGAGGCGGATGACGTCGGCTTCGATCTCCTCGAGCGCGCGGAGGTTGCCGTCGGGGCGGAACAGCGTGACGCCGCCGCCGCCGACCGCTGCCGGCGCGGATGGACGCTCGCGCGTGCCGAGCGCGGCGATCTCCGGGAAATCCTCTTCGGTCAGCGCGGTGTCCTCGCACAGCACGGCGGCGCGGAAGAGCGCGTTCTGCAACTGGCGGACGTTGCCGGGCCAGTCGTACTGGACCAGCAGCGCGAGCGCGGAATCGGTGATGCCGAGCGGTCGCAACCCCGGCTGCTCGGCGATCCGCGCGAGCAGATGGCGGGCGAGCGCGGGAATGTCGCCGGTGCGTTCGCGTAAAGGGGGGATCGTCACCTGGACGGCGTTGAGGCGGTAATACAGGTCTTCGCGGAAACGCCCCGCTTCGACCTCGTCCAGCAGTTTGGTATTGGTCGCGGCGATCACGCGGACGTCGACTTCGCGCGGATGGCGGGCACCGATCGCGAGGACCTCGCCGGTTTGCAGGACGTGCAGGAGCTTCGCCTGCGCTTCGAGCGGCATCTCGCCGACCTCGTCGAGGAACAACGTGCCGCCGTCCGCATCGTGGAACCGGCCGATCTTGCGCTCGAACGCGCCGGTGAATGCGCCCTTCTCGTGACCGAACACTTCCGATTCGATGAGATTGGCGGGGATCGCGCCGCAATTGACGCTGATCATCGGCTTCTTCGCGCGCGGGGAGGCGGCATGGATTGCCTCGGCGATGACGTCCTTGCCGACGCCGATCTCGCCCTCCAGCAGGATCGCGACGCGGGCGCGGGCGGCCTTTGCGGCGATCGCGAGGGCGGCGCGGAAATCGGGGGAGGAGCCGACGATCTCGTCGAACGCGAGCAGCGCGGGGATCTTCTCGGTCAGCGGGCGGAGCTCGCCCGACGATTTGCCGACCACCGCCGAGTCCAGCGCGGCGAGCAGGCGATCGGGTGCGAGCGGCTTGACCAGGAAATCGGTGGCGCCGGCACGCATCGCGCTGACCGCGTGCGCGACCGATCCGTTCGCCGTGATGACCAGGATCGGCAACGCCGGACGCCGCTCGCGCAGGGTCGCGATCAGGGTGGTCGCATCCTCGTCGGGCGCCCAGTGATCGATCACGATCGCGTCGAGCTGCATGCCGTCCTGCGTGCCGAGCGTGGCGATCGCGGTCTCGTCGTCCGCCGCGAAGACCGCGCGCCAGCCGCCTCGCGCCGCGAGTGCGGCCACCAGCCGCCGCTGCGTGGGCTCGTCGTCGATCAGCAAAAATAGGCGCTGGCCATTGCGCGTCATGGCGAATCCTGTCCCGTTCCGGCACGTGCAATAGCTAGCGCAAGTAAAGAGCGACTTAAATGTCCTGCTTGGCGTTCCAGGATACGCGCGATAAGGTCTCGGCCATAGAGGATGGCACTGACAGGATTGGGGCACGAACCATGGCCGGCAACGGGGACATGAAGGCGCACGTCGCGACCTATTCGAGCGTGACGGGGATGATGAAATGGGGCGCGGTCGGGTGTGCGCTGGTCGTCGCACTCGTCATCTGGCTGATCTCGTAGCGCCATGAAGATCGCCGTCCTGAAAGAGCAAGCGGACGGCGAGCGGCGGGTTTCCGCGACGCCGGAAACGGTGAAGAAGTTCATTGCGCTGGGGGCTACGCTGGCCGTGGAAGCGGGCGCGGGTGAGACCGCCTCGATCGCCAGTGCCGCGTATTCGGATGCGGGCGCTTCGGTAGGCGACCGCGCGGCGACGTTGGCGGGGGCAGATATCGTGCTCGGCGTGCAGGGGCCTGATCCTGCTTCGCTGGAAGGCGTGACGCCGGGGGCGTGGATCGTCGCCAGCCTCAATCCCTTTGCGGAGCGTGCGCGAGTCGAGGCTTATGCTGCGGCGGGCTACGAAGCGCTCGCGATGGAGTTCATGCCGCGCATCACGCGCGCGCAGTCGATGGACATCCTGTCGTCGCAGTCGAACCTGTCGGGGTACAAGGCGGTGCTCGACGCGGCGGCCGAATATGGCCGCGCGTTTCCGATGATGATGACCGCGGCGGGGACGATCTCGGCGGCCAAGGCGTTCGTGATGGGCGTCGGCGTGGCGGGGCTCCAGGCGATCGCGACCGCGCGGCGGCTTGGCGCGCAGGTGTCGGCGACCGACGTGCGCGCCGCGACTCGCGAGCAGATCCAGTCTCTGGGCGCGAAGCCGATCTTTGTTGAGAACGTCGCGGGAATCGAAGGCGAGGGGACGGGCGGGTACGCTGGCGAGATGTCGCCCGAATACCAGGCGGCGCAGGCCGAGCTCGTCTCGGGCCATATCGCCAAGCAGGATATCGTCATCACGACGGCGCTGATCCCGGGGCGTGCCGCACCGCGGCTGATCTCGGCGGCGCAGGTTGCGAGCATGAAACCGGGATCGGTGATCGTCGATCTTGCGGTCGAGCAGGGCGGCAACGTCGAGGGCTCGGTCGCGGGTGAAGTCGTCGTGGTGAACGGCGTGAAGATCGTCGGTCACCGCAACGTGCCGTCGCGGTTGGCGGCGGACGCGAGCGCGCTGTTCTCGCGCAACCTGTTCAACTTTCTCAACGCCTTCTGGGACAAAGACGCCGGGCGACCCGTGCTCGATGCCGAGATCGGCGATGCGATCCGGCTGACGCAGGGCGGCAAGATCGTGAACCCAAGGCTGCTGGCATGATAATCCTCCCCGGCACGGGGAGGGGGACCGGCGTAGCCGGTGGAGGGGGCGTCCCGCGAATGCTACGCCCCGAAGTATCCCTGGCGCGCCGGCTGCGTCGCGAAATGAGCCTCCCGGAAGTGCTGCTATGGGAGCACCTCCGGGGGAAGAAAACCGGCGTCAAGTTCCGCCACCAGCATCCCATCGGTCCCTATGTCTGCGACTTCTACTGCGCCGCCGCCAGGCTCGCGATCGAAGTGGATGGCGAGTTCCACGGACGCGGCGACCGTCCCCGACGCGATGCTGATCGCGACCGAGTTTTCGAACAGAATGGCTACCGGGTGTTGCGAGTGGCAGCGGGCGAAGTGCTGAGGGATATGGAGGCTGTGGTGACGATGATCGTATCGTTCGCGGCCCGCCCCCTCCACCAGCCTGCGGCCGGTCCCCCTCCCCGTGCCGGGGAGGAATGAAATGGACTTTATCGCGATCCTGTCGATCTTCGTGCTGGCGTGTTTCGTCGGGTATTTCGTCGTCTGGGCGGTGACTCCTGCGCTCCACACGCCGTTGATGGCGGTGACCAATGCGATATCGAGCGTAATCATCGTCGGCGCACTGATTGCTGCGGCTGCCGCTGGCATCGGCGCCGGATCGGGCGTGGCAAAGGCGCTCGGGTTGCTGGCGGTGGTGCTGGCGAGCATCAACATCTTCGGCGGCTTCGCGGTCACCGCTCGGATGCTGGCGATGTACAAGAAAAAGGAACGGCCGGTCGCGCCTGCCACGAGCAAGTGAGCGATACGGACGTGAAGGGGACGCGCGATGCATGAACTGACGGTCAGCCCCTGGGCATCGCTCGCTTATCTGGTGGCGGGGGTGTGCTTCATCCTCGCGCTGCGTGGGCTGTCGAGCCCGGCCTCAAGCCAGCGCGGCAATCGGTTCGGCATCATCGGCATGACCATCGCGGTCGTGACGACGCTGGTGACGCATGTGCCATTCGTTCAGCACCTTCTCGTTTCCGACACCGGATCTACGATAGCCGTGCGCGCTATCGACTGGACCACGGTCGTCGAAATTCTTGCGGCGATCGGCGTCGGCGCGGCGATCGGCCTCGTCACCGCCCGCCGGATTGCCATGACCGCGATGCCGCAACTCGTCGCCGCATTCCACAGCCTCGTCGGTCTCGCCGCGGTACTGGTCGGCGTCGCGGCCTATCTCAACCCGCAGGCGTTCGGGATCTCCGATCTCGTCATTCCGCTGATCGGCCAGCCGTTCGCGGTGATCCACCCCGTCAGCCGGATCGAACTTGGGCTCGGCGTCGCGATCGGCGCGATCACCTTCTCCGGTTCTGTAATTGCGTTCCTGAAGCTCAACGGCAACATGGGCGGCAAGCCGATCATGCTGCCGGGGCGCCACGTCATCAACCTCGCGCTGCTCGCCGGCATCCTCGGCTTGATCGCGTATTTCGTCACCGATCAGTCGGCGTGGATATTCTGGACGATCACGATCCTGAGCTTCGTCATTGGCTTCCTGCTGATCGTCCCGATCGGCGGCGCGGACATGCCGGTGGTGGTCAGCATGCTCAATTCCTATTCGGGCTGGGCGGCCGCGGCGATGGGCTTCACGCTGCACAACAGCGCGATGATCATCACCGGCGCGCTGGTCGGTAGTTCGGGCGCGATCCTCAGCTACATCATGTGCCGCGCGATGAACCGCAGCTTCATCAGCGTGATCGCGGGCGGCTTCGGCGCGGTCACGGACACCAGTGGCGGCGCGGTCGCAAGCGATCGACCGTGGAAGCGCGGTTCGGCGGAGGATGCCGCGTTCCTGATGAGCCAGGCCGAACAGGTCATCATCGTTCCCGGCTACGGCATGGCGGTCGCGCAGGCGCAGCACGTCCTTCGCGAAATGGGCGACAAGCTGAAGGCGGAGGGGGTCCGCGTGAAATACGCGATCCACCCTGTCGCGGGACGCATGCCGGGGCACATGAACGTGCTGCTGGCGGAGGCGAACGTGCCATATGACGACGTGTTCGAGCTCGAGGATATCAACAGCGAGTTTGCGCAGACCGACGTCGCGTTCGTGATCGGTGCGAACGACGTGACCAACCCTGCCGCCAAGACCGACAAGTCCTCGCCGATCTATGGCATGCCCGTGCTCGACGTGGAAAAGGCCAAGACGGTGCTGTTCATCAAGCGATCGATGGGCGGCGTCGGCTATGCAGGCGTCGATAACGAGCTGTTCTACCGCGACAATACGATGATGCTGCTGGCGGACGCGAAGAAGATGGTCGAGGATATCGTCAAGGCGCTCGACTGAGTTGTTCGCGTGGGGTTCCCAACTGCAACGGAACTCGATCCAGTTCGGGTGTAACTCCTCACCTGACACAGGTTAGTCTCCGTATCATAGCGGAGACCTTGATGACCCTATCTGACGGCCCGCCTGACGCGGCGAATTACGACACGGGGATCGACGCGATCCTTATCGCCGGGCCCGGCGCACCGGACCGGCTGGCCGTTGCCCTTGCCGCGCTGAACGGTCGGATCGTTGCCCGACTCGATTGGCCGGCAGGCTTCGGCGATCATGCGACGCCGCAGGTCATCGTCGTCGAGGCCGGCGGAGTCGATCCAGCGATAATAGCCGAACACCTGCCAGGTATCGTCGATCAGGCCCTCAGAATGCAGGCGGGACTGGTGGTCGCCCTGGGCGTCGAAGAGATCGATGTCGTGGCCGCGGCGACGTTGGGCGGCGGCACGCGGTTGCTGGTCGATCCCACCGTCGGCGATTGCGTGGCTGCGATCGTGGTCGCTGCCGAGGCGGCGCGTATCCCGGCGGGCGTCTTCGATGTTCACCGCGAGACCGACGGCACGCGGCTCGAGCGACTGAACACCGAGGTCGCGCGGATCGCCGAGGCGCTCGCCCGACTGACGCGGGCGGAGATCGAGGGCGACGCACCCGCCGCGCCGATCGTCGGCGACCGCACCAATCGCTACGGCGCACCGCCCGCCTTGATCGAGCCCAGCGCGGCGGATGTCCGTCGAGCAATCCGCGCGCGCCGATTGCGCGACCAGTTCTTCGGCGCGACATTGTTCGAGGATCCCGGCTGGGACATGCTGCTCGATCTCTACGCCGCCGAGCTGGAGCGGGGCCGTGTCTCGGTGTCGAGCCTGTGCATCGCGGCGGCAGTCGCGCCGACCACTGCGCTGCGTTGGATCGCGCGGATGACCGACACCGGACTGTTCGAACGCCGTCCCGACCTGCTCGACCGACGCCGCGCCTTCATGGTGCTGTCCGATCGCGCGAGCGAGGCGATGCGTGGGTATATCGTGGCCACCAGGGGCGCCGACCTCCGCATTCCGTGATTTTAGCTTGCCCCAGCCGCCCGGCTTTGGCATCGGACGTCCACCCGAGAGGGGCGATTAGCTCAGTTGGTAGAGCGTCTCGTTTACACCGAGAATGTCGGCGGTTCGAGCCCGTCATTGTCCACCGTTATCCGCCATCTTCTATAGTTCTCGGACTAACCGTATCGCGACTGCAATCCAGGCGGGGTGGGCGATGCTCAGCGACTGCGTGCCGGTGCCCGGTGGCAGGACGGTGACGTCGCCGTTGCATTGCGTGAGCCGTCCGAACGCGAACTTTCCTGCCGCTTGCGGGACGAGGACGTCGCGGTTGAGGGCGGTTGCGAAGTTTTGGGGAGCGAGGATCGCCGCCCAGATTACGTCGCCTGTGCGGTAGTCGCCGATGCCGTTCGCGACTGTTATTGCGATCTGGCCGGGTGCGACCTGGGGCGGTGGTACGGTCGTGGTTCGGCGGGGAGCGTGGGCTCCGCGGCTGTCGAGTATTGCGGCGACTGGCAGGTCCTTACGGTCCGGCAGTGTCACAAGATCGCTCGCCTCTACGCCCAGTGCCGCCGCGATCCGGTTGAGCCAGCCGATCGAGACGGTGCGCGTCCCGGTCTCCAGCCGCCCGATGGTCTGCGCGGTTGTGGGGGGATCGCAGCGCCTGGCGACCTCCTCCAGCGTCAGTCTCTTGGCACGCCGGACGTCGCGAATGGCGGTGATCATCGAACGGTTCCAAACCAGATAGGTTATTCTCCTGTCCTACAACCGTGCGGATATGGCAACCGCCAAGCGCAACGGGAGATGGCGGATGCGCGAACTGGTAGAGCGGACGATCGATTCGGAGGGTGTTCCACAGCAGGCCGGCATGCGTCGCGGTCGTACGGTCACCGTGAACCTCGCCGAGTCGCCGCTCGGGTGGCTGCGGTCGCGCGCGTTGATCGACGCGACGCAGTTCGCGGCGGGGGAGCGGCTACGCGCGGATTACGAACGTGCGTCGATCGCGCCCAGCGTGACGATGCGCTGGGTCGAGCGAGTCGATGGCGGTGGCGGTGACGGGTTCGATCCGACGTCGGCGCAGATCGCGGCGAAGCGTCGGTTCGACGCGGCGCTGGCGGCGGCGGGGCCTGGGCTGGCGGATATCCTTTGGCGTGTGGTCTGTGCTGGGGAGGGGCTGCCGGTGGCGGAGAAGGCGTTGCAGTGGCCGGCACGCGCGGGGCGGGTCGTACTGACGCTCGCACTCGATCGGTTAGCCGCGCATTACGGGATCGGTTAGGCGCTCGCATTGGTGCGCGGGCGGGACTAAGTGGCAGGCATGCGCTTCGACCTCATCAAATGCCACGGTTCCGGTAATGATTTTCCGCTGATCGATGCACGCGCGTCGACGCTTGGCGATGCGGCTTGGGCGGCCGTCGCGCGAGCGCTGGCGGATCGCGAGGGGCCGGTTGGTGGCGACGGGCTCCTGCTGTTGACGGGCGGCGATGACACCCATGCGTTCGGGATGCGAATGTTCAATTCGGATGGTAGCGAGTCGGAGACGTGTCTTAACGGCCTGCGCTGCGTCGCGCGTGCTGGGTTCGCGGCCACGGAATCCGAGTCCGCGTCGGCGCTGCTGAAAACCAGCGACGCGGCCGTCGAGCGCGATGCCGATATTGCCGATGGCGTGTTCACCGTGCGCGAGATCGCTGGCCCCGCGTCTCTGGATATCGAGGCGTGGCCGATGGCGGTCGGAACCGATCGCATCGTCGATACGCCGATCGCGAATCTGCCGACGGACCGCGCCTTTACGGCGGTGGCGATGCCGAACCCGCATCTCGTGACGTTCGTGGATGCCATCGACGAAGCCGAACTCGTCCGCGTCGGCGAAGCCTGCGAGGCCGCCCCCGACTGGCTGCCCAACCGCGCGAACGTCAGTTTCGTCGAGGTCCGTGGCCGCGACCTGTTCGTGCGGACGTTCGAGCGCGGCGTCGGGCTGACCGACAGTTGTGGCAGCGCGATGGCGGCGTCGACCTATGCCGCGTGCCTGACCGGGCGAATCGCATACGACACGCCGGCCACTGTCTTCAACAAGGGCGGGCTGGTCCGTGCCAAGGCGAACGAGGCGGCGATGGTGACGCTGTCGGGCAATGCGACGTTCGAATGGACGGGCTCGGTCGAGGTCGATCTCGACACGGCGACCGCGGGCGACCTGGTCGTCACGCGGCGGCATGACGATGAGATCGCGGCCTGGGCGGGGCTTCTCGCGGCGATCTGAACGCCGGCTGCGTCCTTATCCCGGCGGGCGCGTATCTCCCCGCAGTGGCGCCGCACACAGGCTCCGCACGCAGGAGAGAAGCCATGAACCACTTCATTCGTACCGCGATCGTCGCGGCCGCCGTTGCCGTCAGCGGCAGCGCCATCGTCGCAGCCCAGACCAACCCGATGGTCGGCGGCGCCGCGATGTATCCGACAAAGACGATCGTCGAGAACGCGGTCAATTCGAAGGATCACACGACGCTGGTCGCCGCGGTCAAGGCCGCCGGCCTGGTCGAGACGCTGTCGGGCCCGGGTCCGTTCACCGTGTTCGCGCCGACCAACGCCGCATTCAAGAAGCTGCCGGCCGGCACCGTCGACACGCTGCTCAAGCCCGAGAACAAAGCGCAACTCGCCAGCGTCCTGACCTATCACGTCGTCCCCGGCACGATCACCGCCGCCGACATCGCCGCCAAGGCGAAGGCGAACGGCGGCACCGCGACCTACACGACCGTGCAGGGCGAGCCGCTGATGTTCAAGAAGGTCGGCACCGGCTGGGGCATCATGGACGGCAAGGGCCACAAGGGCCGGATCACGATCGCCAACGTCATGCAGTCGAACGGCGTGATCCACGTCGTCGACACGGTGATGCTGCCGTAATCGGCGATTCCGCGAGATAGCTGCCTCGCTTTCCCCCTGCGAGGTAGTTTGCGTCGAGCCCGTTGCCGAAAGGTGGCGGGCCCGATTGCGTTAGGGGGCTTTGTAGTCTCGACCCACGTCATCCTGACGAAAGTCAGGACCCAGGGTAACAAGCGCTGCCCCTAGTGGCTCTGGGTCCTGACTTTCGTCAGGATGACGGATGGGCGGGATTCAGCCGATCAGCAGGCCCGCGAGCGCGGCCGACATCAGGTTTGCAAGGCTCCCCGCGGCGAGAGCGCGAAGGCCCAGCTTGGCGATCATCGGACGCTGGTTCGGCGCCAGGCTGCCGGTCACCGCCATCTGGATCGCGATCGATGAGAAGTTCGCGAAGCCGCAGAGCGAGAAGGTGATGACCGCGATCGTCCGCGGGCTAAGCCCCTGCTGCGTACCGAGCGAGATGTAGGCGACGAATTCGTTCAGCACGATCTTTTGCCCGAACAGCCCGCCGGCGATCCCCGCCTCGCTCCACGGCACGTTCAGCAGGAACATGATCGGCGCGAAGACATAGCCGAGCAGCCCCTGGAAGCTGAGGCCGGGCAGCCCGATCATGTTGCCGAGCCCGCCGAGCAGGCCATTCGCGAGCGCCACTAGCGCGACGAACGCCAGCACCATCGCGCCGACCGCGACGGCCAGACGTACACCGGTCTGCGCGCCCTGGGCTGCGGCCATGATCAGATTGGCGGGCCTTTCCTCGTCGTGCGTCGCCTGCGGCATCGGTTCGCCCGCCGACGATTCGCCGGGCAGGTCGCCGAGCGCGAGTTCGCCTTCTGGCGGCGTGACGCGGTCGGGCATGATGATCTTCGCCATCAGGATGCCGCCCGGCGCCGCCATGAAGCTCGCTGCCAGCAGATAATCGATACGGATCCCCATCGACGCATACGCCGCGAGGATCGTGCCCGCGACACCGGCCATGCCGCTGGTCATTACGGTGAAAAGCTGCGCCGGGGTGAGCCCCGCCAGATACGGCCGGATGACGAGCGGCGATTCGCTCTGGCCGACGAAGATGTTCGCCGCCGCGCAGAGTGATTCGACCTTCGACACGCCGATAACCTTCTCGATCCCGCCGCCGACCCAGCGCACCACGAACTGCATGATGCCGAGATAATAGAGGATCGAGACGAGGCTGGCGAAGAAGATGATCACCGGCAGCGCGGCGATCGCGAAACTCTGGCCGCCGATCTCGGGAGTCGCCATCTTGCCGAACAAGAATTCGGTGCCCTTCTGCGAATAGCCGAGCAAATTGGCGACCCCGCCGGACATCTCGCCGAGCACGACCTTGCCGAAGCTGGAATACAGCACGAGGACGGCGATCCCGGCCTGCAATGCGAACGCGGCGCCGACGATACGCAGGCGGATCGCGCGGCGGTCGCTCGACAACAGCACGGCAATGCCCAGGATGACGGCGATGCCCGCCAAACCGATGAAGAGTCTTTCCATGGACGCCCTGCGTTTTCTTGCGATGACACGCGCCGCCCCCCGGCCGCGCAGGCGACCGACATGACACGCGAGCGCCGCGCTCGCCAGTTATTTGAAGCGCGCTAGTCATTTGACGGCGCGCGCGTTTTCGCTAGCGTCCCGCGCGATGGATAAGTTGCCCCCCGCGTTCCCGCGTTCGCTCTTCGTTTTCTCGGTCCTGTACGGCGGCATGGTGTGCATCGCCGGCGTGCTGGGGGTGAAACAGGTAGCGCTCGGCCCGCTCGCGGTCGAGGCGGGGATCTTCGGGTTCTTGTTGCTGGTGGTGTTGAGCAGCGCGATCGCCGAGCTGCACGGCCAGAAGACTGCGACGTTCCTTGTGCGCCTGGGGTTCATCCCGCTGCTGGTGTCGGCGGCGCTGATCCACCTCGTGCTCGCGCTGCCGCACGATCCGGGGATGTACCCGCCCGCAGTCGACGCGTTTCCCGTCGTCGTCGGCCAAAGTTCGCGGATGATGATCGCGGGGTTGATCTCCTACGGGATTTCGCAGACGCTCAACGTGCTGATCTTCTCGAAGCTGTCGGGACAGGTCGGCAGCGGCGACGGCAAGCTGGTGTGGCTGCGCGGCATGATCGCGAGCATCATCTCGCAGATCATCGACACCATTTTGTTCATCACCATCTCGTTCCTCGGCGAACGGCCGATCGTCGCGTTGATGGAGGGGCAGATGCTCACGAAGGTCGTGCTGTCGATCGTGCTGGTACCGTTCATGATCACCTTCTTCGTGAAGCTGGGACGGCGGCTGGACCGGGTCTGACCTCGTTGTTTCCCCGCGAAGGCGGGGACCCAGTCTGGGCTCCCGCCTTCGCGGGAGAACAAGGAAGCGGGGACCGCGGTCCGCGTCTTTCGCTCCCTCACCCAACTGGCTAAGGGATCGGCATGACCGATCACACGCCCGATCCCGCCCTGCTCGCCAAGGCGGAAACGCTCACCGAGGCGCTGCCGTACCTGCAGCGCTATGCCGGCAAGACGTTCGTCGTGAAATATGGCGGCCACGCGATGGGCGATCCCGAATTGCAGCGCGATTTCGCCGAGGATATGGTGCTGTTGAAGGCGGTCGGGATCAACCCGGTGGTCGTCCACGGCGGCGGCCCGCAGATCGGGGCGATGCTCAAGCGTCTCGGCGTCGAATCGCGCTTCGTCGACGGCCTGCGCGTCACCGATGCCGAGACCGCGCAGATCGCCGAAATGGTTCTCGCCGGCTCGATCAACAAGGAAATCGTCGGCTGGATCGGCCAGGCGGGCGGCCGCGCGGTCGGCATCTCGGGCAAGGACGCCGGCCTCGTCCTCGCGCAGAAAGTGGGCCACGGCCGCGAGCCGGACAAGCTCCAGGGGATCGAGCGGCACGTCGACCTGGGCTTCGTCGGCGAGCCGATCGCGGTCGACCGGACGATCCTCGACACGCTGATCGCCGCCGACATCATCCCGGTGATCGCGCCGATCGGCATCGGTGCGGACGGCCACACATACAACATCAACGCCGACACGATGGCGGGCGCGATTGCCGCCGCGATGGGCGCGGCGCGGTTTTTCCTGCTGACCGATATCGTCGGCGTGCTCGACAAGCAGGGTGAGCTGCTGACCGACCTCGATCCGGCGCGGATCGCCGAACTCCGCGCCGATGGCACGGTGACAGGCGGCATGATCCCAAAGCTCGACACCTGCGTCGCGGCGGTCGAATCGGGCGTCGATGCCGCGGTGATCATCGACGGCCGCGTGCCGCACGCGATGCTGCTGGAGATCTTCACCAAGCAGGGGGCGGGGACGCTGGTGAGCGCCAACGGGCGCTCGCGGTAAAGGGGGTAGCCTCTCACGCCCGTCATCCTGACGAAAGTCAGGATCCAGAGCCACTAGGGTAACGCCTGTGGCTCTGGATCCTGGGTCAAGCCCAGGATGACGGGGGTTGGGAAGGCGAATCACCGGGCGCACACCTCCCGACACCACAGGGCTTCTCGTTCTCCCCCCGCCACCTTATATCGGCAATACACCAGCGGAGACCTACGCCTTGATCGCCCTTCTTCAGATCGTCCAGTTGCTGCTCACCGTCATCTGGTGGATCATCGTCGTGCAGGCGATCCTGTCGTGGCTGATCGCGTTCAACGTCATCAACACGCACAGCGATTTCGTCCGCACGGTGTGGACCGCGCTGCAACGGATGACCGAGCCGATGTATCGTCCGATCCGTCGCGTGCTCCCCGATTTCGGTGCGCTGGACCTGTCGCCGCTGGTCGTGCTGCTGATTCTCTATATCTTCAGCAACATCGTCATTCCGAACATCGCGCAGAACTATCTCGTCGCAACCTATTGAGCGAGAGGGCGGCTTGGCGGGCGTTGGCTGACGGCTTGGCGATCGTTGTTCGAGTGACACCGCGTGGTGGCCGCGATGCGCTTACCGCCGGGACCGATGAGCATTTCGCGGCGCGATTGGCGGCGGCGCCGGTAGATGGTGCCGCGAATGCTGGGTTGGTGGCGCTCGTTGCCAAGACATTCGGGGTGCCCAAGCGCGCGGTGACGATCGTCGCCGGCGAAACCTCGCGACTGAAGCGCCTGCACATCGCCGGCGACGTCGCTACGCTGGCGGAAATCGCGTCCGCGCTCTATGGGCCGCGGGCATGAGCGCGACCATCATCGACGGCAAGGCCTTCGCCGCCGGCCTCCGGGCCCGTATCGCAGACGGCGTCACCGCCTTTCGGGCGCAGGCGGGCCGCGCGCCCGGGCTGGCTGTGGTGCTGGTCGGCGAGGATCCCGCCTCCAACGTCTATGTCCGGTCGAAGGGCAGGGCGACGCGCGAGGCCGGGATGGAGAGCATCGAGCACCGGCTCCCCGCCGACGTGCCCGCCGAAGAGCTGCTCGCGCTGGTCGCGACGCTCAATGCCGATCCGACGATCGACGGCATCCTGGTCCAGTTGCCTCTGCCAAAGCATATCGACGAGCAGGCGGTCATTTCCGCGATCGATCCGGACAAGGACGTCGATGGCTTCCACCCGATCAACGCGGGGCGGCTCGCGACGGGCTTGCCCGGGTTCGTGCCGTGCACGCCGCTCGGCTGCGTCATGCTGTTGAAGAGCGTGTTGCCGAGCTTGAGCGGGCTCGAGGCGGTGGTTGTTGGGCGTTCCAACATCGTCGGCAAGCCCATGGCGCAATTGCTGCTCCGCGAGAGCTGCACCGTCACCGTCGTCCATAGCCGCACGAAGGACGTGCCCGCGCATATTGGTCGCGCGAACATCGTCATTGCTGCGGTCGGTATTCCGCAGATGATCAAGGGCGACTGGCTCAAGCCCGGCGCAACCGTCATCGACGTCGGTATCAACCGTACCGATGCCGGCCTCGTCGGCGACGTCGATTTCGCCAGCGCAGTCGAGGTTGCGGGTGCGATCACGCCGGTGCCGGGGGGCGTCGGGCCGATGACCATCGCCTGCCTACTGCGCAACACCTTGGTCTCCGCTGGCCGACGCGAAGGCGTTGCGATCGATGAGGCAAGCCTGTGATCGAACTCTACATTTCGTCGCTGATCACGTTCTTCGTCGTCATCGATCCGCCAGGCTGCGCGCCGATCTATGCTGGGCTGTCTGCCGGCGCTTCGACGTTGCAGAAGCGCGCGATGGCGATGCGCGCTGTCGGTGTCGCGGCGGCGATCCTGTTCGTGTTCGCGCTGTTCGGCGAGGCATTGTTGAAGGGGCTCGGCATCAGCCTGGCGAGCTTCCGCATCGCCGGCGGCATCATGCTGTTCCTGATCGCGCTGGAAATGGTGTTCGAAAAGCGCACCGAGCGCCGCGAGGACCGTGCCGCTAAGGTGGCGAGCGATCCCGAGGTGGAGGACGTCTCGATCTTCCCGATGGCGATGCCGATGATCGCGGGCCCAGGCTCGATCGCGTCGGTGATGCTGTTGATGAGCCGGAACAGCGGGATCGAGCGCTCGGCGGTGGTTCTAGCGGCGATGGTGACGATCCTGCTGCTGACACTGGTCGCGCTGCTCGCGGCGGGGCCGATCATGCGGATTCTGGGCGCGAAGATCGAGGCCGTGATCACCCGGTTGCTAGGCGTGCTGCTGGCCGCGCTCGCGGTGCAGTTCGTGCTCGATGGCCTGTCGGTGGTGCTGCGCTGAGCCGCTCTCCCGCGAAAGCGGGAGCTCAGGGTCACGAGGGGTAGCGTTCGGAACCCTGGGCTCCTGCGTGCGCAGGAGAACCTAGTCCACCTTGAACAATCGCAACGGCGACTTCGCTGGCAGCGGTAGCGGGGTCAGCCACGTCGGTACCTCGTTCTTCGCCAGCTCGGCATAGAACCCTTTCGGACTGCGCGCCTTGTAGTTGGTCGACTCTGCCGCGTTCGGACACAGCAGGAGCATCGTCGCGCCGTGGCGCTTGATGATCGCATGCGCCTGATCAGGCGTCCCCCCGAACGCATGCTGGACGTCGAGGATCGCATCGCCGTTGCGATGATACGGGCCCGCGATCGCGTCGTGATGCGTGATCGTGATCAGCCGCGGCCCCATGTCGACGAAGGTGAAGATCGTCTGCGCGGGGTATTTGTTCAGTGCGAGCAGCACGGTCGTGCGCAGGCAGTCGCCGGTCGCCATGTTGACGCGCTTTTCATACGGCTTCGGCCGGTCGATCGGCAGGTATTTGAGCACCATCCCGGCAAACATCCCCGACACGATCAGGAACGCAGCAGCCGTGCCCAGCACGCGCACCAGCACCGATCGGTTGCCGAGCAACCGCGGGATGATCAGCCAGGCCAGCGCGGTCGCCCCCGGGATCGCCAACATCTGCGCGGCGGGCCCTGCGCGGACCTGCCACAGCAGCATCGCGCAGGCGAACGCGGTGAACAGCGCGACCGCCGCCCATCCGACCGCGCTCGGATCGCGACGCGCACGCCAAGCTGCGATCGCCGCCCCGATCAGGCCTATGATCGGCAGCGTCGCCAGCGCGAACCCGACCCGGAAGCTATGCTTGTAGATCGGCTTGGCCTCGCGGACATTGTCCAGCCAGTTTCGCTGCAGCTCGGGTGAGATCCCTTCGGGCCGGCCGAGGCATTGCGGGAAGACAAGGGCGAAACCGGCGACGATCGCCGCCCCGGCCGCGACCGCGAGCGCCAACCGCATTCCGCGCGACGCAGGACCGAACCGCGCGAGCAGGAACAGCAACATCCCCGCCGCGATCATCACGCTCAGCCACACCGGCGTCAGCGCATCGCAGCGCATCGCTTGGTTGGCGTTCGACGCGAACAGCGCGAAGCCGAGCGTGCTACCGCCACCCAATGTCAGCGCATAGATCGACAGGCGTTCGGCTTCCGACCGGTCCCACACCCAGCGCAGCGCGATGATCGCGCCCGCCATCGCCGCGTAGGGCAACAGTTCGAGCCCGATCGACAGCGACACCGCGCTCGCGATCCCCACCATCGCGCCGCCACGACGCCCGTTGGTATCGCACAGCCCCGCGATTGTCAGGCTCAGCATCGCCAACTGCCAGCCGTGGTGATCGATCCGCTCGGGCATGAACATCAGCATCGTGGCCGTAGCGCCGACCATGAACACGACCGCCAGCGGCCATGCATATGGGCTGATCAGTCGTCGCACGGTCGCGCCGATGCCCAGCATCGCGATCGACAGCGGCAGTAAGGGCGCGATCCCGCAGGCGAGCCGTTCGGCCCAGCTGTTGCTGGTGAACAGGCGGAAGAACAGGATGAGGCCGGCGATCGGCAGGTCGACGATCCGGCTCCAGTGGATGTCGAAGCCGACCGGCGGGTTCATCCGGTAGTTGCGTAGATCGTACCAACCCTGCCCGTCGAGCAGCGCGCGGACCTGCATCAGGCGCATGTTGTCGTCGGTATCGCCGAGCGACAGCCAGCGGATCTGGCCCCAGCGATCGACCATCGACCACGCCGCCACCGCCACCCAGGCGAGCAGCGTCAGCGCGATCCAATGCCGATCGAGTTCGTCCAGCAACGTCCGCCGCTGAAGTGGTGCCTGATCCAAAACGCTTTCCTCCGGCCCGCACGCGCTCTAGATGCGCGGGCTTGTCTTCGCGGCCGCTCTATCGCGGTGCGGGTAAAGAACAAGGCGGGCATGCAGGCGATTTGGCGACAGGTGGAGCAGATGCGGTCGAGCGGCGTGCTCGGCCAGCTCGTGCGCTTCGGCATCGCCGGCGGGATTTCCAGCGTGGTCTATTCGCTCGTCTACCTGCCGTTGACGGCCTACGTGTTCCCGCCCCGGCAGGCGGTCGCCGCGGTGCCGTTCGCGTTTGCCGTCGCAGTGGTGGTCGGGTTCTTCCTGCACAGCCGCTGGAGCTTCAAGGGGCACGCCAAGGAACCGGGCGCGGGGCGGCACGTCAAGTTCGTGATCGTGCAGGGTTCGGGGCTCGCGCTCAATGCGGTCATCACGTGGATCGGTACGGCGCTGCTGCACCTGCATCCGTGGATCCCGCTGATTCCCGCCGTCTTTCTTGCGGCGATCGTGACGTTCGTGCTCAACCGTTTCTGGGTTTTCAACTGACATGAATTTCAACCGCAGGGTCGACACTTAATGGACCGCATCGTCTACGACCGGATGGCCGCGCATGATTCCACCCACTGGTGGTATCGCGCCCGCCGCGACATCCTGGCGGATTACCTGACACGCTACGGCGCTTTGCCGAAGGATGCCAAGATCCTCGAGATCGGCTGCGGCACCGGGCACAACCTGCCGATGCTGGCGGAGTTCGGCGAGATCGACGCGATCGAGATCGATCCGGCGGCGCGGGAGATCGCGAGCGAGCGGCTGGGGAAGCCGGTTGGCGCGGCGCCTTTGCCCGAGCTGCCAGGCGTTCCCCGTGCGCATTATGACCTCATCGCGGTGCTCGATGTGGTCGAGCATATCGAGGACGACGTCGCGGCGTTGAAGGCGATGGCCGATTGCCTTGCGCCGGGCGGTAAGATTTTGATCGCGGTGCCGGCGCATGCGTGGCTGTGGAGCGCGCACGACGTGGTGAACCATCACCATCGGCGGTATTCGAAGGAGACGTTGCAGTCGGCGATCGAGACTGCCGGGTTGAAGCCGGAGAAGCTGGGGTATTTCAACTCGCTGCTGTTCCCGCTGGCGGCGGCGGCGCGGATTGCCGGGCGGATGACCGGGCGTGACGACAGCGACGATTCACCGCCGCCGAAGCTGGTGAATGCGCTGTTCGAGAAGATTTTTCGGCTGGAACGCCATCTGGTCGGACGGGTGCCGATGACGCCGGGGGTTTCGATCGTGACGCTGGCGGTGCCGCGGTAACGATCGAGGCACCGGCCTGTCCCGCTTCCGTTCGTCCCGAGTAGCCGTCGAGTAGTGGCGAAGCCACGTATCGAGACGGCGTATCGAAGGATGGGTTGGCGCGCGGTACCCATACCTCGATACGAGCCCTCGATACGCTCCTTACGGAGCTACTCGGTCTCTACTCGGCACGAACGGGGTAGGGGCGCAGGGCAGCATCCTGAACTTGTAAACAACCTCCACCCCGGCGAAGGCCGGGGCCCAGTTGGGGAACGTTGCTGACGTCGGGCGCGCTTCGTCACTGCGACCTTGCCAACTGGGCCCCGGCCTTCGCCGGGGTGGTGTTGTGATCGGCAGGCGCGTTCGTTATTCGGGGTGGAAGGGAAGGGATGCGTCAGGCAACCGCACCACGTCCACCGGCTCCGCACGGAACCCCAATGTTGCCTTGCCCTGGATCGGGCCGGCGACGTCGGCGACGATATACAGCGGCCGCCGCTTCGACTCGACGTACAGCCGCCCGAGATACTCGCCGATCATCCCCAGCACGAACATCTGCACCGCGCCGAGGAACACCGTGACGAGCATCGTCGAGGTCCAGCCCTGCACCGCGCTGCCCGAGAGCCAGCCGATCGCGATGTAGACGAACAGCAGCAGCGACACGCCGGTCAGCGCGAGCCCGGCGTGACTGGCAAAGCGCAGCGGCGCGGTCGAAAACCCGGTGACCGCGTCGAACGCGAGGCGGATCATCTTCGCCAGCGGGTAGTTCGTTTCGCCCGCCAGCCGCTCGGCGCGATCATACGGGAAGGGCACCTGCTTGAAGCCGATCCAGGCGACCATGCCGCGAATGAACCGTGCCTGCTCGGGCAGCGACAGGAACGCATCCAGCGCCCGCCGGCTCATCAGGCGGAAGTCGCCGGTATCAAGCGGGATCGGCGTCTCGGTCATCCGCGTCAGCAGGCGATAGAACGCGGCGGCGGTCGCCTTCTTGAACACCGTCTCGCCCGCGCGCTGGCGGCGGACCGCATACACCACGTCCGCCTGGCTCGCCGCCATCGCCGCGCGCATGTCGGACAGCAATTCGGGCGGGTCCTGGAGATCGGCGTCGATGATCAGGATCTGCTCGCCCGCGCACAGGTCGAGGCCGGCGGTAAGTGCCAGCTGGTGACCATGGTTGCGCGAGAGGTTGATCGCGACCAGCCGCGGATCGGCGGCGGCGAGGCGCTGCATCACGGGCCAGCTGTCGTCGCGCGAGCCATCGTTGATCAGGACGATCTCGTAATCGTCGCCGACCGCGACCTTTGCCGCGCCGGAAATACGCGCGTGCAGGATGTCGAGGCACGCCGCCTCGTTATAGCAGGGGACGACAATCGATAACGCTGGACGGTTCATCCGCGCCGTTTAGCGTCAATGGGAGTTGTAGGCAGCAATAATCATCGATTCCTACACGCGCTCCACGGTGTGCACCGCATCCGCCGCACGCAGGCCCGCCATCAGCCGCATCAACTGCTGCACGTCGTGCACCTCGACATCGATCTCGTTGGTGTGGAAGCTCTTGTCGCGCGTATCGAGCCGCAGGTTGATGATGTTCGCCTTGTGCCCGCCGATGATCGACGAGACGATGCCCAGCGAGCCCGGCTCGTTCTTCACCATCACCGATATGCGCGCGACGGCACCCTCGGTCTCGTCGCCCCAGGCGACATCGACCCAGTCGGTCTCGTTCTCGGATCGCTCGGCGAGTTCGGCGAGGACCTTGCAGTCGATCGCGTGGACCTCGATCCCCGCATCGGGCCGACGCAAGCCGACGATCCGGTCGCCCGGCACGGGATGGCAGCACGTCGCGAGATCGTACGCCACGCCCGGGGTCAGCCCCTTGATCGAGATCGCGCTTGATTGCGGCGCCAGCGCATGCGTGACGTCGGCGCCGGCCGAGCCGGGCATCAGCGCCTCCATGACCGCCGCATCGGACAGCGTCCGCCGCGCGATCGCGACCATGAGCGACGATTCGTCGGGAAGCTTCAGCCGTTTGAGCGCGTGGCTCAGCGCGTCGGTGCCGATCTGCGCAGGCAGGCGGGTAACGATATCCTCGTACAAGGTCTGGCCCAGTGCAATCTGCTCGACGCGCTCCTTCTGACGCAGGTGCCGGCGGATCGCGGCAAGCGCCTTGCCGGTGGTCGCGACGTTGAGCCATTGCGGCTGAGGCGACTGACCCTTCGAGCGCAGGATCTGCACTTGGTCGCCATTCTCGATCACCGTCGACAGCGGCACGACACGGCCATTCACCTTCGCACCGACCGCCTGGTCGCCAAGATCGGTGTGCACCGCATACGCGAAGTCGATCGAGGTCGCGCCCTTGGGCAGCTGAATCAGCTCGCCTTTCGGCGTGAACGCGAAGATGCGATCGGTGTACATCGCCATCCGCGTGTGTTCGAGCAGCTCTTCCGGGCTCTCGGCGGTATCGAGGATCTCGACGAGATCGCGGATCCAGCTGACCTGCCGGTCGCTGCCGTTGATCTGCTGCTTGTACGCCCAGTGTGCCGCCAGCCCGAATTCGGCCTGTGCGTGCATGTCGGCGGTACGGATCTGGATCTCGATCCGCGCGCTGTCGGCGTGGATCACCGAGGTGTGCAACGAGCGATAGCCGTTGCGCTTGGGCGTCGAGATGTAATCCTTGAACCGGCCCGGCACCATCGGCCAGCGCTGGTGGATGATCCCGAGTACGCGGTAGCAATCCTCCTCGGTCGGCACGATCGCGCGGAACGCCATGACGTCGGAGAGCTGCTCGAAGCTGATGTGGCGTTCGGACATCTTCCGGAAGATCGAATAGGGATGCTTCTCGCGCCCCGATATTTCCGCCTCGACCCCGGCGCGCGACAGCACCAGCTTGAGCCCGGACGCGATCTTGGCGATGCGGTCGCCATCGCCTTTCTTGAGCTGTTCGAGGCGGCGGTTGATCGATTCGGAGGCTTCGGGTTCAAGCTGTTCGAACGCGAGCGACTGCATCTCGCGCATGAACTCGTACATGCCGATCCGCTCGGCGAGCGGCGCGTAGATGTCCATCGTCTCCTTGGCGATGCGACGGCGCTTCTCGGGCTTGGCGATGTGGTGGAGAGTCCGCATGTTGTGCAGGCGGTCGGCGAGCTTGACCAGCAGCACGCGGATGTCGTCCGACATCGCGAGGAGGAATTTGCGCAGGTTTTCCGCGGCGCGTTCGTTCTCGGTCTGCGCTTCGATCTTGCTGAGCTTCGTCACGCCGTCGACCAGACGCGCGACGGAGGCGCCGAACAGCCGCTCGATCTCCTCGGGGGTGGCGACGGTATCCTCGATCGTGTCGTGGAGAATCGCGGTGGCGATCGTCTCCGCATCGAGGTGGAGGTCGGTGAGGATACCCGCCACCTCGATCGGATGGCTGAAATACGGATCGCCGGAAGCGCGTTTTTGCGACCCGTGCGCCTGCATCGAGAAGACATAGGCGCGGTTCAGCAGCGCCTCGTCGGCGTCGGGATCGTAGTCGAGGACGCGATCGACCAGTTCATATTGGCGCAACACGGCTTATAGATGGGGCCGGGTTGCGATGCATTGCAACAATTTCCTCGTTATTTCGCGTGGTTGTTGCACGCGGCCAGCGCGTCGGCGTCATAGGCCTTGCCCGCGACCGTGAAACTGGCGAGCGGCCCGACGCGCTTGGCGACCGCGGCGCAGAGGATCACGTCGCGCTGTGGTGCCTTGCTGGTAACGAACGCCGCATTCTCCCAGCGCCATGGCGTGCCGTTGGTGATCAGCCGGGTGGAAGTAGGCGCGGCGGCAGGGACGGCTACATAATAATTGATGGGGGTCTGGGCCGATGCCGGTGTCGCGACCAGTGCGGCGAACCCCGTCGTCAGGGCGGGAACGGCGGTCAGAAGGGCGCGGGTGATGACGGACATCGGTAGACTCCTAAAAGGTTTCTAATCGAGACCTATTCCGATTAGTTTCGAGTTGCAACTGAAATCGGAGGAGCATTTCGCTTCGGCCTTTTATGCGGTACCGTTGCTGTCAAATAAGGAAGACGCCGTGGGAAAATTGCGCGAACCCCTGCTCGAATGCAGCCTGCCTGCCGCGCTGGAGGCGATGGGCGAGCGCTGGTCGTTCCTGATCCTGCGCGCGTCGTTCAACGGCCTGCACCATTTCGAGGAGTTCCAGTCGGAACTGGGGATCGCGCGCAATATCCTGGCGAACCGGCTAGCGCGGCTGGTCGAACACGGGATTTTAGAGCGGCAGCCTATCCCGGAGGATCGGCGCAAGATCGCCTACGGGCTGACCGACAAGGGGTTTGCGCTGCTGCCGACGATGATTGCGCTGCGGCAATGGGGCGAGCGGTGGGAAACGTGCGTGCCGGCGTTCCCGATCCTGGTCGACGAACGCGATCGGCGACCGCTCCAGCCGGTGTCGGTGCGATCGCATGACGGGCGCGTGCTGGGGAAGGGGGACCTGATCTGGGCGCTTCCGGGGGAAGTTGCCGGGGATGGGGTGGAGGCCGAGGCGGCGGAGTAACGGGCCGATAACTTGCCGGGAAGGCACCTCCCCGGCGTAGGCCGGGGTCCAGTTGGGGAGCGTTGTTGATGTGCGGTGCGGGTCGGTACCGCGACCTTTCCAACTGGGCCCCGGCCTCCGCCGGGGAGGTGCCATGTGGTTCAGGAGTTGGGCAACTCCGCCAGCACCGTGCGGATCACGTCCGGCAGCGGGACTGGGCGGCCGGTCTCAAGATCGACGTGCACGCTGACCATGGTGATGACGGTGTGCAATTCCCCCGTCTCCGCATGCGCGAGCTCGAACCGCTTCGTCAGGCTGGTCGTCCCAAGCTTCTCGATCCGCACGAACGCCTCGATCGTGTCGCCTAGGCGGAACGGCTTGAGGTAATCGATCTCGGTCCGGCGGACGTTGAACTCGGTGGTCGGCCAGACGTCCGGCAGAGCCTCCGCGATCCCGGTCCATTCCCAGAACTCGGTCACCGCGACGTCGGCATATTCGAGATAGCGCGAGTTGAAGACGATGCGCTGGCCGTCGATCTCGGCATAGCGCACGCGGAACTTAGTCGAGAAGGCGAAGCCCGGCCTCATCTCAGAAGATCAGCTTCACGCCGACCAGCGCCAGCACGGTCGCGAGGACGGGGACCAGCACGCGGTCCGAGACGCGCGTCGCGATCAGGCTGCCGACGATGATGCCCGGTATCGACCCGATCAGCAGCGACACGAGCAGGTCGACATCGACCGAGCCGAGGATCCAGTGGCCGATCCCGCCGAGCAACGTCAGCGGTACCGCGTGGGCGATGTCGGAGCCGACCAGCCGGTTGATCGGCAACGTCGGGTAGAGGATCAACAGTGCGGTCATGCCCAGCGCGCCGGCGCCGACCGAGGTCAGCGAGACGAGCACGCCGAGGACAGCGCCGAGCAGGATCGTGAGCATCGCCTGGCGCTCGCCGCCGACCGTGCCGATCCGCGGGGTCAGCCACGCGACGATCTTGCCGCGAAAGAAGGTCGCCACCGCCGACAGGATCAGCGTGACGCCAAGCACGACGGTGATCGCGTGCCCGGTATCGGACGATTTCTCGCCGAGATGGTTGAGCACGAGCAACGTCGCGATCGCCGCGGGGACGCTGCCGGTCGCGAGCCGGCGCACGACCCGCCAGTCGACCGTGCCGCGCCAGCCATGCACCGTCGTCCCGACCGTCTTGGTCGCCGAGGCATAGAGCAGGTCGGTGCCGACCGCGGTAGCGGGGTGGAAGCCGAAGACAAGCACCAGCAGCGGTGTCATCAGCGATCCGCCGCCGACACCCGTCAGCCCGACGATGAGGCCGACGAGCACGCCGGCCACCGAATATAACGGATTGATATCCACGCTGGCGAAGGTCAGCCGGCGCCACGCGCGGGCGTGTTGACGCCCATCGACTGGAGATATTTCTTCACGTTGCGCGCCGCCTGGCGGAGCCGCTGTTCGTTCTCGACCATCGCGATCCTCACATAGCCCTCGCCGTTTTCGCCGTAGCCAACCCCTGGGGCCACGGCGACGTGCGCGTGAGTCAGCAATTGTTTGGTGAACTCAAGGCTACCTAAATGCGCGAGCGCGGGTGGCAAAGGCGCCCATGCGAACATGCTCGCGCGGGGGCTCGGAATGTCCCAGCCGGCGCGGCCGAAGCTTTCGACCAGCACGTCGCGGCGCTTGTGATAGAGTTGACGGTTACGCTCGACGATGTCCTGCGGGCCGTTGAGCGCGGCGCAGGCGGCGGCCTGGATCGGCGTGAACGCGCCGTAATCGAGATACGACTTCACGCGCGTCATCGCCGCGATCAGCGTCTTGTTGCCGACCCCGAAGCCCATCCGCCAACCGGCCATAGAATAGGTCTTGCTGAGCGAGGTGAATTCGATCGCGACGTCCTTCGCGCCCGGGACCTGGAGGATCGAGGGGGTCGGCTTGCCGTCGAAATACAGCTCCGAATAAGCGAGGTCGGAGATCACCCACAGCTTGTGCTTCTTCGCGAATTCTACGACACGCTCGTAGAAGGCGAGGTCGACGACTTCGGCGGTCGGGTTCGACGGATAGCCCATCACCAGCACCGACGGTGCGGGGACGGTGAACGCCATCGCGCGCTCGAGGCTCTCGAAATACGCCTCGTCGGGCGTGGTCGGCACCGCGCGGATCGTCGCGCCGGCGATGATGAAGCCGAAGGTGTGGATCGGATAGGACGGGTTGGGCGCAAGCACGACGTCGCCGGGCGCGGTGATCGCGGTGGCCAGACTCGCGAGGCCTTCCTTCGAGCCCATCGTCACGACGACCTCGGTCTCGGGATCGACATCGACCCCGAACCGGCGACCGTAATAGTTCGCCTGCGCTTTTCGCAGGCCGGGAATGCCCTTCGACTGTGAATAGCCGTGCGCGCTTGTCTTGCGCGCGACTTCGACGAGCTTCTCGATGACGTGCTCGGGGGGCGGCAGGTCGGGATTGCCCATGCCGAGATCGATGATGTCCTCCCCGCCCGCGCGCGCCGCCGCCCGCATCGCGTTCACTTCGGCGATGACATAGGGGGGTAAGCGTTTGATGCGGTAGAAGTCTTCGGACATGATCAGCCTCTAGCTGGAGGAGCGAGTGCTGTACCGCAGGTGAGCGGGGGCGTCATCCGCCTCATTCGTCGAGAGGGCGAAAGCTCGGGTATTCAGTCTATCCTCCCCCTGGCGGGGGAGGATCGTTGAGTTTCCTGCGACCAACAATCGTCGATGTGACCATGCTTCCGCCGAGCCGGCGTCTGCGGTAAGCTCCCGAAAAAGCAGAGGATGCCATGGCCGATACTCCTCCCGACGCCTCCACTCCGACCCTGCCCGATCTCCAGCATTGGACGTGGGTGATGGGGCGTGCGCAGCAGATGATGATGGAGCAGGGGCTGGCCGCTATGCAGGCCAAGCCCGAGGGAATCCCGGCGATCCCCGGCTTTACCGACCCCGCCACGCTGGAGCGCGCGCGCGATTTCTGGGCCGAAAGCCTGACGCTGTGGCAGCGGTTTCTCAATCCCGCCAAGGCGCCCGAACCCGCGCCGGTGACCGACAAGCGCTTCAAGGCGCCGCAATGGCGCGAGCCGGTGTTCGACCTGATCCGGCAGAGTTATCAGCTGATCGGCGACCACATGCTGCGCGGCGTCGAGGCGGTGGACGGGCTCGACCCCAAGCAGAAGAAGCAGCTGCGGTTCGCGACCAAGGGGTTCGTCGATGCGATGAGCCCGACCAATTTCGCGCTGACCAACCCGCAGGTGATCGAGAAGACGATCGAGACGCGCGGCGAGAATCTGCTGAAGGGCTTGCAGAACATGATGGCGGATCTTGCTCGCGGGCAGGTGACGCATACGCCGGACGGCGCGTTCGAACTTGGGCGCAACCTGGCGATGACGCCGGGCAAGGTGGTGAAACGCACGCCGCTGTACGAACTGATCCAGTACACTCCGACCACCGACACGGTGCTGGCTACGCCGCTCGTGATCTTCCCGCCCTGGATCAACCGGTTCTACATCCTCGACCTGACGCCCGAGAAGAGCTTCATCCGCTGGGCGGTCGAGCAGGGCATCACCGTGTTCATGGTGTCGTGGAAATCCGCCGATTCGAGCATGAAGGACGTGGTCTGGGACGATTATGTCGGTGCGCAGGTCGAGGCGATCGACACGGTGCGCGCCGCGCTCGACGTGCCGGCGGTGCATACGATCGGGTACTGCGTGGCGGGGACGACACTGGCCGCGACGCTGGCGCTGCTGGCGGCGCGTGACGAGGCGACGAAGGTGGCTAGCGCGACGTTCTTCACCGCGCAGGTCGATTTCGCGCAGGCGGGCGAGTTGCAGCATTTCATCGACGACGAGCAGCTGAAGATGGTCGCGTCGTTGTCGCCCGAGGGGTTCCTCGACGGGCGGTACATGGCGACGACGTTCAACCTTTTGCGCGGGCGTGACCTGATCTGGAACTACGTCACGCAGAATTACCTGCTGGGGCAGGATTACGTGCCGTTCGACCTGCTTCACTGGAACGGCGACACGACCAACCTGCCGGCGAAATGGCATCTAAGCTATCTGACCGACCTCTACCGCGACAATCTGCTGGTGACAGGCACGATGGCCGTGGACGGTACGCCGATCCATCTCACCAAGGTCTCGACGCCGAGCTATGTCCAGGCGGGGCGCGAAGATCATATCGCGCCGGCCGAAAGTGTCTGGAAACTCACGCAATTGTTCGCCGGGCCGCTGAAGTTCGTGCTCGCGGGCTCGGGACATATCGCGGGCGTGGTCAATCCGCCGGCGGCGGGGAAGTATCAATATTGGACCAATCCTGGCGCGCACACGACGCTTGAGGACTTCGTTGCCGGTGCGACCGAGACGAAGGGTAGCTGGTGGCCGGACTGGGTCGAGTGGTTGCGCGCGCTGGGTGCCGATACGGTGGCCGCGGACGGTGCACGGCTGCCGGGCGAGGGGGCTCTGAAGGCGCTCGGCGAGGCGCCCGGCGAGTATGTGAAGAGCCTATAGCGCTACCTTACGTTTGCGTCATGGTGCAGTGCACAATTTTTATTGTGCGGCGCGAGAATTCGTGTATGAAGACCGCGACATAACTCCGAAGAGAGGTGCGTGGATGGTGGATATCGTGAAACGGACGGCCAAGGCCGGTTCGAAGCCTGTCGCCATCGCGAAGGCCTCCGCCCGGACTGTCGCCAAGCCGGCGAAACCGGCATTCGAGCCGATCGCCAAGACGCCGGCACCTCAACCTCTCGCGGCTGCTTTTGTATCGCCGCACACGGACATTCCCGCCCCGATTCAGGCCGCCGCGCCTTTGGGGATCCCTGCCAGCGAAACAAAGGACGCCACGATGGACACGATCCAGAGCATCACCGAGAAGACCAAGGCCCTCTTCAGCGGCGCGAACACCGCCGAATTCAACGAGCAGGCCAAGGGCGCGATGGAGAAGTCGGCGAAGATGGCGGAAGATTTCGTCGCATTCGGCAAGGGCAACATCGAGGCGCTCGTCGAGTCGTCGAAGATCGCCGCGAAGAACGTCGAGGCGCTCGGCCAGGAAGCTGCCGACTACGCCAAGACCTCGTTCGAGAGCGCGACCGAAGCTGCCAAGACGCTCGCCGCCGCCAAGTCGCCGACCGAGTTCATGAAGCTCCAGGGCGATTATGCGCGCACCGCGTTCGACACGATGATCGCCGAGGGCTCGCGCTCGACCGAGCGGATGCTCAAGATGTTCGGCGAGTTCGCACAGCCGATCTCGAACCGCGTTGCGGTCGCGACCGACAAGATGAAGATCTCGGCCTAAGTCGACAGCGCGCCGCCTTCGGGCAGTGCGTTACGAAAGGGGCGGCCGTCGTGCGACGGTCGCCCCTTTTGCGTTTGCGGTTTTCGCGTGACGGGTGCCAGCGCCCCCTTGCCCTTGCCCCCCGGCATGCCATATTTTGGCAGCATGCTTTTGACCCCTGAAATGACGACTCCCCAGCGGACGGGCGAGCAGATGGCCGAGCGCCGCGACGATAATGGCGAGGACGGCCATGATGGCACCGGGGGCGGCACCGGCGCCGGTATCGCGACCAAGACGCGCGCGAAGACCAAACAGCCGACGCCGTACCGCGTACTGATGCTCAACGACGACTATACGCCGATGGAGTTCGTCGTGCTGTGTCTCCAGCGCTTCTTTCGCATGGACATGGAGGCCGCGACTCGCGTTATGCTGCATGTTCACCAGAAGGGCGTCGGGGTGTGTGGTACGTTTAGCTACGAGGTCGCGGAGACCAAGGTGTCGCAGGTGATGGATTTCGCCAAGCAGAACCAGCACCCGTTGCAGTGCACGCTGGAGAAGGCTTGAGCCTTACGCCTTGAGGTGATCTGTCTTGATCCTCCCCCTTGCGGGGGAGGATTGAAGGAGGGAGTTACCGCGCTGGCGGCAACCAGCGCAGGTCGAGCCCTTCGAAACGATCGATGTAGTTCGCGGCTTGCGCCAATTGCACCTCGTTGAGCAGCGTGACGCGGCCCATTTCGCGGCGGATCAGGCCGTCCTCTTCCAGCTGGCGCAGCATGCGGTTGACGTGGACCGCGGTGAGCCCAGTGGCGTCGCCAATCTCCTCCTGCGTCAGGCCAAGCGTGAAGCTGTTGCCCATCGCGCGGTCGCGCATCCGCAGTCGGTTGCGCATCTCAAGCAGCAACGCCGCGATCCGCGCCTTGGCCGAGGTCCGGCCGAGGGCGGCGAGACGGTCGGTGAGCGCGACCTTCTCCATCTGGTTCATGACCATGATGAGCGCCGACAGCCGTGGATGATCGGTGACCAGCCCGGTCATCGCCGAGCGATCGAATGAGCACACCGTGCAGTCGGTCAGCGCGACCACCGTCTCGGGCGAATCGCGGTAGACCAGCGCCGAGACCGCCAGCATGTCGCCGGCATAGAGGAAGCGGAGGATCTGGCGGCTGCCGTCGTCGAGCAGCACATAGCTCATCGCCATGCCGCGCTGCAGGATGAAGAGTTCGGCCTGCGGATCATTCTCGCGCACGAGGACGGCACCGCGACGCAAGTCTCGCGGGCGCTCCTCCAACCGCGCTAACGCAGCCTTCTCGTTCATCGACAGGTCGATGAGATCGCCGACGCGGTCGGCGAAGCAGCTGTCCGGCACTCTGTAATGGTCCCCAATGTTCGAGAACCACAGAGCAAAGCTAGGATTTCCGCGCATTAAAGTCGATCAAGCGGGGTGTGTTAGCGCTTCGGAAGGCTCACCCGGTCCCGACGCGGGACTCGACCCCAGGCCAGCATCCGCCTGTCGCCCGATCGATGCGCGGCCCTTGCGCAGAACGCCAGCCGCGATAGACACCCGGGATGGACCGTATTCTCATTCGCGGCGGCAATCGCCTGTCCGGGCGCTTGCCCATCTCCGGCGCGAAGAACGCCGCGCTCACGCTGATGCCGTGCGCGCTGTTGACCGAAGAGCCGCTGACGCTGCGCAATTTACCGCGGCTGGCGGATGTCGACGGCTTCGGCCACCTGCTCAACCAGCTCGGCGCGTCGACCGCGATCCAAGGGACGCGGCCCGAGGATTTCGGCCGGGTGATGACGATCCGCGCGGGTAACCTGACCTCGACCGAGGCGCCCTACGACATCGTGCGGAAGATGCGCGCGTCGATCCTGGTGCTCGGGCCGCTGCTCGGGCGCGGTGGCGAGGCGACGGTGTCGCTGCCGGGCGGCTGTGCGATCGGCAATCGCCCGATCGACCTCCACCTGCGCGCACTTGAGGCGATCGGTGCCGAGCTCGAGATGGCGGCGGGTTATGTGAAGGCGATCGCGCCGGGCGGACGTCTGCCGGGCGGCCGCTTCCGCTTCCCGATCGTGTCGGTCGGCGCGACCGAGAACGTCGTGATGGCGGCGGTACTGGCCAAGGGCACGAGCGTGATCGAGAACGCCGCGCGCGAGCCGGAGATCGTCGACCTCTGCAACTGCCTCTTCGCGATGGGCGCGTCGATCGACGGGATCGGCACCGAGACGCTGACGATCGAAGGCCGCGACCGGCTCCACGGCGCGACCTATGCGGTGATGCCCGACCGGATCGAGGCGGGCAGCTATGCGTGCGCGGCGGCGATCACCGGCGGCGACTTGGAACTGGTCGGCGTGGATGTCGCCGACATGGGCGCGACCTTCGATGCGCTGGTCCAGGCGGGCGTGTCGGTGACGCCGACCAAGGACGGCGTGCGCGTCGCGTCCGACGGCGTGCTGAAGCCGCTGACGCTGTCGACCGCGCCATACCCCGGGTTTGCGACGGACATGCAGGCGCAGTTCATGGCGATGCTGTGCAAGGCGGACGGCGCGAGCGTGCTGACCGAGACGATCTTCGAGAACCGCTACATGCACGTGCCGGAACTGGCGCGGATGGGCGCGGATATCCAGGTGCGCGGGCGGACCGCGGTGGTGCGCGGCGTCGACAAGCTGGTCGGCGCGCAGGTGATGGCGACCGACTTGCGGGCTTCGATGAGCTTGATCCTGGCGGGGCTTGCGGCGGATGGCGAGACGTCTGTGGGTCGGGTGTATCACCTGGATCGTGGGTATGAGCGGTTGGAGGAGAAGCTGAGCGCGGTTGGCGCGGATATCGAGCGTGCTAGCGACGGGTGATTGAGGCGGGTGCGTAGGTTGAACGGGCGTTAGCCCTCTCCCCTTCGGGGAGAGGGTTGGGTGAGGGGCGCCACGGGCGACAGCGTTTGGAACTGCCCCTCACCCCGACCCTCTCCCCGAAGGGGAGGGAGCAGATGCCGGGCGTTTGGCGGTGGCATTCTTGTACCTCGCAGATGCTGTAGGGCTAGATTTAAGCAGCGCTACCGTTTCGCGTTCCCCCGCGAAGGCGGGGCCCCAGGATCCAGCAAGGCCGTCCTTGGTAATCCGGTAGACATATACTCAGCGCCGCCGGCAAAGCCGCCGTCGGACGGGTTCGGTGAACCGACCCGCCGGCCGTGCCGGGCGCTGCCCGCTTCGCTTTCGCTTGCTGACAACGGCTGCGCTTTGCGCTGCCTGCGCCCGTCAGTACATGTGCTGACCGCCATTGATGCTCAACGTCGAGCCGGTGACGAATCCGCCCTCTTCCGAACACAGGAACGCCACCCCGCGCGCGATCTCGGTAGCTTGGCCAAGCCGCCCGACTGGGATCTTCGCCACGATCTTCTCCAGCACGTCGGCCGGCACCGCCGCCACCATGTCCGTATCGATATACCCCGGTGCGATCGCGTTTACCGTCACGCCCGCCCGCGCGCCTTCCTGCGCCAAGGCCTTCGTGAAGCCGTGGATGCCGGACTTGGCCGCAGCATAGTTCACCTGGCCGTATTGCCCGGCCTGCCCATTGATCGAGCCGATATTGACGATCCGTCCCCATTTGCGTGTACGCATGCCGGGGAACACCGCCTTGGCCATGTTGAAACACCCGCCGAGATTGGTGTCCATCACCTCTTTCCAATCCTGGTACGTCATCTTCAGGATCGTGCCGTCGCGGGTGATGCCGGCGTTGTTCACGACGATATCGACATCGCCCAGATCGGCGGCGACCTGCGCACAGCCGGCCTGGCACGCATCATAGTCGGCGACGTCCCACTTGTACGCCTTGATCCCGGTGCGCTCGGTGAACTCGCGCGCGCGGTCATCGTTGCCGGCATACGTTGCCGCTACGGTCAGGCCCATGTCCTGCAATGCGAGACTGATCGCTTCGCCGATTCCGCGCGTACCACCGGTTACAATTGCGACGCGTGCCATCAGTCTCTCTCCTCAGTATTTTGTGGGAGGCTAACCAGCCCGCACCCATCCTTCAAGCTCGCGCGCCAAAATGCTGCGCAACATTTCCACGCCGACCGGGCTGTCGTTGAGGCAGGGGAGATAGGCGAAGTGGGTGCCGCCAGCCTCTTCGAAGCTCTCGCGACCGCGGATCGACAGTTCCTCTAGCGTCTCCAGGCAATCGGCGGAGAAGCCCGGCGCGAAGATCGCTACCTTGGTCTTGCCCGCCTTGGCGAGCGCGACGAGCGTCTCGTCGGTCGCCGGCCCGAGCCACTTCTGCGGCCCGAACCGCGACTGGAACGCGATCGTCAGCTCGCGGCCCATCCGCTCGCCGAGCAACCGCGCGGTCTTCTGGCAGTGGCAGTGATACGGATCGCCCTGCTGCAACGTCCGTTTCGGCATCCCGTGGAAGCTGGCCACGATCGCGTCGGGGGTAAAGTCGAGCGCCGACAGCCCCTCTTCGAGCGAGTCCTTCAGCGCCTCGATATAGCGCGTGTCGTCATAGTAAGGCGGCAGCGTGCGGATCGCCGGCTGCCAGCGCAGACCGGCGAGATGCTTGAACGCCTTGTCGTTCGCGGTCGCGGTCGTTGCTGCGCAATATTGCGGGTAGAGCGGCGCGAGCAGGATGCGTTCGCAGCCCGCCGCCTTCATCGCGGTCAGCCGGTCCGAGATCGACGGATTGCCGTAGCGCATCGCCCAGTCGACCAGCACTTCCGGCCCGAACGAATCCTTCAGCGCGGCCGCCTGCAACCGCGTGATCGCGGCAAGCGGCGAACCGTCCTCGCGCCAGACTTGCGAATAGGCGTGGGCGGACTTTTTCGGGCGGGTGTTGAGGATGATGCCGCGCAGGATCGGCTGCCACGCGATCTGCGGGATCTCGACGACGCGCGAATCGGACAGGAACTCGCCGAGATAGCGCTTCACCGATTTCGCATCGGGGCCATCGGGGGTGCCGAGGTTCATCAGCAGAACGCCGATCTTGGGTTTCGGAATCGGGGGATGATCGGGGGGCAGGGTCATGGCGCTGGTCTTAAAGGCAAATTGCGGATGCGGAAGCCCGTTGACGCATAGAGCGCGTTGGCGATCGCCGGCGCGACCGCGGGGACGCCGAGTTCGCCGACGCCGCCGGGCGCTTCGTCGCTGCGGATCACCTCGACCGTGATGTCGGGTGTGTCGGCGAGCCTTGGCAGGCCGATCGTGTCGAACCCGCGTGCGTCGGCGAGGCCGCGGGTGAAACCGGTCGATGCGCCGAGTGCGGCGGCCATGCCGAAGATCAGCCCACCCTCGATCTGTTGGCGAACGATGTCGGGGTTGATCTGCGCACCGCAATCGACCGCGGCGACGAGGCGGTCGACCACCAGCCGCTGGTCGGGGCCGATGTGCGCCTCCGCCATGACCGCGATGTAGCTGCCGCGGAACGCGTGGGCGGCGATGCCCTGGCCGCTGCCGGCGACGCCGCCGTCCCAGCCGCCGAGCGCCGCCGCGGTCGACAGGCAGCGCGCGAGTCTCGGTTCGCCGCCGAGCATGGCAATGCGAAACGACATCGGTTCGGACTGGGCCACGCGCGCGAGTTCGTCGAGAAAGCATTCGGTGAAGAACGCGGTGTAGCCATGCGCGCCGCCGCGGAGGTGGCCGGTCGGGATGCCGATCTCGGAGGGGTGATGCTCGATCGCGTAGGCGGGGATGCGATAGACGGGCGCCGCGCCCGCGACGGCGTAGCGGTCGCCTTTGACGCCGATCAGCGCGGCTTCGGTCGCGAGGCCCGGCATCATCCGGCGTGCCATCTCGGCGCCGGTCGAGGGGGCGGCGATGTTCGCGCTCCAGCCCATGATCGCGCCGTTGGGGGCGAGCCGTGCGGCCATCTTTGCGACCGCGGGTGGGCGGTAGTGATCGTGGAGCGAATCCTCGCCGCGCGACCAGACGAGGCTGACCGGGCGACGGAGTTTGACCGCGAGCACCGCCGCCTGTTCTGCGACATCGTGTTCGAGCGCGGCGCCGAACGATCCGCCGATGAGCATCGGATGGACGACGACGGCGTCTTCGCTGAGGCCCGTCGCGCGTGCCGCTGCCGATCGTGCGAGCCCCGGCGCTTGCGTTGCCAGCCAGAGTTCGAGGCGGCCGTTGGAGAAAGAGGCGGTCGCGCTGCGGGTCTCGATCGCTACGTGCAGGCCGAAGCCCGTGCGGTAGGTCGCGGTGACGAGCTTGGCGCCCTGGAAGGTTGCGGCGACATCTCCCGCGGAGGCCATCTGCGTTCCTGGACGGATTAGCGCGGCGTCCAGTGCTGCGTCGATCGACCTGGTATCGGGGAGGGGAGCGTCGTTCTCGAATCGCGGGGCGAGGGCGTCGAGCGCCTTTTGTGCGGCCCACCCTGTTGTCGCGACGGCTGCGACCCAGCGCGGGTTCTCGACCACCGACAGCACGCCGCGGATCCGGTCGGCGGCAGCGCGGTCGACCCTAGTCAGGCGACCGCCGACGGGGCCTTGGCGGATCGCGGCGTGGACCATGTCGGCAAGGCGGACGTCGCCGGCGAAATTGGCCGAGCCGTCGACTTTCGAGGGTGTGTCGAGGCGGGGGACGGATTTGCCGACCAGCTTGCCTGCACCCTGGATGCCGAGTGGGAGGGGATCGGGGAGCGTGAACTTCGCGGCCTCTTCGGCGAGTTCGGCGAAGCGGATGCGCTTGGTTTGGTAGGTGCAGAAGCCGGCGTCGACGTTGACCTGGGTCCAGTCGGCGTCCCAGCGTTTTGCCGCCGCCATGCAGAGCAGCGCGCGGGCGCCTGCGCCGGCCTCGCGGCAGGCTTGTTCGAACATCCGGATCGAGCTCGATCCGCCGGTCAGCATCGGTGGCTGCGTCGTGCCTTGCGGGAGGCGGTCGAGCAGACCTTCGAACAGGTCGCGTGTGCCGATCGGGTTGGCGTAGAGCGGGTTGAGGGGGGCGGGCTCGACGCCGATCGTGCGCCAGTCCGCGCCGAGCTCGTCCGCGACGATCTGGGGGAGCGTCGTGTAGACGCCCTGGCCGTGTTCGACCTGCGGGACGGCGACGGTGACATGGCCGTCGGTACCGATCTTGAGCCATGCGCCGAACGGGGTTTCGCCGGGGTTGGCGACGAGGTTTGGGGCGTAGGTTCGTGGCCAGAGGCTCCAGGCGACGACGAGGCCGATCCCTGCGCCGCCGCCGACGAGTATGCTGCGCCTGTTGATCATGAGGGGGCTCTAATCCTTCTCCCCCACGGGGAGAAGGTGGCGCGGCAGCGTCGGATGAGGGGGAGTGGGTCTCCGGGACTGTGCCGGGAGTCTCACTGCCCCTCTCCCTTCCGTCGCCAAGCGGCTCCTCCCTCCCTCTCCCCGGAGGGGCGAGGGACTTTTAGGCCAGGGCTCTATACGTGGCCTTGAGCGAGACCTTGTCGATCTTCTCCGTCCCCAGTCTTGGCAGCGGCTCTTCCGAAATCCAGATCCGCTGCGGTATCTTGAACGCGGCGATATGCTGGTGGAGGAACGCAGTCAGGTCGTCCGGGGTCAGCGTCTCGCCGTCCTGCGGCACGACCACCGCGCCGGGGAATTCGCCGAATCGCTCGTCCGCTAGCCCGAAGACCGCAGCCTCCGCGACCGCTGAGTGTTCGTACAACGCAGCCTCGACCTCCTGGCACGAGATGTTCTCGCCGCCGCGGATGATGATGTCTTTCTTGCGGTCGACGATGAACAGATAGCCGTCCTCGTCGAGGTAGCCGATGTCGCCGGTGCGGAAATAGCCATCCGACGTGAACGCTGCGGCGGTGGCGTCGGGGCGGTTCCAATATTCCTTGAAGTTGCAGATCGTGCGGATGCAGACCTCGCCTCGCTGGCCCTGGTCGAGCGGGTGACCGGCATCGTCGAGGATCGCGAGGTCGACCAATGGCGCGCCGGGGCGGCCGGCGGAATTGGGCTTGGCGAGATAATTGCCGCGCCAGTTGCCGGTGCCGACCGCGTTGGTCTCGGTCAGGCCATAGCCGATTAGCGGTGCGCTGCCGCCCATCTCCTCGTCGATGCGGCGGACGTGATCGACCGGGCGGGGTGCGCCCCCCGCGGCGAAATCGGTGACGGTCGACAGGTCGTAGTTCGCGCGGTCGGGGTGGTTGAGGATCTCGAAGCTCATTAGCGGCACGCCGACGAAATAGGTGACGCCCTCCGCCTCGATCAGCCGCATCGCTTCGCCTGCATCCCATTTCGGCATCAGCACGAGCTTTCGCCCCATCGCGAAGCTCTGGAGGAAGACCGGCACTTCGCCCGTGATGTGGAACAGCGGGATCGTCAGCAGCGTGACCGGCTGGCCGACCGGCGGATTGCCTTGCGCGGTGGCGATCCCGACCATCATCATCGCCTGGCCGAGATAATTGAAGATCCCCTGCACGACCGCGCGATGTTCGGAGAGCGCACCCTTCGACTGGCCGGTCGAGCCGCTGGTGAACAGGATGGTGGCATGATCCTCCGGCCCGAGCAGCGGGAGGTCGGCGGTGTGATCGTCTTTCGCGAACACGGTTCCAAGCGCAGCGTCGAGTTCGCGCGAATCGTCGATCTCGACCACCGGCGCGCGTAGACCTGCGATCTGCGCGAGTCGCTTCACGCGGGGCGGGTCGGCGAAGACTAGCGTGCAATCGACCTCGCCGATCGCGGTCTCCAGCTCCTCCGACTGCCACCAGCCGTTGAGCAGGGTCGCGACGCCGCCGGCCATGATGATGCCCATGTAGAGGACGATCCAAGACGGCGAGTTGCGCATCGCGATGCCGACTCGGTCGCCTTTTTCGATGCCGTAGCCGCTGACGAGGGCGCGGGCGGTGCGCTCGGCGGCGGCGTAGACTTGGCCGAAGGTTAGTCGTTCGTTCCCTGCGACGAGGAAGACGGCGTCGCGGTGCTCGTTGGCGTAGTGTGCGAAATAATAGCTGAGCGCGGGCGGGGCGGCGGCGATTGTCGGCAGCGTGACGCCGAACCGCTCGGCCGATCCGAGCGCGAGCATGCCGTTGGGCGCGGTCAGCGCGGCCATCGTCGAATCCATAGCCAGGTCCAGCTCGGTCCGCATATCGCTCTCCTACTGTGGGCTTATCGCCCTTGGTCTTATCAAGTCCGGCCTTTATGCAGGGGCGAACGCGTGGGGAAAAGCCTTTGATCCTGTCGACCATCACCGCCGCTGCGGGCGCCGTAGCGCCTGCCGTCGGCAGTCACATCCGTTTCGAGGATCTGGGGCTGCACCCCGACGTCTTCTCGATCGGCTTCTTCACGCTGCGCTGGTACAGCCTTGCCTATATCGGCGGGATCCTGCTCGGCTGGTGGTATCTGCTGAAGCTGCTCGCCCAGCCCGGCGCACCGATGGCGCGGCGGCATGCCGACGACCTGGTGTTCTACGCGACGCTCGGCATCATCCTCGGCGGGCGGCTCGGGTATGTGATCTTCTATGCGCCCGAGATGTTCCTGCATCCCTTGCGGATCTTCCGGCTCTGGGATGGCGGCATGTCGTTCCACGGTGGCGTCATCGGCACGTCGATCGGGCTGATCTTGTTTGCGCGAAAGCATCAGCTCAACTGGCTGCTCGTGCACGATTATATCGCGTGCTGCGTACCGTTCGGGCTGTTCTTCGGGCGGCTGGCGAACTTCGTGAATGGCGAACTGTGGGGCAAGCCGACCGATGTTGCGTGGGGGATCATCTTCGAGCGCACGGTGCCGTTCGGCATGGTCGAGCCGGCGCGGCATCCGAGTCAGCTATACGAGGCGGGGCTGGAGGGCGTGGTCCTGTTCGCGCTGCTCTGGTTCGCGTTCTGGAAGACCAAGGCGCGGTACGATCCGGGCAAGCTCGTCGGGTTGTTCGTGCTGGGGTACGGGATCGCGCGGTTTACCGTGGAGTTCTTCCGCGAGCCGGATTCGCAGCTGCGGGCGTTTGCCGAGCATACCGGGCTGCACATGGGGCAGTGGTTGTGCGTGCCGATGATCGTCGGTGGCGCGTATCTGGTGGCGACATCGGCCAAGCGGCGCGTGCGGGTCGAGCCGATCGCGGGGACGGCGAGCGTCGCCTGACGCCCCTTCCTTCGAATAGAAGCACCACCCCGGCGGAGGCCGGGGCCCAAGTGGAACGTCCATAGTGACATGCGTTGCGCGTCGTTACATCGACCTTCCCAATTGGGCCCCGGCCTCCGCCGGGGTGGTAGAGAGGTTCAGATGACCGACACCGCCCTTCCCGAACGCCTCGCCCGAGCGATCGCGCTCGCAGGTCCGATCCCCGTCGCGCAGTATATGGCGGCGGCGAACGCGCACTATTATGCGACGCACGATCCGCTGGGGGCGGGGGGCGACTTCACCACCGCGCCCGAGATCAGCCAGATGTTCGGCGAGCTTGTCGGCCTCTGGTGCGCCGATCTATGGGACCGCGCCGGACGGCCGGACGTGGCGTGGGTCGAGCTCGGGCCGGGCCGCGGGACGCTTGCCGCGGACGCCATGCGCGCGATGACTAAGGCTGGGCTCACGCCCCCCGTACATTTCGTCGAGACCAGCCCGGCGTTGCGAAAAGCTCAAGCCGAGCGCGTGCCGGACGCGACGTGGCACGACGCGGTCGACACGCTGCCCACCGATCGCCCGCTGATCGTCGTCGCCAACGAGTTCTTCGATGCGCTGCCCATCCGCCAGCTCGTCAAGCGCGAGCAATGGCACGAACGCCTGGTCGCGGCACAGGACTTGCTGTTCCTGCCGATCGCCGGCAAGCCGCTGCCTGATGCGGTCATCCCCGAGCCGTTCCGCGACGCCCCCGCAGGCTCGATCCTGGAAACCTCGCCTGCAGCCGTGACGATCATTCGCGGTCTCGCTAAGCGGATCGCCGCGCAGGGCGGTGCGCTGATCGCGGTCGACTATGGCTATGAGGGGCCGGCGCTCGGCGACACGTTGCAGGCGGTGCGTAGGCATGCGTTCGCCAATCCGTTCGAGGCGCCGGGCGAGCACGACCTGACTGCGCATGTCGACTTCACCACGCTCGCCGCCGCGGCACAGGCCGAGGGTGCGGTGGCGTGGGGGCCGGTGACGCAACGCGACCTGCTCGGTGCGCTCGGGATCGATTCGCGGACGTCGGCGCTCGCCAAGGCGTCGCCTGCGCGGGCGGAGGCATTGGCGGCGGATCGGAGGAGGTTGATGGACGACATGGGTACGCTCTTCAAAGCGCTCGCGATCACCGCGCCGACTTGGCCGATCCCGGCGGCGTTTGCATGATCGCCTATCGCAATGCGGTGCCTGCCGACGGTGCAGAACTCGCTGCAATGGCGAAGCGGTCGTTTACCGACACGTTCGGTACGCTGTATCGCCCTGAAGATCTTGCCGCCTTCCTCGACCAGACGTTCGGCGAGACGGGGTTGCCGGCTCAACTGTCCGACCCTGCCTTCACGGTGCGCGTCGCGGTAGACGCGGCGGGTGCGATCGTCGGGTTTGCGAAGATCGGCCCGGTGGCGTTTCCTGGCGATTGGCCTGCGTCCGCGATCGAACTTCATCAGCTTTACGTGCGGGGTGACCAGCATGGTGCGGGTGTCGGCCCTGCGTTGATGGAGTGGGCGATTGATGTTGCGCGCGCCGATGGGCGGACGGAAATGATCCTGAGCGTGTATGTGGATAACCACCGGGCTCACCGGTTCTATCAGCGCTACGGCTTCGTCGAAATCGGGCGGTATTTGTTCATGGTTGGGGAGCAGCCTGACGATGACCGAATCATGCGGCTCGTGTTGTGATGGTCGGTGCTACCAGCATCGCGCGGAACGGTACCACCCCGGCGGAGGCCGGGGCCCAATTGGAAAGGTCGCAGTAATGTTGCGCAGTCCCCTGTTAGCAACGTCCCCCAATTGGGCCCCGGCCTTCGCCGGGGTGGAGCTATGGGAGGGGCGGTCGCTATGACCATCGACGCGATCAGGGCGAAGGGGCTTGGCGACATCCCGCATGGCTTTCTCGGCCGGCGTGGCGGCGTCTCGACTGGCGCGTATGCGAGTCTCAACGTCGGCATCGGATCCGACGACGACCCTGCCAGCATCGCAGAGAACCGCCGCCGGGCGAGCGAGGCGGTACTGCCGGGCGCGAGACTCGTCGGTCTCTACCAGGTCCATTCCGCCGACGCGGTCACCGTGATCGAGCCGTTCGGCGACGCGATCCGTCCACACGCGGATGCGCTGGTCACCAACCGTCCCGGCCTTGCACTCGGCATCCTCACCGCGGACTGCGCGCCCGTATTGTTCGCCGACCGTGAAGCCGGCGTCGTCGCGGCCGCGCATGCTGGGTGGAAGGGTGCGCTCGGCGGCGTCACCGATGCGACGATCCTCGCAATGGAGGCGATCGGTGCGCACCGCGACCGGATCGTCGCTGCGGTCGGGCCGTGTATCGCGCGCGCCAGCTACGAGGTCGACGACGGCTTCATCCGCCGGTTCTGCGAGGCGGATCCGGAGAACGAACGCTTCTTCGCGGACGGTCGTGCTGATCACTACCAGTTCGACCTGGAGGCCTATGTCGTCAGCCGGCTCGCGGTCGCCGGGATCGGCCGGATCGAGGCGCTCGGGCTCGACACGTACACCGATGACGATCGCTTCTTCAGCTATCGGCGCGCGACCCATCGCGGCGAGCCCTCCTATGGGCGCCAGATCAGCATCATCGGCCTGTAACGGCTCCCAAAGCCCTCGCCGGTCGTTTAGGCTCCGAACATCGGCTCGCATAAGACGGGCCACGCAGGAGCATATTGATGTCCGATACCCCCGAAAACGCCGGCGCAGTCCCCGCCGAAACCGAAGCGGACCTGACCGGCGTCGCCGCGCGCGTCGCGCCGAAGCCCGAGGTCGAGAAGATCGGCGGGCGGAAACTGAAGCCGTCGACCTTGATGATGGGGCACGGTTACGATCCCGCGCTGTCAGAAGGCTCGCTGAAGCCGCCGATCTTCCTCACCTCGACCTTCGTGTTCCCCAACGCGGCAGCGGGCAAGCGTCACTTCGAGGGCGTTACCGGCAAGCGTCCGGGCGGTGCCGAGGGTCTCGTCTATTCGCGTTTCAACGGGCCGAACCAGGAGATCCTCGAGGATCGCCTCGGCGTGTGGGAAGAGGCGGAGGACGCGCTCGCTTTCTCGTCGGGCATGTCGGCGATCGCGACGCTGTTCCTCGCGATGGTCAAGCCGGGCGACACGATCGTTCATTCGGGACCGTTGTACGCGGCGACCGAGACGCTGATCGGTCGCGTGCTCGGCAAGTTCGGGGTCAAGTGGCTCGACTTCCCGGCGGGTGCGACTCGTGAAGAGATCGATGCGGTGATGACCGAGGCGGCGACCGGCAACGTCGCGCTGATCTATCTGGAAAGCCCGGCGAACCCGACTAACGCGCTGGTCGATGTCGAGGCGGTCGCGGCCAGCCGTGACGCCATTTTCAAGGGTGAAAAGCCGCCGATCGCGATTGACAACACGTTCCTCGGGCCGCTGTGGTTCCAGCCGCTCAAGCATGGCGCGGATATCGTCGTCTACTCGCTGACCAAGTATGTCGGCGGGCATTCGGATCTGGTCGCGGGCGGCGTGCTGGGGTCGAAGGAGCATATCAACACGATCCGGACGATGCGCAACACGATCGGGACGATCACCGATCCGAACACCGCGTGGATGCTGTTGCGGTCGCTGGAGACTCTCGAACTGCGGATGAGCCGCGCGGGCGAGAATGCCGCGAAGGTCTGCGCTTTTCTCCGTCACCATCCGAAGGTGGAGCGGGTCGCGTATCTCGGCTTCCTCGAGAACGAGCCGGGTATGGAGCGGCAGGCGGATATCTATCGTCGCCATTGCACCGGCGGCGGTTCGACCTTCTCGCTGTACCTCAAGGGCGGCGAGCGTGAGAGCTTCGCGTTCCTCGATGCGCTGAAGATCGCCAAGCTGGCGGTGTCGTTGGGTGGGACCGAGACGTTGGCTAGCCATCCGGCTGGGATGACGCATCTGTCGGTGCCCGATGCGCGCAAGCAGGCGCTGGGGATCACGGATAATCTGGTGCGGATATCGATCGGGGTGGAGGATCCGGACGATCTGATCGCCGATTTCGAGCAGGCGCTGGATACGATCTAAATCTGAAAGGGCGTCTGCTATATCTTGTTCTCCCGCGAAGGCGGGAGCCCAGTCTGGGCCCCCGCCTTCGCGGGGAAACAACAGAGCGATGTGGCGGGTTTTGGGTGAAGTCTTCGCCCTGACCCGCTAGCATCCAACCGATGCCGATCTTTACCCCTATCCGTCAGCACGAGTTCGTCGCTGCCGTGCACATCCTCGCCGCCAAGCTGGTCGAGGATACCGAGTGGAAACCCGATTACATCATCGGCATCGGCCGTGGCGGGCTCGTGCCGGCGGTATTCCTCAGCCACGCGATCGGGTTGCCGACGTTGTCGGTCGATTATTCGAGCCAGGTGAAGGACTTTGCCGACGAGCCGCTGGTGAAACTTGCCGCGCGGACTCGAGGGGGCGAGCGGCTGCTGTTTGTCGACGACATCAATGATTCGGGGCGGACGATTACGCATCTGCGTGGTGCGCTGACGGCGGCTGGAGCGGTCAAGGGCGCGGTGCGGTTTGCGATGTTGATCGATAACGTCAGTTCGGCGGAGCGGATCGAGTATTGTGCGCGGACGATCGACCGGACGGTGACGAAGGACTGGTTCGTGTTTCCCTGGGAGGCGGTGGCGCCTGATGCGGCGATTGCCGAGGATGCGGCGGAAGTGCCTGAACGGATAGCGTAATTTCTCGTTCTCCTGCGAACGCAGGAGGCCAGGGTTGCGGGGGCTGGGCTGAGTAACCTTGGATTCCTGCGTTCGCAGGAAAACGATAGACGAACAAAGGGCCGGCTCCCGTACGGGAAGCCGGCCCTCGCCCTCGATACGCTACGCGAGGGAACTGGGAAACTGGTTGGGTGGCTCGAACGGGCGCGACGTCGGCGAAGCCGTCGTCGGTCGGGTCAGGCGATGCCTGCCCGCCGTCCGTGCCGGCGGTTGCTCGACCGCTTTCGCGGCGAGCACCAGCCCGTTACCGGGCTTACCGCCGGCAATACCCGGGGTTATCCGACTTATCGATCGCGTTGCCCGCCAGGCCACCACCGGCCGCGCCCAGGACTGCGCCGAGCGTCCGGTCACCACGACCGGCGATGGTGTGACCGAGCAGGCCGCCGGCGAGTGCGCCGATGATCGTGCCGCCGGTGTTGTCGCATCCGCGACGGCTGCGGGCGTTGTAGCGGCGGTCGTTGCCGCGATACTCGCGATAGCCACGGTCGTAGCCATTGTCGCGGTAGCCGCCACCCTGATAACCATCGTAGCCACGCTCGTAGCGCGAGCCCCAACGCTGCGCATCGGCGGCGGCGGGAACGAGGGCGGTCGCACCCAATGCGAGGGCACTGGCGGCGAGAGTAAAAGTCTTGAACATCGTGCGTCTCCCGTTGGGGATTTCGGCGGCGGCGGGGGCCGTGCTTCCATCCTCGATGAGACGCTTATGAGTGATTCGCATTGAGCTAAGCCTGAATGCCTCCGTTATCCGCTGTTCATGCTTTCGCGGATCGTCGGACACCCTATGAGGGACGCGATGCGGCGCCTGATCACTGTCCTGTTCGTCGCCGTGAGCGTCTGCGCGATCGTGCCGACCTGGTCGGGCGAAGCGCGGCTCGACCTGCTCGGCAAGCGCGCGCAGCTGACCGCGACGCGTGTGATGCTCGACCGCACCGACCCGCGGCATGTGCGCGTCGGTGGGCTTACGTATTTGGGCGGGGTGGCACTCGACAGTCGCGATCCGGCGTTCGGGGGATTCTCTTCGCTCGACGTCGCGCCAGCTGCGACCGGCAACCGCTTCACGCTGCTGAGCGACGGGGGCAACATCGTCCAGTTCGACATGGGCGCCGACTGGCTCCCGCACCGGGTCGTGTTCAAGAACCTGCCCGCGGGGCCCGGCATCGGCTGGGAGAAACGCGACCGCGACAGCGAATCGATGGCGATCGATCCGGTAACCGGGAAGATCTGGGTCGGCTTCGAGGATGACAATTCGATCTGGCGCTATGCTGCGGGGTTCGCGCGGTACGAGGCGCGGGTGATGCCCGAGGCGATGCGGAAATGGCCGTCGAATGGCGGACCCGAATCGATGGCGCGGCTGCCCGATGGACGATTCGTGGTGATCAGCGAGGAGGCACATGTGCGTCGGCCGGACTGGTCTGGGTCGGACGAGGAACGGTTGCACACGCGGCAGGCGCTGATCTTCGCGGGCGATCCGACCGGGACGGGGGTGCCTGAGCGATTCGCGTATGAACCGTTCGGGCGGTCCGATCCGTCGGACGTCACTGCGCTGCCGAATGGCGACCTACTCGTGCTCGATCGTGGTTTCCGACTGCCGTTCACGTTCTCGGCGCGGATATCACGAGTCGCGGCGCGCGACGTGGCTGCGGGGCGAATCGCACGCGGCCGCCTGATCGCGACGATCGATGCGCCGCTGATCCACGACAATTTCGAGGGGATCGACACGACGGTCGAGAACGGCGCGACGATCGTGTGGATCGTGTCGGACGACAACCAGATGTTTCTCCAGCGCACGCTGCTGCTGAAGTTCAGGCTGGATCGCTAGCCTACAAACGCAGACGGCCCGCCCTGCGAGGTGCAGGGCGGGCCGCGGTTATCGCAGTACGACGTCGCTGTTAAGCGGCGACGGCCGATGCTGCGATCTTCTTGACGACTTCGCGCTTGAGGCGACGAACGCGGAGCGACAGCTTGTCGTCCGAGACCTTCACCAGCCAGTTGTCGAGGCCACCGTTATGCTCGACGGTACGCAGGCCGTGCGTCGAGACGCGCAGCTTGACGCCCTTCTCGAGCGAATCGGACAGCAGCGTGACGTTCTGCAGGTTCGGCAGGAACGTGCGCTTGGTCTTGTTGTTGGCGTGGGAGACGTTGTTCCCGACCATCCGGCCCTTGCCGGTCAGTTCGCAGATGCGCGACATGTGATTACCTATTCAAGTGTCGGGAGGAACCCCGGAAAGGCGCGCGGATAGCTGGCACGCCGGCTTTCGTCAACCGATTCACGTAAAACGTGGCTCCGGTTGTCCGCAATGGGCATTGTGCAACCCACGGCGATCGACGACGTTGTTACGCTATCGAACTGTTCAATAAAAGGGGATGTCCCATGCGTACGCTCTTGTCTCTCGTCGCGATCGCCGTGCTGGTCGTGGTCGGCCTGATGTATTTCGGGATCATCAACATCGACCAGACCCGCCAGGGCGTGGTCCAGGCACCGAAGTTCCAGGCCGACGTTGCCAAGGTCACGCTCGGCACCGAGAACAAGACGGTCGCCGTCCCGACGATCAACGTCGAGAAGCCGGGCAACAGCCAGGCACCGAACTGATCTTTACGCGGGTGTTTACGTGGGGCGGGCGGCGGGGCAGGGCCTGAGGCCATGTTCCCCGTCCCCGAACCCATGCGCCGCGCGCTCGACGCGGCACGCGATGCGGCGCTGGCTGGGGAAGTCCCGGTCGGCGCCGTTGTCGTTAAGGACGGCGTGATTATCGCGACGGGGGCGAATGCGCCGCGGGCGTTGTGCGATCCGACTGCGCATGCAGAAATCCAAGCGATTCGCGCCGCGGCGCTGACCCTGGGCAGCGATCGGCTAGAAGGCTGCGACCTTTGGGTGACGCTGGAGCCTTGCGCGATGTGCGCCGGGGCGATCGCGCATGCTCGGATCTCGCGGCTCTATTATGGGGCGGCGGATGCGAAGGGCGGGGCGGTGGAGCATGGGCCGCGGTTTTTCGGCCAGCCGACGTGTCATCATCGGCCTGAGATTTATGCGGGGATTGCGGAGACCGAGGCGGCGGGGATCCTGCGGGAGTTCTTTGCGAGTCGCCGGTAGGGGCAGCGCGTTTCCGTGATCCTCTCCGCAAGGGGGAGGTGGCGCCGAAAGCGGGGGAGGGGGGACGCCGCAACAGCGGTAATCGCTGCCCTCCCCCTCCGTCTGGCAAGAGCCAGACACCTCCCCCTTGCGGGGGAGGATCAGATTCGGGTTAGCCTTCCAGACTCTTGGAGGCCTGCTCGAATACATCCTTCGACAGTCCCGGCGTCCGCACAATCCGCTCCAGTTCCGCGCGCATCAACCCTGCGCGCGCCGCGTCGAACCGGCGCCATCGCCCGAGCGGCGGGAGAAGCTTCGCGGCGGTCTGTGGGTTCAACCGGTCGAGCGCGATCAACTGGTCCGCGAGGAACCGGTAGCCGCTCCCGTCGGCGTTATTGAAAGCCCGCTGGTTCGCGCCGAATGCGCCGATCAGCGATCGGGCGCGGTTGGGGTTGGTCAGGGTGAAGTCGGCATGCTCGGCGAGCCCCGCGACGATCGTACCGGTATCGTCGCGCGACGACTGCGCCTGCGCCTGGAACCACTTGTCGAGCACCAGCGGGTTGTCGCAATATTGGCTGTAGAAGATGTCGAGCGCGGTGGTGCGGATCTCGGACTCGCTGCTCACCAGCGTCGTCAGCGCGCCCATCCGGTCGGTCATGTTGTCCGCCGAATCGAACTGCGCGAACGCCAGGTCCGCCGCATCCGCCGCGCCGCTCGCCGCTAGATAGCCGAGCGATACCGTCCGTAGACGACGCAGGCCCTTGCCCTCCGGCGTATAGGCGTAGGGCTGGCCCTCGCCCCGCGCATACGCCTGCCGCCATTGCGCCTCCAGCCGCGTGCCGAGATCGCGGCGCAGTGCCTCGCGCGCACGGAAGATCGCTTCGGGATCGACGACGGCCATCTGGTCGCCGATGAAGCTCTCCGACGGCAGCAACACCGCCTCGGCGACGAACGCGAGATCGAGATCGGTATTGGCGAGGGTATTCGCCACCGCGGCGATCACGGCGTCGTGATCCGCATGTCCGCCCGCCGACGCGACCAGCGTGTCGAGCATCAGCTGCTGCATCGCCTCGTAGCGCGCGAACGGATCGTCGTCGTGCGCGCTGAGGAAGGCGAGATCGGCGGCGGTGCGGTCGCTTTCGACCACCACCGGCGCGGAGAAGCCGCGGTTGATCGACAGCACCGGGCGTTCGGCCAACCCTTCGAATTCGAGCGTGTCGAGCGTGTCGTCGAACAGGACGAGGCGCTCGTCGGTCAACGCCGCACCCGATTCGGCACCGAACAGCTTCACCCGCAACGGTAGCACCATCGGGGACTTCACTGGCTGGCCGGGCGTTGCGGGGACCTGCTGCGCGAGCTGCAGCGTCGCGCGGTCGCCGTCGTGCGACAGGCTCGCCGACACACGCGGCGTGCCCGCCTGCGAATACCAGAGGCGGAACTGGGTGAGGTCGACCTTGCCGCCTTCCTCCATCGAGGTGACGAAATCCTCGCAGGTCGCCGCCGTCCCGTCGTACCGGTCGAAATACAGGTCGGTGCCCGCGCGGAAGCCCTTCGGTCCGAGGATCGCGGCCATCATCCGGATCAGCTCGGCGCCCTTGTTGTAGATCGTCGCTGTGTAGAAGTTCGAGATCTCCTGGTAGGATTCAGGCCGCACGGGGTGCGCGAGCGGGCCCGAATCCTCGGGGAATTGCGACGCACGCAGGCCGCGGACGTCCTCGATCCGCTTGACCGCGCGGGAGCCCTGGTCGGCGGAGAAGCCCTGGTCGCGGTAGACTGTAAAGCCCTCCTTCAACGACAGCTGGAACCAGTCTCGGCAGGTGATCCGGTTGCCCGACCAATTGTGGAAATATTCGTGCGCGACGACCGCGGCGATCGCGTCATAGTCGTAATCGGTCGCGGTATCCGGGTCGGCGAGGATGTAGCGCGAGTTGAAGATATTGAGGCCCTTGTTCTCCATCGCGCCGAAATTGAAGTCGTCGACCGCGACGATGTTGAACACGTCCAGATCGTATTCGCGGCCATAGGTCGTCTCGTCCCACGCCATCGCGAGTTCGAGCGCCTTCAACGCGTGGTCGGTCTTGGGCAGGTCGGCCTCGCGCACCCAGATGCCGAGCGACACCTCGCGCCCCGACATCGTCGTGAAGCTGCTGCGGTTTACGGCGAGGTCGCCGGCGACCAGTGCGAAGAGGTAGGAGGGCTTCGGGAATGGATCGTGCCAGGTTGCCCAGTGGCGGCCATCTTCGAGATCGCCCTGCGCGACCGGGTCGCCGTTCGCGAGCAGCACGGGGAAGTGCTTCCTGTCGGCGGTCATCCGCACCGAATAGACGCTGAGCACGTCGGGGCGGTCGGGGAAGTAGGTGATGCGGCGGAAGCCTTCCGCCTCGCACTGGGTGCAGAGGTTTCCGCCCGAGGCGTAGAGCCCCATCAACTGCGTGTTGCGATCGGGGGCGATCTCGACCTGCGTCTCGACGACATGCGCGGCGCCGGTGAGCGGGATGACGAGCTGTTCGCCGTCGATCCGCCAGTCGTTGATCGCGACGCCGTCGACCGTGACCGACAGCGGCTTCTGCCCCGCGCCGTCGAGCCGCAGCGGTGCGGCGTGATCGCCGTTGCGCGTTACCGACAATGTTGCCGTTACGCGGGTGGTGGAGGGATCGAGGTCGAAATCCAGTTTCGTCTCGGGGACCAGCCACTCGGGCGGGGTATAGTCCTCGCGGCGAATGACGAGCGGGTGGGCGAGACTGTTCTGGATATCGAGCATATGTTTGCGAATATAGGGCCGTGGCTCCCTACCGCCAGCCAAAGCTTGGGGCCGCGCGGTTCGATCACTTGCACCTCCCCGGCGGAGGCCGGGGTCCAGTTGGAGAGGTCGTAGTAACGGAACGCAGCCTGCGTCAGCACCGTTTCCCAACTGGACCCCGGCCTCCGCCGGGGTGGTACTTCTCTGCGGAGAAGGTCTTTGCTCCATGCCCCAAAGCTTGCGCGGGTGACGGTGGATGCTACGCCGCTGCAACACGTTCCCTTTGCAAGGATTTCCGGATGTATCGTCCTATCGGCGCGCTCGCGGTGCTCGCGCTTTCTACCTCTGCCCTTGCACAGACTGCGCCCCAAGCTGCACCCGTGCCGGCTCCGGTGACCGCGCCGAATACGGCCGAGCTGAACGCGAAGCTCGCCGCACCGCTGCCGGCGGATCAGGCGGCGATGAAGGCGCATGTGCTGTTTCTCGCGTCGGATGCGATGAAGGGTCGCGAGGCTGGCAGCCCCGAGTTCGACATCGCCGCGCAATATGTCGCCGCGCAGTTTTATGCGGCAGGCCTTCGTCCCGGTGGCGATCAGGGCGGGTATCTCCAGACCGTGCCGCTCGTGTCGTACAAGGCGGCGAGCAAGGGCGATTTCGTCTGGACGGGGCGCGGGCCTGCGCAGCCGCTCGTATTCGGTGAGGACTATGTGCCCGCCGCGAACGGCGCGAAGGCGGAGACCAGCGTTTCGGCGCCCGTCGTGTTCGTCGGCTACGGGATCGACGCGCCGCAATATGGCCAGGACGACTACAAGGGCGTCGACGTGCGCGGCAAGATCGTCGCGTATTTCGGCGGCTCGCCCGCGCGGTTCGGCGGCGAGGAGCGCGCGTTCTTCGGGTCGGGCGGCACCAAGGCTGCGATCGCGCAGGCCAAGGGCGCGATCGGCGTGATCACGCTGGAAAGCCCGCGCTCGGCCAAGGTACGGACGTTCGGCAAGATGGCGGAGTTTTACGCGACGCCACGGATGACTTGGGCGAATCCCGACGGCACCGGCAAGGTCGATGCGCCTGGCGCGCCGTCGCTCGGCACGATCAGCATGGCCGGCGCGGCCAAGCTGTTCGCGGGTGCGAAGACGCCGTGGAGCCGGATCGTGAAGCAGGCGGACCGCGACAATGCCAAGTTCAAGGCGGTGCCGCTGACCGGCACGCTGACCGTCGCGACCAAGACGAGCTTCGTGCCTGCCGCGAGCAGCAACGTCGTCGGGATGATCCCGGGCAGCGATCCGGTGGTCGGCAAGGAGGTCGTCGTGCTCTCCGCGCATCTCGATCACATCGGCATCACGAAACCCGTGAAGGGCGACGCGCTCAACAACGGCGCGCTCGACAACGCGATCGGCATCGCCAGCCTGATCGAGGAGGCCAAGCGCTTCACGGCCAGCGGGCAGGCGCCCAAGCGGACCATCATGTTCCTGGCGGTCACCGGCGAGGAGAAGGGGCTGGTTGGCAGCGATTACTTCACCAACCACCCGACCGTGCCGCTGACCTCGATCGTCGCGGACGTGAACCTCGACATGCCGATCCTGACGTACACATTCGAGGACATGGTGGTGTTCGGTGCGGAGCGTTCGACGATCGGCCCGATCGTGCAGAAGGCAGTGGCGGCGATCGGCGTCGGCCTGTCGCCCGATCCGATGCCGGAGGAGGGCATCTTCGTCCGCTCGGATCACTTCCGGTTCGTCCAGAAGGGGATCCCGTCGGTGTTCCTGTGGCCGGGTCAGAAGGGGCCGGGCAAGGCGGCGGTCGCGTATTTCATGGCGAACAATTACCACAAGCCGTCGGACGACCTGACGCAGCCGATCCTGTGGGATCAGGGCGTGCGGTTCGTCGATGCGAACTACCGGATCGCGCGCGAGATCGCGGATGGCGCGCAGCGGCCGGTGTGGAATGCGGGAGATTATTTCGGGACTTTATACAAGGGGCCGATGGCTGGCGCGGCGGTGGCGCCATGAGCCGGCTGCTGGTCTTCGGTCTCGGCTACACCGCGTCGCGGCTTGCCGAGCGGCTTGCGGCGGACGGCTGGCATGTCGTCGGCACGACGCGGGACGGACGCGATGGTACGCTCCGGTTCGACGATGTCGATGCGGTGACGGCGGAGATCGCGGCGGCGACGCATATCCTGTCGTCGGTGCCGCCCGAGCATGAGGCCGACCCAGTGCTCGGTCGGTACGGTTCGCTGTTGCTGCGGACGCGCGCGTGGATCGGGTATCTGTCGTCGACGGGGGTGTACGGCGATGCGCAGGGCGCGTGGGTGGACGAGACGGCGCCGATCGGTGGTGGTCGTCGGAGCGCGCGGGCGGCGGCGGATGCGGACTGGCTGGCGATTGGCGCGCGGACGTTTCGGTTGCCGGGAATCTATGGTCCGGGGCGCTCGCCGCTCGACCGGGTGCGGCAGGGCAAGGCGCACCGGATCGAGCAACCCGGCCAGGTGTTCAGTCGCGCGCACGTTGACGACATCGTCTCGGGCGTCATCGCCGGGTTCGATGCACCGGCGGGGGCGTATAACCTCGCGGACGATGTGCCTGCATCGCAGAACGACGTGGTGGCGTTCGCGGCGATGCTGCTCGGGATGCCCGCGCCGCCGTTCGTGACGCTCGAGGAGCTCTCGGCGATGGGACGCGGGTTTTATAACGAGAACCGGCGGGTGGCGAACGGCAAGGCTAAGCGCGTGCTTGGCTGGACGCCTGCCTGGCCCGACTACCGTGCCGGCCTGCGTGCGCTGAGTGCGATGACCAAGCCGATGCCGGACAATATTGCCCCAGCGACGGCCAGCGTCGACCAGTGATAGCGCTCGAAGATCGTCGATAGCAGCATCGCGATGACGGGCACGATCACGCCCGAATAGGCCGCCTTGGCCGGGCCGATCGCGCGGATGACGTTGAAATAGAGCGGGAAGGCGAGCGCCGACGCGAACACGCCGAGGTAGAGGATGCCCGCGACATAGCCGAACCGCGGCTCGAAGACCGGCGGACCAGTGGTGATCCAGGCGAACGCCGCGTCGAGGCTCGCGCCGATCAGCATCGCGATCGCCAGCGTCGGCGCCATCGGATAGCGCTTGGCGAACGCGCTGCCCTGAATGACGTTGGCGACCGAGGCTGCCATCACGCCGCACAAGGTCAGGACGATGCCGATCGTCGCCGAGCGCGGCCCGTGCGGATCGACCCGCGCCTCGTTGACGAACAGCAACGCGACCCCCGCCATCGCGACCGCACACCCGACCATCAGCTGCCGTCCGAGGCGCTGCTTGAGGAAGATGCGGCCGAAGATCGCGTTGGGGACGAGCAGCAGGGCGAACACCACCGCGACGAGCCCGGAGGTTACGTAATGCTCGGCGCGGTAGACGAAGTTGAAGTTGAACGTGAACAGCGCGATGCCGATCACCGCCGCGAACGCGTAACCGCGTGCGTCGAACCTGAAGCTCTCGCGCTTGATGCCTGCGTAGATCGCCATTGCGATACCGGCGACGAGGAAGCGGTAGCTGATCGACCAGCTCGGCGGCACCACCGCGATCTGGTCGCGGATGACGAGCCAGGTCGAACCCCAGATCAGCGTGACGATGCCGAACGGGATCAGTACGGCCGCGCGGGTCGACTGTGGTGGATCAGTGGGGCCGGGGGTCATAACTCCCGGATCGCGTCGGCGAGCAGGGCGACCGCGTCCGCCGGGCTGTCCCATGCGGTGACGAGGCGGATCTCGCCGGCTGCCCAGTCGTAGAAGTCGAAGCCTTTTGCACGGAGGGCTGCGGCTTCTTCGGGGGTGGCGCGGAGGAAGACTTCGTTCGCCTCGACCGGGTGGACGAGGCGATCGCCGGCGGCGGCGGCGAGCTTCGTCGCGCTGTCGTTGGCGGCCTTGGCGTTGGCGAGCCAGAGGTCGTCGTTGAGCATCGCGAGGATCTGCGCGGCTAGGTAGCGCCCCTTCGACAGCAGCAGGCCGGCGCGTTTGCGGCGGTATTGCGTGACGGCGGCGAGGTCGGGCTTGAAGAAGACCAAGGCCTCCGCGCTCATCGCGCCGTTCTTGACGAAGCCGAAGCTCAGCGCGTCGACGCCGGCGCGCCACGTCATCTCGGCGGGCGAGCAGCCGACGCGTGCCATCGCGTTGGCGAAGCGTGCGCCGTCCATGTGCAAGCCGAGCCCGCGCTCCTTCGCCAGCGCGCCGATCTCCGCGACTTCGTGCGGCTGGTAGACGCGGCCATATTCGGTGGCGTTGGTGATCGAGATCGCGTGCGGCTGGACGCGGTGGACGTCGTCGGGGATCGCGTCGAGGACGGTGCGGATGGTGTCGGGGGTCAGCTTTGCGCCGTCCCCGTCGGCGAGGAGCAGCTTGGCGCCGTGCGTGTAGAATTCGGGCGCGCCGCCCTCGTCGTTCTGGATGTGCGCGTCGCGGTGGCAGACGATGCCGCCGTGCGGGGGGCAGAGTGCTGCGAGCGCGAGGCAGTTGGCGGCGGTGCCGGTGGGGACCCAGAGCACTGCGACGTCGGTCTCGAACAGCGAGGAGAGGCGGCCGTCGAGCTGCTGGCTCCAGGCGTCGCCGGCATAGGCGGTGTCGAGCGTGTCGGCGGCGGCGATCGCGGCCATGACCTGCGGGTGGATCGTGGCGGCGTTGTCGGAGAAGAAGCGCATGGGGGAGACATGCTGCGATGCGGTGGTGACGTCAACGGGGGGCATCGGCTCAGGCGCAGATCCAAACTGCTCTTCCACCCCGGCGAAGGCCGGGGCCCAAGTGGGGGGCGGTAGGTAACGACGGGCTGCGCGTCGTTACTGCAACCTTTCCAATTGGGCCCCGGCCTTCGCCGGGGTGGTGCCCAATAGCCGGGGTGGTGCTGAGTGGGCGGGTGCCGTCGATCAGCAAACTACTGCCCTTCGTCGGGTCCTTGTTCTTCCTCCGGAGGCCGGCGATCTTCGCGGGGGGGCGGGCCTTCCTGGCGGTCGCGGCGGGAGGGGCCGACCGAGATGGTGCCGTCCTCGCCCATCTTCAGGTTGAAGCCCATTCCTTCGATCTCCCCGCCCAACGGCAGAATGGAATTCTCCTGGTCTTCCGCCGGCAGTGCGTCGGGATCGACTTCCTCGACCGCGGGAGGAGGCGCAGCGATCGGGGCGATCCCCAGCGCGCTCTGCATGAAGTCCCGCCAGATCCGTGCGGGGATACCACCGCCCGACAGGCCCGGGTTGGAGGAATTGTCGTCGTTGCCGACCCACACGCCGACCACCAGATCGCGCGCGAAGCCGACGAACAGCGCGTCCTTGTTATCCGACGTCGTGCCGGTCTTGCCGAATGCGTCGACCGTCAGGTTCGCGCCGCGGCCGGTGCCGGTGCGGATCGAGGCCGCCAGCAGGTCGAGCATCTCGTCGTGGATCTTGCTCGGCATCTCCGTCGCGCCGCCGGTCAGCGACTGGTACCAGCCCTTCTCGCGCACGTCGGCGAGGCCGCGCGGCTGGACCGGATATTGCTCGCGCGCGATCGCGGCATAGGCGGCGGTGAGTTCGAGCAGCGAGACGGTCGACGTGCCGAGGCCGATGGTGGCCTCGCTGGGGATCGGCGTCGAGATGCCGAGATCGCGCGCCGCCTTGATCACCGCCTTGACGCCGACCTGTTGCGTTAGCCGTGCGGCGGCGACGTTGGACGAGCGCGCGAATGCCTGGCGCAGCGTGATCGTTCCCTGATAGCGGCCGTCGCTGTTCTTCGGGGTCCAGTCGCCGATCGTCACCGGGCGGTCCTCGATCGTCGAATCGGGAGTGAGGCCCTGGCGCATCGCGGCGAGGTAGACGAACAGCTTGAAGGTCGAGCCGGGCTGGCGCCGCGCCTGCGTCGCGCGGTTGAACGGGCTTTTCGCGTAGTTCTTGCCGCCGATCATCGCGACGACGCGGCCATCGGGTCGCATCGCCACCAGCGCGACCTGCGCCTGACGCAGACCCGCGCGCGCTATGGTGCGTTCTGCCGCGCGCTGTAACCGCGGGTCGAGTGTCGTCTGAACGGTCGCCTCGGTCTTGATCTCGCCGGCCTGGTCGCGCGCTTCGGGGAGGATCCAGTCGGCGAAATAGGTGCCGTTGGGGAGCTGCGACGGGCGGCTGCCGAGCACGCGCTGCGGTTGGACCGCGTCGCCCTCCGCCTTGGTGAGGAAGCCCGCGTCGACCATCGCGCCGACCACCACGGCCTCCCGCTTGCGCGCGCCTTCGAGGTTCGACGTGGGGGCGAGGCGTGAAGGTGCCTTGACCAAGCCGGCAAGCATCGCCGCCTGGCCGACGTTGAGCTTGTCGGGCGTGCGGCCAAAATAATGCTTTGCCGCCGCGCTGATCCCGTAGGTGTTGTCGCCGAAATAGACGTTCGAAAGATAGCGCGAGAGGATCTCGTTCTTCGACAGCCATGCCTCGAGCCAGAACGCGATCATCGCCTCGCGGATTTTCCGCGTCGCGGTGCGGTCCGAATCGAGGAACGCGTTCTTCGCGAGCTGTTGCGTGATCGTCGAGCCGCCCTGGCGCACGCCGCCCGAGCCGAGGTTTGCCCATGCCGCGCGTGCGATGCCGCGGGGGTCTACGCCCCAATGCGAGTAGAAGCGCCGGTCTTCGATCGCGAGGAACGCCTGGGTGACGTGCGGGGGGAGCTTTGCCGCGTCGACCGACTTGCCGATGATCGCGCCACGTCGCGCGATCGGCGTGCCGTCGTCCGCGGTCAGCGTGATGGAGGGCGGCGTCGGCGGCTGCAGCGACTTCGACAAGGGCGCGGTGATCGCCAGCCAGATGATCGCGATCACCAGCAGGACGATGCCGATCCCGAAGCCGCGCAGGATCCAGCGACCGATCGGGCGCTTGCGTCGCGGTGCGCGGGCGTACGGGGGCGCGTCGCGGTCGTCATACGGCTCGGGGTCTTCGCCATCCCGCTCGGCTTCGTATTTCTGGCGCAGGCGTTCGCGTTCGGTGATCAGCCGCTCGCGCTCATACGCATAGGGCTCGCGATCGCCGCGCGAGCTGGAACGGTCGGGGTCGAAGGGATCGGGGCGCATCGGATCGTTCCAGGTCGGCCAACGGGCGGACTTTTAGTGTGTTACGGTTCTACGACAGTTCGGGCAAGTCTATGCGCATGCCTAACGTGTACCGGGGCTTAGCGACAGCGTTCGTGGTGCGCGCGGGGCGAGAACCGACCAAAGCCCTGTTGTCATCGCGCGGCGAAACGGGGCAGAGCAGGGGGATGACGTTCGAACAGGATAAAACCGTGGCCGCTTCCGACACTCTCCCGCTGGTCGTCGGCATCGGCGGCACGATCGGCGGCGTCTCGTCGACCGAGCGTGCACTGCGTATCGCGCTCGATGCGGTCGAGAAGCAGGGCTATCGCACGCAGATGTTCGGCGGGGCCGACATGGCGCGGCTGCCGCTCTACGATCCGAAGGCGACGACGCGGACGCCCGACGAACAGGCGTTCGTCGCGTCTGTGCGCGAGGCGTCGGCGGTGATCATCGCCAGTCCCGGCTATCACGGCAGCATCTCGGGCGTGGTGAAGAACGCGCTCGACCTGCTGGAGGAAACCGCGCGCGATCCCGAGCGGCCGTATCTGGCGGACATGCCGGTCGGGCTGATCGCGACGGCGTATGGCTGGCAGGCGACGGGGAGCACGATCGCGGCGTTGCGCTCGATCGTCCATGCGTTGCGGGGGTGGCCGACGCCGTTTGCCGCCGCGATCAACACGCAGGTGACGAAGTTCGACGACGAAGGCGGGGCCAGCGATCCAGCAGTGCTCGAGCAGTTGCGACTGGTCGGGCGACAGGTTGCGCGGTTCGCGCCGTTGTCCGAGCCGGCGAACTAGGACCTTCTGGCCCCTCCCTGAAAGGGAGGGGTTCGGGGTGGGTCGGTTTCGATCTGTCCAGACGTCGCGACACAAGTGGGCCTACCCACCCCCAGCCCCTCCCTTCCAGGGAGGGGGGCATGTCATGTTGTTGGAAGCAGGCCTTACTTCAGGCCACCACCTAACGAGCGGTAGAGTTCGACCGCGTTGCTGTCGCGGACGAGGCGGGTGGCGAGCAGGCTCTGCTGCGCGGTGTAGAGCGCGCGCTGCGAATCGAGCGTGTTGAGGAACGGGTCGATCCCGGCGCGGAAGCGGAGCTGCGACAGATTGTACGCCCCCGCCGCGTTGTCGCGCAGCGACGTCTGCGCCTCGAGCTGGCTGTTGATCGTGCCGCGGCGTGCCAGCGCGTCTGCGACCTCGCGGAAGCCGGTCTGGATGCTCCGTTCATACGTGGCCAGCATCGCGTCGCGCGTCGCCTTGGCGTATTGCAGGTTACCCTTGTTGCGACCGAAATCGAAGATCGGCTGCGTGATCGACGGGGCGACCGACCATTGCTGGCTGCCGCTGCCGAACAGGTTGGACAAGCCAAGGCTGAGCGTGCCGAATGCCGCGGTCAGCGAGATGTTCGGGAAGAACGCCGCGCGCGCCGCGCCGATATTCGCGTTGGCGGCGATCAAGTTGTGCTCGGCCGCGGCGACGTCCGGGCGGCGCAACAGCACCTCCGACGACAGGTTGGCGGGCAGATTCTCCAGCGTCGGCGTTTTCTCCGGCATCCGCGCGGGGAGCAGATCCTGCGTCACGGTCGTCCCGGCGAGCAGGTTGAGCGCGTTCTGGTCCTGCGCGATCAGCGTGGTCGCGTCGGCAATGTCCGAGCGCGCCTGGTCATAGGTGGTGCGCGCCTGACGCACTTCGAGTTCGGACGCGATGCCGATCCGGAAGCGATCCTGCGTGAGCTTCAGCGTCTGGCCGAACGCACGCTCGGTATCCTGCGCGATCTTGAGACGGTCCTGATCCGCCGCCATCGTCAGCCACGCGGTCGCGGTCTCCGAGATGAGCGACACCTGGGCTGCGTTGCGGTTTTCCTCCGCCGCGAAATACGCTTCCTGCTGCGCCTGCGTCAGGTTGCGGATGCGACCGAAAAGATCGATTTCCCATGCCGAGATACCGACATTGGCCGAATAGATGTCGGCGCGCCCGCTGCCCGTGACGGCAGTGCCCGCACCGCCGGTACCACCACCGGTGCCGCCACCCGTTCCGGTGCCGCCGCCGACGCCACCAGTGCCGCCGCCCGTGCCGCCGCCGACACCGCCTACGCCGCCGCCAACCGCACCGAACGGCGACTTCTGGTAGGTCGCGCTGCCGGTTGCGCCGATCGTCGGGAACAGGTCCGCGCGCTGCACGCGGTATTGCGCGCGAGCCTGTGCCACGTTGGCGACCGCGATGCGGACGTCGCGGTTATTGTCGAGCGCGAGGCGGATCACGCCGCGCAGGCGGTCATCCGTGAAGAACGCTTCCCATGCGGTGTCCGCCGGCACGATCGCGTTCGCGGCGTTGCCGGCCGAATAGGCTGGCCCGGTCGGTCCGCTCGGCGCGACGGGAAGCTCCGGGCGGACGTATTTGGGGGCGAGGTTGCACCCGGCGAGCGTGAGCCCGGCGGCGAACGTGAGCGCGGTGCGGCTGGAGATCTTGGTCGAGAACATCTGGATCAGGCCTCCTGCGGCCGCTGGTCGTGGGGCGGATGGCCGCCGTCACGGTTGTCGTCACGGTTGCCGTCGTGGTCGGGCACTTGGTCGCGGTCTTGCCCCGAGCCAGCCTTGTCCTGCTTGAAGACGCGCTTCACGAGCAGGAAGAACAGCGGCACGAAGAAGATCGCGAGGACGGTCGCGGACAGCATACCGCCGACCACCGCCCAGCCGATCGCGTTCTGGCCGCCGGCGCCGGCACCGCTCGACAATGCGAGCGGCAACACGCCGAAGATGAACGCGAACGACGTCATCAGGATCGGGCGAAGGCGAAGCTTGGCCGCCTCGACCGCGGCATCGGCCGCGTTCATCCCGTCGCCCATCTTCTCCTCAGCGAACTCCACGATCAGGATCGCGTTCTTCGCCGCCACACCGATCGTCGTGATCAGCCCGACCTGGAGATAGATGTCGTTGTTCAGCCCGAAGATCATCGCCGCGCCGACCGCGCCGAGGACACCGAGCGGCACCACCAGCAGGACGGCGATCGGGATCGACCAGCTTTCATACAACGCCGCGAGGCAGAGGAACACGATCAGCAGCGACAGCGCATAGACCGTGGTCGACTGGCCGCCCGACAGGTTTTCCTCGTAGCTGAGGCCGGTCCACTCATAGCCGATGCCGGGTGGCAGCTTGGCCGCCATCTCCTCCATCGCCTTGATCGCGGTGCCGCTGCTGACGCCCGGCGCCGGCGAGCCCATGATCTCGAACGAGGCTACACCGTTGTACCGTTCGAGTCGCGATGGCCCGTAGTTCCAGCTTGTCGTCGAGAAGGACGAGAACGGCGCCATCGCGTTGCTCGTCGTGCCGCGGACGTAGAAGTTGCCGAGGTCGGCGGGCGTCGTGCGGAACGGTGCGTCGGCCTGCACGAACACCTTCTTCACGCGACCGCGGTCGATGAAGTCGTTGATGTACGCGCCACCGAACGCGGTGCTGACGGTGGTGTTGATGTCCTGCTGGCTGAGGCCGAGTGCCCCCGCCTGCGCCTGGTCGACGTTCAGTTTCAGCTGAGGCGCATCCTCAAGGCCGTTCGGACGGACCTGCATCAGGCGCTTGTCCTGGCTGGCCATGCCGAGCAGCATGTTGCGCGCTTCGAGCAGTTTCTCGTGACCGACGCCGGCATTGTCCTTCAGCATGAAGTCGAAGCCGTTGGCGTTGCCCAGTTCCTGCACGGCGGGCGGCACGAAGCCGATCACCATGCCGGCCCGGATCCCGGCGAGCGCCTGGTTGGCACGGGCGGCAACCGCGGCGACGCTGTTCTCCTTGCCGCTACGATCTTCCCAAGGCTTCAGCTGGATGAAGGCGATGCCGACATTCTGGCCCTGGCCGACGAAGCCGAAGCCGCTGATCGTGAAGATGCCCGCGGTGTTGGCCTTCTCGTCGATCATGAAGTGATCGCGGACCTTGTCCATCGTCCGGGCGGTCTCCTCCATCGGCGTACCCGACGGCATCGAGACCTGTGCGAACATCACGCCCTGATCTTCCTCGGGAAGGAAGCCCGATGGCAGGCGGACGAAGATGAAGGCCATCGCGACGACGATCACGGCATAGACCAGCATCGTGCGGACCCAGCCCTTCTCGACGCGGCGCAGGCCGTTGCCATACTTGCCGACGCCCTTGTCGAAGGTGCGATTGAACCAGCCGAAGAAGCCCTTCTTCTCGCCGTGACCTTCCTTGGCAGGCTTCAGGATCGTCGCGCAGAGCGCGGGCGTCAGGATCAACGCGACCAGCACCGAAAGCGCCATCGACGACACGATGGTGATCGAGAACTGGCGGAAGATCACGCCGGTCGAGCCGCTGAAGAACGCCATCGGCAGGAACACCGCCGACAGCACGAGACCGATGCCGACCAGCGCGCCGCTGATCTCGTCCATCGACTTCTTGGCGGCTTCCTTCGGGCTTAGCCCTTCCTCCTGAATTAGGCGCTCGACGTTCTCGACGACGACGATCGCGTCATCGACGAGCAGACCGATCGCCAGCACCATGCCGAACAAGGTCAGCGTGTTGATCGTGAACCCCGCGACCTGAAGCACGGCGAGCGAGCCGAGCAACACGACCGGGACCGCGATCGTCGGGATCAGCGTGGCGCGGAAATTCTGGAGGAACAGGAACATCACCAGGAAGACGAGGACGATGGCCTCGATCAGCGTGTGGATGACCTGCTCGACCGACAGCCGCACGAACGTCGAGTTGTCGATCGGGAACGCGACCTTGACGTCGGGCGGGAACTGCTTGGCGATCCGGTTGACCTCGGCCTTGACCAGCTTGACGGTATCGAGCGCGTTCGCACCCGGTGCCAGCTTCACGCCGAAGCCTGCCGCCTGCTTGCCGTTATAGCGTGCCTGGAAGCTGTAATTCTCCGAACCCATTTCGACGCGGGCGACGTCCGACAGGCGCACGGTCGCGCCGCTGGTCGCCGAGCGGACGATGATCGCGCGGAACTGCTCAGGCGTCTGGAGGCGCGACTGTGCGGTCACGGTGGCGTTGAGCGACTGGCCCTTCACGGCAGGCAGACTGCCGACTTGCCCCGCCGAGACCTGTGCGTTCTGTGCGGTCAGGGCGGAGGTGATGTCGGTGACGGTAACGCCGAGGTTCGACATCTTGAAGGGGTCGACCCAGATCCGCATCGAATATTGTGCGCCGAACACCTGCGTGTCGCCGACGCCCTTGATCCGGCTGAGCGGATCCTGGAGTTTCGAGGCGATCATGTCGCCGAGATCGACCTGGTCGTGGTCGCCGTTTTCCGAATAGGCGGCGATGATGAGCAGGAAGTTGGCGGTCGCCTTGGTCACGCGAAGGCCGGCCTGCTGCACTTCCTGCGGCAGGAGCGGAGTCGCCTGTTGCAGCTTGTTCTGCACCTGGACCTGCGCGATGTCGGGGTCGGTGCCCTGCTCGAAGGTGAGCGTGATCGCGAGGTTGCCCGAGCCGTCCGAGGTCGAGGCGAAGAAGCGAAGGTTGTCGATGCCCTTCATCTGCTGCTCGATGATCTGCGTCGTCGTGTTCTCGAGCGTCTGTGCGTCGGCGCCCGGATAGGACGTCGCGACCGTCACCTTGGGGGCGGCGATCTCAGGGAACTGCGCGATCGGCAGCGACCGGATCGCGAGGATGCCGGCCAGCATCAGGATGATGGCGATGACCCACGCGAAGATGGGTCGATCGATGAAATAGCGTGACATGGGCGGTTACTTCCCGGCCTGCGCGGAACTGTTGCTGGTCGCACCGGACGCGTCGCCGCCTCCGGGTGCAGCGCCGGGCGCGCCAGCGGGCTTGGCGACCTGCTGCGGGGCGGCAGGCTTGACGGTCGAACCCGGGCGCAGATTGAGCAGACCCTCGACGATCAGCTTGTCACCGGGCTTCAGGCCGCTGGTGACGATCCACTTGTCGCCGATCACGCGATCGGTGGTGACATTACGCTGCTCGACCTTGTTCTGCGCGTTGACGACCAGAGCGGTCGCACCGCCGCGCGGATCGCGCGTGATGCCGGCGGTGGGCGCCATGATCGCCTGGCGACGCGTACCCTCGACGAGCTTCGCACGGACGTACATGCCCGGCAGCAACAGGCCGTTGGGGTTCGGGAAGCTCGCGCGCAACGTCACCGCGCCGGTGGTCTGGTCGACCGTGACTTCGGCGAACTGCAGGCGGCCCTCGATCGGATAGGTCGTGCCGTTCGGCAGGATCAGCTGGACGCGCGCGCTGCCGTCGCCGCGGGTCACGCCGCCGCTTGCCATCGCCTGCTTGAGATCGAGCAGCTGCGCTGCCGACTGGACGACGTCGACATAGACGGTGTTGGTGCGCTGGATCGTCGCGAGCGGATCGGTCTGGCCGGTCTGGACCAGCGCGCCGACGGTCACGAGCGACCGGCCGATGCGACCGGAGATCGGTGCCTTGATCCGCGTGAAGCCGAGGTTGACGCGCGCCGACTGGACCGCCGCCTGCTGCGCTGCAACATTGGCGCGAGCCTGCTGTGCGGAAGCATTTGCGTTGTCTGCTTCCTGCTTGCTGACTGCGTTCAGCTGCACGAGCTGGCCGTAACGCTGCGCCTGCAGGCGGGTCGCGTTGATCTGCGACTGGGCCGCGCCGAGCTGGCCCTGCGCGCTGGCGAGCGCCGCGCGGTAGGGGGCGTCCTCGATCGCGTAGAGGACCTGGCCCTTGCTGACCATCGCGCCCTCGGTGAACAGGCGATCGCGGACCACGCCGCTGACCTGCGGACGGACTTCCGAGGTCTCTACCGCGGCGATACGACCGGGAAGCTCGGAGGTGAGCACGACCGCTTCCTCGCCGACGGTGACGACGCCGACGGTCGGTGTGGGCGGAGGCGGCGGAGCCTGCTCCTTGCCGCAAGCCGACAGCAGGGCGAGCGCGAAGAGCGCCACCGATCCCTTGAGGTTCAATTGCTGCATGTTAAGCATCCCGACGTCCGTGCAGATTAGGTTCACCGGAATGAACGTTCATTCCGCTTGCTTGCCCGCTAGGATTGTGCGAGCGGCCGGTCAACCTAAAAACGCGTCGGGAACATGGTTTTGAGTGCAGTGCAGCATGAAATGGGAAGTCGGGAGCGTATCGTCTCGTCGGCCCGTCATCTGTTTGCGACACAAGGGTTTCATCAAACCCCGATGTCCGAACTGGCCGTGGCGGCGGGTGTCTCCGTCGGCCAGATCTATCGCCTGTTCACCGGCAAGAACGCGGTGATCCAGGCGATCGTGATGGAGGATGCAGCGGCCAAGATGGGCGAGCTGCAGACGATGAACGACTCGGTCAAATCGGAGCGGTTCTCGATCGAGGAAGGGTTCGTCGAACTGGCGCGGCGTGCCCTGTCGAAGGGCGACGAAGCGCTGTCGTTCGAAATCATGGCGGAGGCGCACCGCAACGCCGACGTTGCGGACACGATCGCCGACCTGTGCCGCGATTTCCGGCGGATGATCCGCGAACTCGCCTGCGTCGCCAATCCGAACTTGCAGGAGAACGAACTGGAGGGGGCGGAGGAGCTGATCCTCGCCTTCATGTTCGGGCTGGGCCACCGGACTTTGTCGCGGCCGCGGTTGTCGGAGGATGAAACGGCGCGGTTGACGGGACGGATGATCCTGGCGGCGGTGCGCGCGATCTGAAATAATCCTCCCCCGCCAGGGGGAGGTGTCTGGCACTTGACAGACGGAGGGGGAGGTAAGGGAAAACCCTTGTTGCGTGTGCCTCCCCCTCCGCCGCCTACGGCGCCACCTCCCCCTGGCGGGGGAGGACTAGAAGGTTAGCGTACCGCCGCGCGGAGGGTGGCGCGGACGCCGGTGTGGGTCGGGTCGTATTCGACGATCGTTTGCAGGCTTTGTGCCATTGCGCGGATCAGCTTCGTGCCGAGGCCGGTGCCGCGCGGGACGGCGTCTTTGGGAATGCCGCAGCCATCGTCTTCGACCGCGAGCAGGAAGACGTCGTCGTCGATCCGGCGCAGCGCCACGCGGACTTCGCCGCCGCCGGTCGGGTAGGCGTATTTGCACGCGTTGGTGACGAGTTCGGTGACGATCACGCCGAGCGATACCGCGCGGTCGGTGGGTAGGCGGATCGGCTCGGCGGCGAGGCTCAAGGCGCGGGGAAGCGCCTCGGTCGACCAGGTCTCGGCGAGTTCGTCGACCAGCGCACCGAGATATTCCTGCATGTCGACGCTCTCGACATCGTTGCTGGTGTAAAGCCGTCGGTGGACCTGCGCGATCGCCTGGATGCGGCGCTGCGTATCTTCGAGCGCTTCTCGCGCGGACGGATCGGTCAGCGCGGTCGCCTGGAGTCGGACCATCGCCGAGACGAGTTGCAGCGAGTTGGCGACGCGGTGGTTCACCTCGCCGAGCAACGCCTCGAGCCGTGCGTTGCTGGCGCGGAGATCGGCCTCGGCGGACGCCTTCTCCTGTTCGAGCAGGGCGCGTGCGCGGACCTGTTCGAAGGACGCAGCGAGCAGGTCGAAGAAATCGTCTCCGACCGTCTTCACCACGTAATCGGCGGCACCGGCCTTCAGCGCGGCGACCGCGATGCGGCCTTCCTCTGAGCCGGTGACGTACACGACTGGGGGCGGATCGGGCAGGCGGCGGAGTGCTTCGAGGGTTTCGAGGCCGTCCATGCCGGGCATGTAATGGTCGACCGCGATCAGGTCGAAGCGTTCGGCGGCGGCTTTCACGACACCCTCGGCCCCCGTCTCGGCAACGGTCATCCGGTAGCCGCGGCGTTCGAGCGCACGCGCCGCCAGCCGCCGGATGCCGGCGTCGTCGTCGATGTAGAGGACGCGCGTTTCGCTCACTCGGCTTCGGGAACCTGGATCACCGACAGGAACAGCCCGAGCTGGCGGATCGCCTGCGCGAAACTCTCATAGTTCACCGGCTTGGTGATGTAGACGTTGCAGCCGAGATCGTAGCAGCGCTCGATCTCGACCTTGTCGTCGGTGGTGGTGAGCACGACGACTGGCGTGCGCTTGAGCGGGCTGCCCTCCGCCTTGATCCGGGCCAGGATGTCGGTGCCGCTCATGTCGGGGAGGTTCAAGTCGAGCAGGATCATCGCCGGGCCGCTCTTCGCGGGGCCATCGGCGGCGTTGAACAGGAAGTCGAGCGCAGTGGTGCCGTCGGTGAAGTGACGGATATCGTTCAGGATTCCGGCGCGGCGGATGTTCTTCTCGATGAGGCGGGCATGGCCCTCGTCATCCTCGATCATCACGATACCGACGGTCTTGTGATCGTTCATGCTGCGTCCTGGATGGTCATGTGGGTCGGCAGGTTGAGCCGGAAGGTCGCGCCGTCGCCGAGCGTCGACTGTACGTCGATCGTGCCGCCCAGACGATAGGCGAGCGCGCGGACATGCGCGAGTCCGATGCCTTCGCCCGGCTGGTCCTGCGCGCCCGAGCGGCGAAACAGGTCGAACACGCGCTGGTGATCGCGCGGATCGATGCCGCGGCCATTGTCGACCACCGACAGGATGACGCGGCCGCGTTCGGTATGGCCCTTGACCGTGATTTCGCCGGGGCGGCCCGGTTTAAGGTATTTGGTGGCGTTCTCGATCAGGTTCGACAGGATCTGTTCGAGCGCGAGGCGATCGGTGACGATTCCCGGCATCGGCCGCTCGACGCGCACCACCGCACCGCGATCGTCGACGATGTGCTGCATCGCGCCGAGGATCGTGTCGACGAGCTGCGCAGGGTCGATATGCTCGGGCGCGATCGTCCGGCGGCCTTCGCGTGCGAGTTTCAGGATGGCGTTGATCAGCCGGTCCATCTTCTGCGTCGAGGTGCGGATGAAGCCGATCGCCTCGGGCAGGTCTTCGCGCGCCGCCAGCCGTGCGTCTTCGGTGAGGACGTGCGGTGCCTCGGCTTCGGCACGGTCGACCAGCTCGGCAAGCGGGACCGCGGCGGCGGCGAGTTCGGCGGTGAAGCCCATCACGTTGACGAGCGGCGAGCGCAGGTCGTGGCTGACGATATAGGCGAAGCGCTGAATCTCTTCGTTCGCGCGGCTGAGGTCGGCGGTACGTTCGGCGACCTGTTCCTCGAGCGTCTCGTTGAGGGTGCGCAGGCTGTCGCGCGACGCGGCGAGGTCGGCGGTGTAGCGGCGGATCAGCAGGACCGCGAGGATCGCGACGATCAGCAGCAGCGCTGCGGCCAACCCGGCGACCGAGAGGAACAGCGCGCTAATGCGTTCCTGTCGTTCGGTGCGGATCGCGAGCAGGCGGACTTCGTCGGCAGCCATCGCCTGGGTGCGGTAGCGGATGCCACGCATCAACGGGACGCTGGCGTCGACCGCGAACCGGCGCTGCGCTTCGGCGATTCGACCTGAGGCGACCAAGGTCATCGATTGCGTCCGGAGCGCGCGCAACTGGACGAAGCGCGGCTCGATCAGGTCGAGGCGGGCACCCTGCCGCGGATTGTCGCGGGTCAGATGGCGCAGCTTGCGGATCGACGGGACGAGGTTGCCCGCGCTCCGGGCATAGGCGGTGGCGAACAGCGGTTTGCCGGCCAGGATATAGCCGCGCCGCGCCGTCTCGGATTGCTCCATCTGGATCTGAAGCGTGGCGATTGCCTGGCGAACGTCCTGCGTGTGGAGGATCTCGGCGGTGTAGGTGCGGTTGCGGACGGTGATCCAGCCGATTGCGATCGCGGCGGCGGCTAGCGCGATGAAGCCGAGCGTCATGAACGCGACCAGCCAACGTGCGACTCGCCCTTCCGAAGAGGGCAGTTTCAGGCGTACGCGAACCATAGGACGGGCGGTGTAGGCTGGCGGATGTCGTTACGCCAGCGATACTGCCGCGTCCGCCAGCGTGACGATATTGATTTAGAGCAGCAGGTCCTGCGCGCTGGCCTTACCGACGCGGCCACCGCCGCTGCGCCGGTCCATCTCGTGGTTGGCGGTGAAGCGGATGTCGGGATCGCGATCGGTCATGAACGCCATCAGCGTCTCGTGATCGAGCTCGGACCATTCCTTGCCGCGATCGGGGCCGTAGCGGACACGGGGGATGAGCCCCGGATCACGCGACCATTCGAGCAGTTGCGCAAGGCTCGCCTCGTTGAGCATGTCGCGCAGGTGGAACGCGGTGACGTATGCGTCCGGGAACGCGCGGTGTGCTGGCAGGCCGCGCTCGTGCTCCATGCCGTGCGGCTTGCGCCAGTAGCGCAGCACCTGGTTCGAGAAGCTCGGCGAGTCGGGCCAGAGCCGCAGCGCGCACTTCCACGTGCAGATCCACTCGGCGTCGCGGGTCAGCGCGGGAGTGCAGAATTTCTGCTCGAAATCCGCCCGGTGCGCGGCGAGTGCGAGCCGGCGTGGCCACGGGTCGAGCACCTGGCGGGCGCAGTCATGCCAATACGGCGCGTCGGCGACATGCTCGTCGAGGATGTGGTGGATCGCCTGCGTCACCGGCGGGATCAGCCGGCCGGGATTGACGAGCAGGCTGCCGCCTTCGCCGTAGATCTCCCAGCGACCATCCTCACCGAGCGCGACATCCTGCCAGCCGATCTCGCAGACGCCGTGCGCGGGCGGGGCCGAACCGGTGGTCTCGAGGTCGACGACCCGGATCATCTGCGGTTGGGGTTTGGGCTTGGGATAGGGGGGCGCCATGCCCGCCATGTGGGGACAAAAGCGCGCTTAATCCAGCGCGTATGCGTCATCCACGTCGAGTTCGCGGACGCCGCGGCGCTGGCGGGCGCGGTCGACGAGTTTCCGGAGACCTTCGCGACGGTCGCGTGCCATCGGGATGTCGCGAAGCGTGAACTCGCCGCCGCTGGTCGTGCGGTCGCTCAAGGTCAGGATGATCGTGCCGATGTCGGTCATCTGGTTGAGCAGCGAATAGCCGAGGCGGACGTCCTTGATCCGGTAGAGCTCGATCTCGTCGATCGTCTTGAACAGGATGCCGCGTTTGATGATCAGGCGCTGGTCGGTGATCTCGTAGCTTGCGCTGCGATTTTTCAGCCAGCGGACGCCGATGATGACGAAGCCCACGCCGGCGAGGCAAGTGAGCAGGGTGCCCCAACCGGCAAAGCTGCCGAGCAGCCAGCGGCGCGTGCTGGAGCGGAATTCGTCGACTGGGCGCTCCACGTGGGGACTCCTTGGGGTGGTGGTGGGACGGTAGGCTGGGGCGTTACGGTGTCAGTCGGCTCGGCAGCGGATGCAAGTGTGCGATCTCCTTTTCATCAGCATCTCCTCGGCGGAGGCCGGGGCCCAATTGGGGGAGGTTGCTAACGGAAGACAGCGCGCCGTTACTTCCACCTTTCCACTTGGGCCCCGGCCTTCGCCGGGGTGGTGCAATTCTCGCGGTTAGCGTCGTGTTACACCGCTTGCCGTCAGGTGTGCATCTACCTCGGCCAGCAGCGCATCAAGGGCCGCCTGGTTTTTTGCCTCAGCCCGCACCGTCAGCATCGCCTGCGTGTTCGAGGCTCGCAGCAGCCACCACCCATCGGCGGTGGTCACCCGCGCGCCATCGGTCAGGTCCATCTCCGCGCCCTCCGACTTCAACCGCGCGATCACCTCGTCCACCACCGCGAACTTCCGCGCGTCCTCGACCGGAAAGCGCAGGTCCGGCGTCGTCACCAGCGCCGGCATCGCGTCGCGCAGTTCGGTGAGCGAACGCCCCGACAGATGCACCGCGCGGATCAGCCGCACCGCCGCATAGTGCGCGTCGTCAAAGCCGTAATATTCGCCGGCGAAGAACAGATGACCGCTCAACTCTCCCCCGATCGGCGCGCCGGTGCGGGTCATCGCGGTCTTCATCAGGCTGTGGCCTGTGGCAGCCATCACCGGCTCGCCGCCCAGTTCCGCGATTCGGTCGAACAACGCCTGCGAGGACTTAACGTCGGCGACGATCGGCGCGCCGGGGTGTTCGCGCAGCGCAGGTTCGACCAGAATGGAGAGGATCTGGTCGCCCCAGATCACGCGTCCCGCGCCGTCGACCGCACCGATCCGGTCGCCGTCGCCGTCGAAGGCCAGTCCGAAATCGAGGTTCTTCGCCGCGATTAGGCGTTTCAGATCGGCGAGGTTCGCCTCTTCGGTGGGATCGGGATGATGGTTGGGAAAATTGCCGTCGACGTCGGCGAAGATCACATGATGCTCACCCGGCAGGAGTTGCACAAGCTTCTCGATCACCGGGCCGGCGGCGCCGTTGCCCGTGTCCCAGCCGATCCGGTACGCGCCGCTCGCATAGCCAGCCATCAGCCGGTCGACATAGGCATCGAGCACGTCCGCGGTCGTGACTTCGCCCGTCCCTTCGCTCCACGCGCCCGAGGCGGCGAGCGCGGCGAGGTCCTGGATGTCGTCGCCGAAAAATGGCGCGTGGGCGTGCACCATCTTGAAGCCGTTATATTCGGGGGGATTGTGGCTGCCGGTTACCTGGATGCCGCCGTCCACTTCTAGCGTCGCCTCGGCGTAATACAGCATCGGCGAGGTGCTGAGGCCGATGCGGACGACGTCGACGCCGCCTGCAACTAACCCGGAGACGAGCGCGACTTCGAGTTCGGGCGAGGAGTTGCGGCCGTCATAGCCGACGGCGACGCGGTGGCCACCGGCGGCGCGGATACGGGTGGCGAAGCCTCGGCCGATCGCCACGGCATCGGCAGGGCCTAGCGCTTTGCCGACGACCCCGCGGATGTCATATTCGCGGAGCGAGGTCGGGTCGAACTGGTGGGTCATGGGCCTCTCGACGATTATATCTCACTGCGGTTCCCCCGCGAAAGCGGGGGCCCAGGAGCCAAGAGCGATAGCGTTTGTAACCCTGGACTCCTGCGTTCGCAGGAGAACGGTTTAGCGGGCGCGCTTTAGGAGGAGGTCGCGCGCTGCGTTCACCCGGCGGGTCAGGTCGGTCGAGCCGCCGCGATCCGGGTGGACCGAAGCGATCAGGCGGCGGTGCGCGCTGCGGATCGCGTCGGCGTTCGCGTTGCTGTCGATGCCGAGGATCGAGCGTGCTTCGGCTTCATCCGTCACCACGCGTTGTTTCGGCTTGGGGCGAAGGTAATGCCAGGCCAGCCAGATGAAGACGGCGGCGACGATCCACTTCACGCAGCGACGTCCGGCGCTTGCTCGACAACTTCGGGCAGCTGCAACGCCGCCATCATCTCGCGCAGTTCCTGGCGCGCGGCGACGTGCGCCAGGCCCATGCTGCCGAACGCCTTAGCATCGATCATCGTCAGGCCAGCGGGGAACATCTCGCGGTAGATCACGCGCTCGCCAAGCCCCGGGATGATCCGGAAGCCGACGCGCTTGGCGAGTTGCGCGAGTGCATCCGATACGCGCCGCATGTTGCGTGCCTCGATATGCTGAAGACGGTTGCGCAGCACGACCCAGTCGATCGTCGTGCCGTCGGCGCGCGCGCGCTGCTTCCGCGCGTCCCAGATCAGTTCGGAATAGAAGCTCGGGCGAGTCACTTGATAGGTCTCGGGATCAACCTGGCCGATCAGGTCGAAGTCGACGAAGCTGTCGTTCATCGGGGTGACGAGCGTGTTGGCCAGCGCCGCCGCGGTACGCGCGAACGGATCGTCGCGGCCCGGGGTGTCGACCACGAGAAAGTCCGAGCCTTCGCAGAGCGAGTGCCAGAGGTCCTCGAACTGGTCCTCGCTCTGGTCCGACAGCGTCGCATGGCGCGGCATCGGCAGCACCGAACCATTGCGCTTCATCGTTTCGGCGCGGTTGTCGAGATAGCGGCCGACGGTGCGCTGGCGGTGGTCTAGATCGAGACACGCGACGCGCGCACCTTTCGCGGCAAGCGCGATCGCGACGTGCACTGCGGTCGTCGACTTGCCGGTGCCGCCCTTCTCGTTGGCGAACACGATTACGTGCGTCGATACCGACGGGGCAACGTGCGTCGAAGCTTGGGGTGTATCCGGGCCCGTGGCCAACGCGCGTTTCCTTATTGATCGTAACAGTCACCCTTCATAGAAGCCGCGACCGCACTTATCGAGTAGGAGTTTCACGTGGACACCGTCCGGGACCTTAATGCGTTGCGCGAAAGCGTCGCCGCCTTCCGTGCGGGCGGCCAGCGCGTCGCGCTCGTCCCGACGATGGGCGCGCTCCACGCCGGCCATGTCGCGCTGATCGAGGCGGCGAAGCGGCCGGGGACCAAGGTGGTGGCGTCGATCTTCGTCAATCCGACGCAGTTCGGCCCGAACGAGGATCTGTCGCGCTATCCGCGGCGCGAGATGGCGGATATCCGGATGCTCAACGAAGCCGGGTGCGACCTGCTCTGGCTGCCGTCGGTCGAGACGATGTATCCCGACGGGTTCGCGACGTCGGTGCGCGTCTCGGGCGTCAGCGATGGGTTCGACGGCGCCTCGCGGCCCGGTCATTTCGATGGCGTCGCGACGGTCGTGTCGAAGCTGTTCAACCAGGTCGGGCCCGATACGGCCTATTTCGGCGAGAAGGATTACCAGCAGCTGGCGGTCGTCCGGCGGTTCGTCGCCGATCTCGATTTCGCGATCGATGTCGTCGGGGTGCCGACGCAGCGTGACGACGACGGCCTGGCGATGTCGTCGCGCAACATCTATCTCGACGACGAGCAGCGCAAGCAGGCGGTGGCCCTGCCGCGTGCGCTCGGTGTGGCCGCGCGGGCGATCGCGAAGGGCGAGGATGTGGAGTCGGTGCTGGACGATGCGCGGACGACCCTGGTCGGGGCGGGGTTCACGATCGATTACGTCGCGCTGGCGGATGCCGAGACGCTCGCGGAGAACCCGGCAGTGGGTCGTCCGTGGCGGTTGCTGGCGGCGGCGCGGATGGGGGCGACGCGGTTGATCGATAACATCGCCATCGAGGCGCCAGACGCGTTGTAAAAAATGGGCGTTAACCCATTAACCATTTCGTAGCCCGAATCACTGCAGTCTGCCTTCAAGAACATTGGGGGCAAGACCATGGGTATCAGTCTCAAGAACGCGAATATCGGAATCGAACGCCGGCTGGCGGATGCCGCGCGCGGCGACGACCGGGCGTGCTACGAACTGGGGATGGTGTATTCGACGGGGACGTCGGGCGTCGTCCTCGACCTGATCGAGGCGCATAAGTGGTTCAACCTGGCGGCGGTGTCGGGGAACATCGCTGCGCAGGAATGCCGCGCGGAGATCGCCGAGGACATGACTGCGCGGGAGATCTCAGTGGCGCAGCGCGCGGCGCGGGATTGGATGCAGTTGACGCAACGCCGGGCTGCTTAATCCTAGGGCTCCCCTCCCGCTTGCGGGAGGGGTTGGGGTAGGGGATGACCGCGAGCGTTTCGTTCGTGGGGTATTTCGGTCCCTCCCCTAGCCCCTCCCGCAAGCGGGAGGGGAATTAAACTTCCGCTTTCTTCTTTGGGGCGGCTTTCTTGGCGGGGGCCTTTTTAGCCGGCGCCTTCTTCGCTGGAGCCTTCGCCTCAGCGGCATCCTTGGCCACTGCTGTCTTGGCCGGAGCCTTTTTCGCCGCTGGCTTCTTGGCGGGCGCTTTCTTCTTCTTCGTGGCCGGTGCCGCGGCGGCACGTGCGTCGATCAGCGACGCCGCTTCCTCAAGCGTCAGCTGGTCCTTCTCGATCGACTTGGGCAGCGTCGCGTTGGTCGTGCCGTCGGTGACGTAGGCGCCGTAGCGGCCTTCCATCAGCTTGATCTCGGCCTCGGTGCGCGGATGGTTGCCGAGTATCTTGAGCGGCGCCTGCGCCCCGCGTGCCGTGCGTCCGCCGCCGGCTGCGGCTTCCGCAAGCTTTACGACCGCGGCGTTCATGCCCGTCTCGAACACGTCGGCCGTGGTCTGGAGCCGCGCATATTTGCCCGCATGCTTCAGATATGGCCCGAACTTGCCGATCGTCGAGATGATTGGCTCGCCGGTTTCTGGATGATTGCCGACCGTCCGCGGGAGCGACAGCAGCTTGACCGCCCATTCGAGGTTCAGCTCGCCGATATCCTTGGGGATCGACGCCATCTTGCGGTCTTCGCCTTCGCCGATCTGCAGATACGGGCCGAAGCGTCCCGACTTGCGCTCGATCGGCTGACCCGTGTCGGGATGCGTGCCGAGTGTCGACGGGCCGGCATCCGCCTCGGCGTCGCCACCGGGCTGTGCGAAACGACGCGTGTATTTGCACTCGGGGTAGTTCGAGCAGGCGATGAACGCGCCGAACTTGCCGCCGCGGAGCGCCAACTGGCCCTCGCCGCAGTTGGGGCAGAGCCGCGGATCGCCGCCGTCCGCCTTGGCCGGGAACAGATACGGCGCGAGGAAGGTGTCCAACTCGGCGGTAATCGCCGACGGCTGCTGTTCCATCACCTCGTTGGTGCGCGGCTTGAAATCGCGCCAGAACGCGTCGAGCACCGACTGCCACTGCGCGCGGCCGCCGGAGACGTCGTCGAGTTCCTCCTCGAGTTCGGCGGTATAGTCGTAGCCGACGTATTTTTCGAAGAAGCGCTCGAGGAACGCCGTCACCAAGCGCCCGCTCTCCTCGGCGAAGAAGCGGTTCTTCTCGATCCGGACGTAGGCGCGGTCCTTCAGCGTCTTGATGATCGACGCGTAGGTGGACGGGCGGCCGATGCCGAGTTCCTCCATCCGCTTGACCAGCGAGGCTTCGGAGAAGCGCGGCGGCGGCTGGGTGAAGTGCTGCTCCGCGTCGACCTTCTTCTTGGCGGGCGCATCGCCTTCGCGCATCCGCGGCAGGCGGCGGGCGTCTTCATCGGCGGAATCGTCCGACCCTTCCTCGTACAAGGCGAGGTAGCCGGGGAAGAGCACGACCTGGCCGGTGGCGCGGAGGATGTTTCGACCGGTGCCGTCGGCCATCTCGACCGTCGTGCGCTCCATCCGCGCGGACGCCATCTGGCTCGCCAGCGCGCGCTTGAAGATCAGGTCGTAGAGGCGCGCGTGATCGCCGCCGCCGGCCTTGTCCTTGCCGAAATCGGTGGGGCGGATCGCTTCGTGCGCTTCCTGTGCGTTCTTCGCCTTCGACTGATATTGGCGGGGCTTGTCCGGGACATAGCTTGCGTCAAAGCGGTTCGCGACCGCCAAGCGCGCGGCACTGATCGCGCTCGAATCCATCTGCACGCCGTCGGTACGCATGTAGGTGATCGCGCCGTCCTCGTAGAGCCCTTGCGCGATCCGCATCGTGTGATCCGCCGAGAAGCCGAGTTTCCGCGAGGCTTCCTGCTGGAGCGTCGACGTGGTGAACGGCGGTGGCGGGTTGCGACCGGCGGGCTTGGTCTCGACCGACTGGACCGAGAAATTGCCGTCGAGCACCGCCTGCTTGGCGCGCAGGGCATCGCCTTCGTTGCCGATCGACAGGCGGTCGAGCTTGTTGCCCTCGAACTGCGTCAGCCGCGAGGTGAACGCGGTGCCGTCATGCTCCATCTCGGCGGTGACGGACCAGTATTCCTGCGGCTTGAAGACGTCGATCTCGCGCTCACGCTGGACGATCAGGCGCAGCGACACCGACTGGACGCGACCGGCGGACTTGGCGCCGGGCAGCTTGCGCCACAGCACCGGCGAGAGCGTGAAGCCGACCAGATAATCGAGCGCGCGGCGGGCGCGGTACGCGTCGATCAGATCGTCGTCGAGCTCGCGCGGGTTCTTCATCGCCTCGGTGACGGTGGCCTTGGTGATCGCGTTGAAGGTGACGCGCTCGACCTCTTTCGGCAGCGCCTTCCGCGCCCGCAGGACCTCACGAACATGCCACGAGATCGCCTCGCCCTCGCGATCCGGATCGGTCGCGAGGATCAGGCGGTCGGCGAGTTTGGCGAGATCGGTGATCGCCTTCAGCTGCTTCGACTTGTCAGCGTAATTCTCCCACGTCATCGCGAACGCATCGTCGGGATCGACCGAACCGTCCTTGGGCGGCAGGTCGCGGACATGGCCGTAGCTGGCCAGGACGCGGTAATCGCTGCCCAGATACTTCTCGATGGTTTTGGCCTTGGCAGGCGATTCGACGATGACAAGCTGCATGGGGAAACCGGGGTCCTTACGTGTACGCGTACGAGGGTGGGGACGAAGGGGCGGTGCCGTCAACCCGGGGCGGGTATGAGCGAAGTACGCAGATGAGGACGCAGGCGCTGCTTTTCGAGAGGGGTTCCTGGGGGCGGGGTATTTCCCGGATTATGCCGGCGCTGCTGGCACAATATCCGTGTCGGTATGATGACAGTAGACCAATGCCTTTCGTTGCATCCGATCAGATCAGGCGCAGAGATCGTTACAATTGACGGTCCTCAGTCATCCCGTTCACCGGCCGCTGTATCTGGTCGCCCACATAATTTTCGCCCAGCGACTTGGTTTCCGCAACCAGATACCTCGTTTCGCCAAGGACTGGCAGTTCGGCGTAATCATGATGGATCGTTGCTGGAAGGCGCGAACCGATGTTCTGCACTGGACCGGGAGGATAGAGCATGACCCGACATGACCTCGCGATAGCGAAATGGAAGTGTTCGTTCCTTGCCAAAAACATCGTCATCCTTCGCCAGTCGGATCCGGAGCCTCATGTCCTCAACCTGATCGCCTCGCATCAGAACGAACTGGACCTGCTGCTCGCGGCTATCGCGAAGACGCATGAGGCAAAGGACTGGGCTGCGGCTTGGGTGGCGAAATCGCAGACTGAGGGTAGCGTGGCCTTGGCGGCGTCCTGAAACCAGGACGATCAGCGCAGGCTGGCTCGGCCGCCCGCATGACGTTCCAGATGGCCGCCGAGTTCGAGTTCGAGCAGCACGGTCTGGACGACCGCCGGGCTTAGGTGCGACTGGCGGATGAGTTCGTCGATCGTCACCGGTACGGGGCCGAGCAGGTCGGTGATCCTGCGGCGCTCGGTATCGGTCGCGTCTTCCGGGGGCGAGGCGGCGTAGGCATCGATCGGCGAGCGGACCGAGCGCGGGTCGAACGGGCGGATCTGTTCGAGGATATCGGCGGCGGATTGGACGAGCGTGGCGCCTTCGCGGATGAGCAGGTTGCAGCCTTGCGCGCGGGGATCGAGCGGGCTGCCGGGGACAGCCATGACTTCGCGGCCGGACTCGTTGGCAAGACGTGCGGTGATCAGCGAGCCCGACTTGGGCACGGCCTCGACCACCACGGTGCCGATCGCGAGGCCTGCGATGATGCGATTGCGGGAGGGGAAGTTGCGCGCCTTGGGTTCAGTGCCGGGGGGCTGTTCGGCGAGCAGGAGGCCTTCGGTGGCGATGCGTTCCTGCAAGGCCGTGTTGTCGGGCGGGTAGGCGATGTCGATGCCGCTGGCGATGACGCCGATCGTGGCCCCGCTCGAACCCGCTCCGAGTGCGCCGATGTGTGCGGCGGTGTCGATGCCGCGAGCTAGGCCGGAGACGATCGTCGTGCCTTCTTCGGCGAGCTGCAGCGCGATCTGGCGGGCGAATCGGCAGGCGGCGGCGGATGCGTTGCGCGCGCCGACCATCGCTATGCAGGGGCGCTTGGCGTGGGCGATGTCGCCGCGGAGGATGAGGGCCGGGGGTGCGGTCTCGATCTCGGCGAGCAGGCGGGGATAGTCCGGCTCGTCGAGGAAGAGGTAGCGTGCGCCGTGTCTCGCGGTGGCGGCCATTTCGCGCTCGGCTAGCGCTACGTCTGCTATTTTCGGCACGCGTCCGCCGCCGCGTTGGGCGAGCATCGGGAGCGCGTCGATCGCGGCGTCGGCGCTGCCGAAGCGCGCGATGAGCTGGCGATAGGTGACCGGTCCGATCCCGGTCGTGCGGATGAGCCGAAGTCTCGAGACCGTCGGGTCAGCCACCCGGTGGTCGTTTTGGGCGGCCGATGCGTGGCTCGGTGCCGGAGAACAGGCGATCGACGTTCTCGCGGTGCTTCCACAGGACGATCAGCGCTAGCGCGAGGAGCAGCAAAACGAGATCGAAGCGACCGAACAGGGCCGCGGCAAATGGCGCGCTGAGCGCGGCGGCCATGCCGGCGACCGAGGATATGCGCAGGCCCGCGAGTAGGCCGAGCCAGACGACCGCGTAGACGAGCCCGAGCGGCCAGTAGAGCGCGACGACGATGCCCATGAGCGTGGCGACGCCCTTGCCGCCCTTGAACTTCAGCCAGACGGGGTAGCAATGGCCGATGAACGCACCGGCCGCCGCGAGCAGCGCATTGCCGGGGAACAGATGCGCGACCAGCAGCACGGCGACTGCGCCCTTGGCCATGTCGAGCAGCAGCGTGGCGGCGGCGAGGCCCTTGCGTCCGGTGCGCAGGACGTTGGTCGCGCCGATGTTGCCCGAGCCGATCGTGCGCAGATCGCCTGCGCCACCGAGCCGCGTCAGGATGACGCCGAACGGGATCGAGCCGAGCAGATAGCTCAGCACGAGCGATAGCGTGGGCGCGACCCAGAGAATTTCCGTCTGCAACTACGTCCCCCGTTCTGGATGGGCTTATAAACGACCCGGGGCTGACGGCAAATGGCCTGAGTTTGAGCAGGGGTCGCCAAGCGGGCCCGACGTGCTCCCCTCCCTGGAAGGGAGGGGCTGGGGGTGGGTAGGTCGGCTCGTGTCGTGAGGTTTGCGGATGCGGACGCCGACCCACCCCTAACCCCTCCCTTCCAGGGAGGGGAATATGTTGCTCTGGTTTACCCCGGTTAATTCATCCTAAGGACGGGGGATGGACCAACGCCCTATCCTGTTCTTCGATTCCGGTGTCGGCGGGCTGTCGATCGTCGGTCCGGCGCGCGCTGCACTACCCGATGCACCGTTCGTCTATGCCGCCGACTCGGCCGGTTTTCCGTACGGCACCAAGAGCGAGGCGGAGATCGCGGCGCGGGTGCCGGTTTTGCTGGGGCGGTTGGCGGAGCGGTATCGGCCGCGGTTGATCGTGATCGCGTGCAACACCGCCTCGACGATCGCGCTGCCGGTGGTGCGCGCGGCGCTCGACCTGCCGGTGGTGGGGACGGTGCCGGCGATCAAGCCCGCCGCGTCGCTGTCGAAGACACGGACGATCGGCGTGCTGGGAACCGAGGCGACCGTGCGGCAGGCGTATGTCGATGATCTGGCGGCTAAGTTCGCGGGCGATTGCACGGTGCTGCGCTACGGCTCGGCGGCTCTGGTCGAGATGGCCGAGGCGAAATTGCACGGCCGAGTCGTCGCGACGGAGCGCTATGCAGCGGTGCTCGATGGGTTGTTTTCGCAACCCGGCGGCGACGTGATCGACGTGATCGTCAACGCCTGCACGCATTTCCCGCTGGTGGAAGCGGAGCTTGCGGCCGCTGCACCCGGTGCGCGCTTCGTCGATGGCGGACCGGGGATCGCGCGACGGATCGTGCATCTCATGCAGGGCGAATCATGGTCGGGAGCGGGGGAGGGCGTTGCCGTCTTCACCCGGTTGGGCGACGAGGAGCGCGCGCTCGGACCGGCTCTGGCGGGGCGCGGGTTTGGCAGGATCGAGCAGCTTTAAGCGGTAACCTGGGACAATGTGCCACCTTGCGTCGCAGCCGCATCGTGGCAATGTGATGCCAGGATGAGGAAAGCGATCACCGTAAGAGCGGTATTGCGCTGGAAACGAGTGAAAGCGAGGCGTAGTGCCCAAGGCCATGATTAGCGACGGCATTCCGGCAACGGATTCGATCAAGGGTCCGCGAGTCGATTATTCGCGCGTTTTCACGCAGGCGATCGACCGGTTGCACGCCGAAGGGCGCTACCGCGTGTTCATCGACATTCTCCGCAACAAGGGTGCGTTTCCGAACGCGCGCTGCTTCGCCGGGCATAACGGGCCAAAGCCGATCACGGTGTGGTGCTCGAACGATTATCTCGCGATGGGCCAGCACCCGAAGGTGATCGCGGCGATGGAAGAGGCGCTGCACGACGTCGGCGCGGGCTCGGGCGGCACGCGCAACATCGGCGGCAACACGCATTACCATGTCGACCTGGAAGGCGAACTCGCCGACCTGCATGGCAAGGAAGCGGCGTTGCTGTTCACGAGCGGGTATGTCTCGAACGAGGCTACGCTGGCGACCTTGGCGAAGGTCTTGCCGGGCTGCATCATCTTTTCCGACGAGCTAAACCATGCGTCGATGATCGCGGGCATCCGCAACTCAGGTTGTGAAAAGCGCGTGTTCCGTCATAACGATCTCGCGCATCTCGAAGAGCTTCTCGCGGCCGAAGATCCGGCGGTGCCGAAGCTGATCGCGTTCGAGAGCGTGTATTCGATGGAGGGCGACGTCGCGCCGATCTCCGCGGTGTGCGATCTGGCCGACCGGTACAACGCGCTGACCTATTGCGACGAAGTGCATGCGGTCGGGATGTATGGCGCGCGTGGCGGCGGCATCTCGGAGCGGGACGAGGTCGCGCACCGGATCACGATCCTCGAGGGCACGCTGGGCAAGGCGTTTGGCGTGATGGGGGGCTATATCGCCGCCGATCGCACGATCGTCGACGTGATCCGCTCGTATGCGCCGGGGTTCATCTTCACGACGTCGCTGTCGCCGGTGCTGGTCGCGGGCGTGCTGGCGAGCGTGCGGCATCTGAAAAGCTCGAGCGTCGAGCGCGAGGGGCAGCAGGCTTCCGCGGCGATGCTGAAGGCGATGTTGAAGGACGCCGGGCTGCCGGTGATGATCGGCGATACGCATATCGTGCCGCTGATGGTCGGCGATCCGGTCAAGGCGAAGAAGATCAGCGACGTGCTGCTGGCCGAATACGGCGTGTACGTGCAGCCGATCAACTATCCGACCGTGCCGCGCGGTACGGAGCGGCTGCGGTTCACGCCGGGTCCTGCGCATACCGAGGCGATGATGCGTGAACTGACGGATGCGCTGGTGGAGATCTGGAGCCGGCTGGACTTGCGCAAGGCGGCTTGAGGCTGGCCCCGCTCACTGCGGGGCAGCGCTGGTCAGTCGATCGTGATCGTGCCGTCGGTGCCCGGCACCTCTAGCGTTTCGCCGAAACCTACCGAATGGAACCGCGTGTAATCGCCTTCCAAGGGGTTGGCGTAGACATGGACGATGCGCCGAATGCCATCGACTACCCAGTAGTGCGGAATGCGGCCGCGCGCATAGGCGAAGCGCTTCATCGTGGTGTCGCGAGCTACCGACGTTTCTGCGACCTCGATCACGAGCAGAAGGTCGTCGGCGATGAGCAGGCGATTGCCTTCCACGGGTTCGCGCAACACGGCCACGTCGCAGCCTATTACGGTGGCGTCGTCGAGATCGATGCCAACCCCACCCGTTATCCGCGTCTCCGGTAGCAACCGCGAAAGACGGATGCCGATCTTAACTTGTCGCGCGGCGTGCCCCGCCAGCGGCAAGTCCATCCGTTCGAGTTTCCCACCGACCAGTTCGATCTTCATGCCGTCGAATGCGCCGGACTCACCCATGCGCAGGAACTCGGCGGTCGTAAAACGCGCCTTGGCTTGTCGGTCGGGACAGAGACTTCTGGCCGATGAGTTCATGCCCAATTCGTACCACGAACCAGCTGCCCATACGACTCGCGAGCGGGATTAAAGCGCCGCGGCCAGCATCGTCAGAACGCCCAGGCCGAGCGACAAGGGCATGCGCAGTTTCATCCAGCCGGGCGGCGCGATGCCGGCTTTGACGAGCGCACGGTCGACGAGCAGCGCGGCGATCAGGCTGATGCCGAGCACGACCAGCGACGGGCCGGGCCAGCGCAGGCCGACCATCCAGGGCCAAGCGGTGACCAGCGCGATCAGCGATGGCGCGACGCTCGCGAACCAGAGCCAGCGCGGTGGCGAGTCGGTGCGTGCGGCGAGACCCCACCAAAGGCCTCCGAGGAAGCTCAGGATGATCGCGGCATAGGCGTAGGCGATCGCCAGCGCGGAGAACCGGCTTTGCGGGTCGCCGCTCAGCAGCAGCGCGACCGCTGCGAGTTGCGGTAGGAGTCCGCTCAGCCCGAGCAGGCGCGCGATCGGCGGGATGCCGCTGGTCGCGGCTTGTCGCACGGGCATCAGACGCGGGCGACCACGCCGGTGGCGACGACCGGACCGGTCGGCAGGCCGGTCGGCGAGCCGCCGAGCGGCTCGACCGAGATCGCCAGCGTCGCGCCGGGGGTTATGCGACCGCGGTCGACGCCCTTGGGTGCGAGCGAGGTCGGACGGCCGGAGAGCAGGCCAAGCGAATGCGGCACGCCGTCTCCGCCGATCACCCAGAGCTGCGCGACGCGGGCGTCCGGAACGCCGGGGCCGGCCGCGACGCGGAGCGCGCCGTTTGCGGGATCGTACACTGCTGCAACCGGCGATTTCGTGTCGCCGAGCATAGCGACGAGTACGCTGGTCGGCCGCGCGACGGGGATCGGTTGCGAGACGGGCACGGTCGGCTCCGGGCGGATCATGACGAACAGCAACAGCGAAGCGGCGATCGCGCTGGTGACGGCGGCGAGCGCCGGCCATGCGAAGCGGCTTGTTTGCGTGGAGGCTTGCGTTCCATCGAGACTGGCTTCGATCCGGGCGGCGAGATGCGGCGGCGCGGCGTGTTCGGGCCAAAGGTCGAACAGGACTGCCAGACGCGACCGCCACCATTCGACCTGTGCGGCGAAACCGGGCTCGGCGAGCACGCGGCGCAGCGTTGCACCACGCTCTTCGCCTTCGAGCAGGCCAAGCGCGAGTTCGGCGGCGGCAACGTCCTCGGGCACGCCGGTATCGGTGGTCGGATCAACCATCGAGGCAATCCTTCAAGCGGGCGAGGCCACGGCGGACCCAGCTCTTCATCGTGCCCAGCGGCACGGCCCGCTTGATCGCGAGTTCGGCGTAGGTGATGCCGTCGAAGAACGCGGTGCGGATCGCGTCGCGCTGTTGCGGTTCGAGGCCGTTCAGGCACTCGATCAATTCGCGCGACGATTCGCTCGCCAGCATCCCCGCTTCGGCACCCTCGCCGGGATCGGCGACGTCGGGTGCATCATCGAGTGGGCTCGTGCGACGGACACTCTGCGCGCGCTGCCAGTCGATGGCGCGGTTGCGCGCGATCGTCGCCAACCAGGTTATCGGGCTCGCGCGACCGGGTTCCCAGGCACCGGCGCGTTTCCAGATCGTGAGATAGACCTCGTGCAGCACATCCTCCGCGGCTTGGGCGTTGCCACAGATACGGTGGGTGATCCCGAAAAGCTTCGCGCTGGTCAGCGTATAGAGTTCGCGAAACGCGTCGCGGTCCTCTTGGCCGGTCCGCAGCAGCACTTCGGAAAGGTGCGCGCGGGCGGCGTCGGCGTTGGCATGTGCGATAGTCACGGGCGGGAACCTAGCGGCTAAGTCCGTCGCGGCAATAGCCTTCGCCGGGCTTCACGGTGAGGCAGTCGGTTTTGCCGGCGAGGTACTTTAGCCCGGTCGCGTCGCCGTTGGTGGGGCGCAGCGTTTCGCGGACGCCACCGCGATCGAACGCTATCGTGTCGCCGCTCGCGATGCCGTCGAACTTACCCTTGTTGTCGAGGTCCCATTGCATAGTCAGTGTGTAGTGGCCGACGGTGGCGGTCGGGGCAACGTCGAGGACCATGCCTTCGACGCCGATCCAGCGACCGGTGTAGTCGGGCGCCGGTTTAGGCTTGGGAGCGGCGACCTTGCGTTCGACCGATCCGGCGGAGGTCATGTTTCCGTCGTTGCTGGTCTCGGGGGCCGGGCCGGAACACGCGGTCAGCGCGGCGGCGGCAAGCAGGGTGAGGGCCTTCATGAATGTCTCCTTCACGGTCTCGTTCGACGTCATTCCCGACCTTAACGCGCCATCCTGACGAAAGCGCCCGCGAACAGGTGTGGCAAATTCCGGCTCGGGGGGGTAGGGGGCTGGGCACTCGATCTCCCGTCACAGGAATACGCCAGGTGCGCATCGCCATCGCGTCCGATCACGCCGCCGTTTCGTTGAAAGCGGTGCTTGCCACGTGGCTGCGCGAGGCGGGGCATGACGTGCTCGATCTCGGGCCTGAGGGTACCGACAGCGTCGATTATCCTGACTATGGGTTCAAGCTTGCGTCAGCGATCGCCGATGGTAGCGCCGAGCGCGGCATCGCGCTGTGCGGCTCCGGGATCGGCATCTCGATCGCCGCCAATCGAAACCCGGCCTGCCGCTGCGCGCTCGTGTCCGAACCGCTGTCGGCGAGCCTTGCCCGCGTGCATAACGACGCCAACGCCATCGCGATGGGCGCCCGCCTGATCGGCGAGGAAATGGCCAAGGCGTGCGTCGAAGCTTTCCTGTCCGCCGATTTCGCCGGCGGCCGTCATCAACTCCGTGTCGACAAGTTAAAGGTCCCCGCATGAGCACTCAGCCCCGCGAACTCCACGACGTCCAGCCCGACGGCTTTTTCACGCGCGGCCTCGCCGATGCGGACGCTGCCGTATTCGCCGGCGTCGCCGCCGAACTGGAACGCGAGCGGACGCAGATCGAGCTGATCGCGTCGGAGAACATCGTCTCGAAGGCCGTGCTCGAGGCGCAGGGGTCGGTGTTCACGAACAAGTACGCCGAGGGCTATCCGGGCAAGCGCTATTACCAGGGCTGCGCGCCGTCGGACACGGTCGAGACGCTCGCGATCGAGCGCGCCAAGCAGATCTTCGGCTGCGGGTTCGTCAACGTGCAGCCGCATTCGGGCGCGCAGGCGAATGGCGCGGTGATGCTGGCGCTGGTCAAGCCGGGCGACACGATCCTCGGCATGAGCCTCGATGCGGGCGGTCACCTGACGCATGGCGCGAAGCCGGCGATGTCGGGCAAGTGGTTCAACGCGGTCCAGTACGGCGTGGATGCGACCACGCATCTGATCGACTACGACCAGGTCGAGGCGCTGGCGGTCGAGCATCAGCCGAAACTGATCATCGCGGGTGGCTCGGCCTACCCACGCGTCATCGACTTCGCCAAGTTCCGCGCGATCGCGGACAAGGTCGGTGCGTATTTCATGGTCGACATGGCGCATTTCGCCGGGATCGTCGCAGCCGGGCTGCACCCGACGCCGTTCGGCCACGCGCATGTCGTAACGACCACCACGCACAAGACGCTGCGTGGGCCGCGCGGTGGCATGATCATGACCAATGACGAGGCGATCGCGAAGAAGATCAACTCGGCGGTGTTCCCGGGTCTGCAGGGCGGGCCGCTGATGCACGTGATCGCGGCGAAGGCGGTCGCGTTCGGCGAAGCGCTTCAGCCCGACTTCAAGAGCTATATCGCCGCGGTCGTCGAGAATGCGAAGGTGCTGGCGGCGACGCTCAAGGAGCGTGGGTCGGACGTCGTCTCGGGCGGTACCGACACGCATCTCGCGCTGATCGACCTTACGCCACTGGGGATCACCGGGCGCGATGCGGACGAGGCGCTGGAGCGTGCGGGGATCACCTGCAACAAGAACGGAATCCCCAACGATCCTTTGCCGCCGGTCAAGACCAGCGGCATCCGCGTCGGTTCGCCAGCGGGTACGACGCGTGGCTTCGGCCCGGCGGAGTTCCGCGAGATCGGCAACATGGTCGCCGACGTGCTGGACGGCCTCGCGAAAAAGGGCGAGCATGGGGACCCGGAAGTCGAGGCGGACGTTCGGACCCGCGTGCGGGCTCTGTGTGCGCGCTTCCCGATCTATCAAGGATAAACAGCATGTCGAAGTTCGACGACGTCCAGAACGACATCAAGGCGACCCCCGGCCTCGGCAAGAGCATGGCCAAGTGGAGCGCACTCGGCGCGGTCGTGGCGATCCCGGTGCCGATCGTCGGCCCGATCTTCGGCGCACTCGCAGGCGCGGGCTACGCGTACTACAAGGGCAAGAAGAAGGTCTGAATGCGCTGCCCCTTCTGCGGACATGAAGATAGCCAGGTAAAGGACAGCCGCCCCACCGAAGACGGGGCGGCGATCCGACGCCGGCGCCAGTGCGAAGGGTGCGCGGCGCGTTTCACGACGTTCGAACGGATCCAGCTGCGTGAGCTGTTCGTGTTGAAGAGCGAGGGCAGACGTGAGCCGTTCGATCGCGAGAAGCTACTCAGGTCGTTGTCGATCGCGACGCGGAAGCGGGCGATCGAGGCGGGGCGGATCGAGAAGCTGGTGAGTGGTATCCAGCGTCGGCTGGAAACATTGGGCGAGAACGACGTCACGTCGAAGCGGATCGGCGAGATGGTGATGGACGGGCTCAAGGAGCTCGATTCCGTGGCGTATATCCGGTTTGCTAGTGTGTACCGGGATTTCAGCGAGGCCAAGGACTTTGAGGCTTTTGCCGGGAGTGTGGAGGAGGTTGGGCGAGCGGAGTGACCTGCTCCCTTACCAGTCCTTCGATACGCGCTCTCGACTTCGCTCAATCGCTACTCGGGACGAACGGTTTGGGGGAGTGGATTAGGGGCAGTGGATTGGAGTGGGGCCCCATCCTCATCGGCGCATTCGTGCCCTCACACCCCATGTAAAATAAGGCCCGCCACCCCCCATTCCGTTCGTCCCGAGTAGACGTCGAGCTTGTCGAGACGGCGTATCGAGGGATAAGCGCCACCTATGACATTCTGGGCCTATGTGGTGCGCTGCGCCGACGACAGTTATTATACCGGACATACCGACGATCTGGAGCGACGGGTCGGCCAGCATAATCTCGGCGAAATCCCGGGATACACGCAGACGCGACGCCCGGTGACGCTGATGTGGAGCCAGGAATTCCCCTCACGGCAGGAAGCGCTCGCAGCGCAGTTCCAGGTGAAGGATTGGTCGCGGAAGAAGAAGGAAGCGCTGTTCCGCGATGACTGGGCGGCAGTGTCGGCGGCGGCGCGGAAGCCTGAGCATTCCGAACCTATCCCTCGATACGAGGTCTCGACAAGCTCGACCTCTACTCGGGACGAACGGGATGGGGAGGGCGAGCAGGCTGGTATGGGCGAGGAAGCGACGGTCGGTGTCTCGACCCCACCCCCCGTCATAATCCTCGTCCGCCCCCAACTCGGCGAGAACATCGGCAAGGCGGCGCGCGCCATGCTGAACTTCGGCCTCAACGAAATGCGGCTAGTCTCCCCCAGAGACGGCTGGCCCAACCCCTCCGCCGGCCCGGCCGCCAGCGGTGCCGACATCGTGCTGCAAAACGCGAAGGTCTACGACAGCGTCGCCGCAGCCACCGCCGATTGCGCGCAGGTGTTTGCGACGACGGTGCGGAAACGTGGTGTGACCAAGCCTGTCGTGACCCCGGAGCAGGCGTCAACCGAGATCCACGCCGCCCCCGGTCGCTCCGCCATCCTGTTCGGGCCCGAGCGCTCCGGCCTCGAAACCGACGACGTCGCGGTCGCGCGGACGATCATCACGGTGCCGATCAACCCGGAATTCGGCTCACTCAACCTCGCCCAGGCGGTGATCCTGGTCGCATATGAATGGTCGAAGGGCTTAACCGCCGAGCGCGAGCTGTCGCAGCCGTCGATCAACCCGATCATGCCGCCCGCACCGCAGGAAGAGCTCGACGGGATGATCGGGCAGCTCGACGCGATGCTGATGGGGGCGGGGTTCTTCCATCTGCCCGACAAGATGCAGTCGACGCGGCGGACTCTCCGCACGCTGTTGACGAAGCCGGGCTGGTCGAGCCAGGAGATCCGAACTCTCCGCGGCGTGCTGTCGTCGCTGGCGGGGAAGAGGCCGCGGGGCTAGCGCCGGTCGAAGGCGGCGAGTTCGTAGGCGATCGAGGCTTCGACCAGGCGTTCCCACAGATCCGCGACCACGGCCTCCGGAACGCCCAGTCTCACTGCCTCGGCCCGCGCGTTGTCGATCACCTGTGTCTTCCGATCCTCGTCGCGGACGTGCCCACGCTCCGGCTTGATGCGCGCGGCTGCGTCCATGTAGGCGAAGCGCCTGGCGAGCAGCGCGACCACGTCGCGGTCGAGCGCGTCGACGCCTGCGCGGACCTCGGTCATGGTGGTGCAATCGGGGCCGGGGAGAATGGTCATGCGCCGTCTCTTGCCGAGACCCATCCGGCCTGTCCAGCTTGACTCTGGACCGCCCCCCGTCTAGGCGCCCGCCTTCGCAATGGCCCTGCACCCCGGTGAAGCGGTGGCCCTGCCCTGTCTGGACATCCGTCTCGTACAGCCAGCAGAGCGATACCGGGAACAACGTTGTTAGCATTTGCCAAGGACTTACTATGTCGAAGCGTCAAAGCGCGAAGTACAAACTCGATCGCCGTATGGGCGAGAACATCTGGGGCCGTCCCAAGTCGCCCGTCAACAAGCGCGAATACGGCCCGGGCCAGCACGGCCAGCGCCGCAAGGGCAAGGTCAGCGATTTCGGTATCCAGCTGCGCGCCAAGCAGAAGCTCAAGGGCTATTACGGCGACGTGACCGAGAAGCAGTTCCGTGCATGCTACCACGAGGCTGCGCGTCTGAAGGGCGATACCTCGCAGAACCTGATCGGCCTGCTCGAGCAGCGCCTCGACATGATCGTCTACCGCGCCAAGTTCGCGCCGACGATCTTCGCGGCACGCCAGATCGTCTCGCACGGCCACATCCGCGTCAACGGCGTGAAGTGCAACATTGCCTCGCGTCGCTGCTTCGTCGGCGACGAGATCACGCTGGGTTCGAAGGCGCAGGAAATGGCGCTGGTCATGGAAGCCCAGAGCCTCGCCGAGCGCGAGATTCCCGATTACGTCGCCACCGACGGCGCGGCCAAGGTCACCTTCACGCGCGTCCCGACGCTCGACGAAGTGCCTTACCCGGTGAAGATGGAACCGAATCTGGTCGTCGAGTTCTACTCGCGCTGATCTTTCGGTACTATCGATACGAGGAAAAGGGCGGTCCCGCGGGGCCGCCCTTTTTCGTTGCGCTACATGCCGAGTGACGCGCGAAGGAATGCATCCGCGTTTGTCAGCATGGTCGTCCGCGCACTTGCGTCGTCAAGCTGGTGATCCAGCCCGGCGAACTCGACCAGCTCGACCTTGCCCCCAACCGATTTCAGCCGGCTCGCCATCAGCCGGGATTCGCCGATCCCGACGTTGCGGTCCTTGTCGCCGTGGAACAGCAGGACCGGCACCTTGATCTTGTCGGCATTGCGCGCAGGCGAGCCTTCGCGAATGTGCGGGCCCTGCCCGATAAAGGCGTCGACCATCTTGAAGTTGCTATAGTTCCGCGACTCTTCGCGAAGGCTATCGAGATCGGTGACTGGCGCGATCGCGACGATCGCCTTGAACAGACCCGGATCCACCACCGACGATTGCAGTGCCGCATAGCCGCCATACGACCAGCCGACGATCGCGAGTTTGTCCGGTACCGTGATGCCCTGTGATACCAGCCAGCGGCCTGCGTCGTCGACATCGCCGATCGCGGTGCGCCAGGACTGGAAGCCATTCTTTTTGAACCAGGCCGATCCATAGCCCGTCGATCCGCGGAAGTTCGGTTGCAGCACCGCGAACCCGCGCGCCGCGAAGAATTGCGAGAGCCAGTCGAAGCCCCACTCGTCCCGGTCACCGGGGCCGCCATGTGGCATAACGATCGCCGGCAACCCTTTCCCTGTGCTGCCCGCGGGTAAGGTCAAATAACCGGGGATCATCGTCCCGTCGGCGGCACGGAAGGTGATCGGCTTGACGCTGGCGAGCGTGGTCTTTGCAAGTTGCGGCCGTGCGGGCAGCACTTCCTCCATCTTTCGCGTCGCCCGATCGAGCAGATAGTAGCGCCCGGGATCGACGTCGCTGCCCGCGAACAGCAACAGCTTGCTTTCGTCGCTGCTCGCGTCGACGAACGTGATCAGAGGTTGGCCGGGCAGTGCCTTTCGCAGTGATGCGGCGAGGGCCCGAAGCGCTGGGTCGAAGAACTCCGTCTCGCGGCGATCGGTAGCATAGGACGCGCCGACCACGCGCTTCTGTCGCCCGATCCTGATCAACTGGTCGACGTCGACATCGGCTCGGGCAAGGACGACCTCGCGCTTCAAGCTGCCGTCCAGCACGATTTTATAGAGCGCGGTCCGGCCGTCCTTGTCGTCGAAACCATAGGCGACGTTAAGACCAGAATCGACGGCATAGGGATTGAAGCCCGTATCTCCACCCCCGCCGATCGTCAGGCGGCCGAGTGGTTGCCAACCACGGTCGCCGGGTTTTCGATACGAATAGCTGATGGTGGCAGCATCGTATCCGATACCGGTCTTGGCACGCGTTCCGACGATCCGCACGACACCTTGGCCATCGCTGATATATTCGACCGCACCGCCACGCGGCTGTTCGATCGTTCGACGGGCGAGCGTGACGGTATCGATCCGTTCCACACCCAGGCCGTCGGTCTCGTTCGCCAGATGAGTCCCCGTCGTCACCTCGGGTACGAACTTGCGCGTCATCAGCACCGATCCGGTTGCGCCGTCGGCGGTCCAATCGATCACGGTGCCGCCGTCCTGCATGACGTCCACCGCGCGGGCGTTGTCGGATGCGGTCAATATCTTCATCTTGCCGCCGTCGCTATCGAGCGCGATCGCGCGGCTGAAACCCAGTATGTTGTAGCCATCGTCGGCGACGGTGACCATCTGACAGACCAGCCGGGTCGTGGTCGACCAATGGCAATCGGCGAGATGATCGGGGTTTCCCGATGCGGTCAGGATAGTCCTCGGATTGCCGCCCGCGACGAGATCGGCAATCTGAAGCGCTTCGCCGCGGCCGTTCGTGGGCACGACCAGCGCGACGTGCGTGCCGTCCGGCGACAGGCTGATCTGCCGGATGGCTTCACGAGCGCCGAACGCGGCGGCGGTCGGTCCGACGGGGTCGGGGGCTGCCTGCGCTGGCGGCATTCCCAATGCCACGCAGACGGCAGCACTCGCACGAATTGCAGATCGTAACCGCATCGCCGTTTCCCCCAATGTCCCCTTTGGGTATCCTATCGACGCCGGGCGGCACGGCAAGAGCAGCGGCGCTTGCGCGGTATCGGGCGCACTGCCAAAACGCGTATGACTTAACGGGGATATGTAGATGCGCGCTGCCATTTTGCCTTTGCTGCTGCTCGGGACCGCCGCGTCCGCGCAGACCACCCCTGCGATCTCGGTGGAGACGTTGAAGACCGTCACGCAGGTACTGTCGTCGGACGCGTACGAAGGCCGCGCGCCGACTACGCCTGCGGAGGCGAAGACGGTCGCGTATATCGTCGAGCGGATGAAGGCGGCTGGCTTGAAGCCCGGCAACAAGGGGTCGTGGACGCAGGACGTGCCGATGGTGGAAATCACCGCGGGCAACGTCGCGCCGTTCAGCTTCACCGGCGGCAAGGCACCGGTCAGTCTCGCCTATCGCACCGACATGGTCGCGGGCACGTACCGCGTGGCGCCGAAGTCCGCGGTGGCTAACAGCGACGTGGTATTCGTCGGTTACGGGATCACTGCGCCCGAAAAGGGCTGGGACGATTATGCCGGCACCGACGTGAAGGGGAAGACCGTGGTCATCCTCATCAACGACGCCGACTGGCAGACGATGTCGCGCGAGGGGCCGTTCGAGGGCCGTGCGATGACGTGGTACGGGCGCTGGCCGTACAAGTTCGAGAATGCGGCGAAGCACGGCGCGGCGGCGGCGATCATCGTCCATGATACCGAGCCGGCGGCATACCCTTGGGCGGTGGTGCAGTCGTCCTGGACCGGGCCGCAGCTCGAGCTGGACGAGAAGGGCGATCATCTCGACCAGTCGCAGATCGTCGGCTGGATGCAGAAGCCGGCCGCCGAGCGCGTGTTCGCGAGCGCGGGCAAGGATTATGCGACGCTGGCGGCGGCGGCGAAAGTGAAGGGGTTCAAGGCGGTACCGCTCGGGCTGAAGTTCGGTGGCGGGTTCGACAACACGATCAAGCGGCAGGCGTCGAAGAACGTCATCGGCGTGCTGCCGGGGACGGCGGCCCCCAACGACTACGTGATGTATTCGGCGCATTGGGATCATCTCGGGCGCTGCGACGCCGTCGATGGCGACGATATCTGCAATGGCGCGGCGGACAATGCGAGTGGGGTCGCGGGGCTGGTTGCCTTGGCCGAGGCTCAGGTGAAGGCGGGGCCGGCCAAGCGCTCGATCGCGTTCCTGGCGGTGACGGCGGAAGAGTCCGGGCTGCTAGGCTCGCGCTATTATGCCGAGCATCCGATCTATCCGCTCGCGCATACCGTGGGCGGGGTGAACATGGACGTGCTGAACGTCGACGGGCGGGCGAAGGACTTCGTGCTGACCGGCGCGGGGAAATCCGAGATCGAGGATCTGGTGAAGCCGTTCGTCGCTGCCGAGGGCCGCGTGATCGGCGTCGAGGCGAACCCGGAGCGCGGCGGCTACTACCGGTCGGATCACTTCAGTTTCGCCAAGCTGGGCGTGCCGATGCTCGATGGCGGCAGCGGCGAGGACCTTGTCGTCGGTGGAACGGCTGCGGGACATGCGGCGCGCGAGGATTATGTCGCGCATCGCTATCACAAGCCGGCGGACGAATATGACGCCAAGTGGGACTGGTCGGGCGCGGTCGAGGATTTGACGATCTATTACGGGCTCGGGCGCAAGCTCGCGGACGATACCAGTCTGTGGCCGAACTGGTATAAGACCGCCGAATTCCGCGGCATCCGTGACCGCGATCGCGCAGGAGCCAAGTAACGTGACCACATCCGCCGTCTCGACCCCAGCCGAATGGGCGCACCACAAGGCCGTCTGGATCGGCTTTCCGAGCCATGCGGACCTGTGGCTGGAGGATCTGGAGCCCGCGCGGGACGAGGTCGTCGCGTTTGCCAAGGCAGTACATGCCGGCGGCAAGGGCGAGACGGTGATTCTGGTCGCGGCCGACGTCGGGTCGGCGACCACCGCCAAGAAGCTGGCGCCGTTCGCGGACGTGGTGGTCGAGCCGTTCGGCGATATCTGGCTGCGTGATACCGCCCCGATCATCGTCGGCGACGGCAGCGCGCGGGACTTCCGGTTCAATGGCTGGGGCGGGAAGTACGACCTGCCCGGCGACGACACGATCGGGCTGCGGCTGGCGGAAAGCCGGCACACGCGGGTCGAGGCGTGCGACTGGGTCCTCGAGGGCGGCGCGATCGATGGCGACGGCACCGGGACGGTCGTCACGACTCAGCAGTGCCTGCTCAACCGCAACCGCAATCCGTCGCTGACCAAGGCGGAGATCGAAGCGCGGTTGGCGTCGGATCTCGGCTATTCGCGCGTCGTTTGGCTTGGGGATGGCTTGGTCAATGATCACACCGACGGCCATGTCGACAACCTCGCGCGGTTCGTCGGCGAGGGGCGCGTGGCGATCCCGAAGGCGACGGACAACGATCCGAACTGGCAGGTGTATCAGAACGCCGCGCGGGATGCCGAGGCGGCCGGGCTGGAGGTGGTAACGATCCCGTCGCCGGGCCGCGTGCTGCGCGACGAGGAGGTCGTGCCGGCGAGCTACATGAACTTCTATATCGGCAACGCCGCGGTGGTGGTGCCGTTGTACGGGGCCGAGAACGACCAGGCGGCGGTGGTGGCGATCCAGGCGCTGTTCCCGGACCGTGAGGTGGTCGGGCAACGTGCGGACCATATCCTGACGGGGGGCGGAAGCTTCCACTGCATCTCGCAGCAGATTCCGGGGTAATTCCGCCGATTGTGACGGGCGATAACCTCTGAACCAACCACCACCCCGGCGGAGGCCGGGGTCCAATTGGGAGACTTAGCTGACGGAGGATTGCCCTTCGTTACCCCAACCTTTCCAACTGGGCCCCGGCCTTCGCCGGGGTGGTGCCTAATAAAAGCGGGCTCAGCGGCTCCAGCGGGCCCAGATTGCCGTCGGCAATACCAGGCCGCGCGCTTCTTCGCGGACGCCGAGTTCGCCAACTTCGATCTTGCCGGGGAGGTCTGCGAAGACCTGATTCAGCAACTCGCCGATCGCCAGCGCCGACATCCGCACCGCGTAGACCGTCAGGAACAGGAAGCGGGAGTTCTCGTCGAGAAGCTTGCGGCAGTCAGCGATCAGCTTGGGGAGGTCCTCTTCCAGCCGCCAGACCTCGCCTTCCGGGCCCCGCCCATATTTCGGCGGATCGAGCAGAATCCCGTCATACCGCCGCCCGCGCCGCACCTCGCGCGCGACGAACTTCGCCGCGTCGTCGGTCATCCAGCGGATCGGCGCGTCGGCCATGCTCGACAGTTTGGCATTGGCCTTGGCCGCCTCGACCGACTTTTTCGACGCGTCGACGTGCACCATGCGCACCCCCTTGGTCGCCATCGCCAGCGTGCCGACGCCGGTGTAGCCGAACAGGTTCATGCATTCGGGCGAGTCGACTCCGGCGACGCGCTCGCGCATCCAGTTCCAGACCGGTGCCATGTCGGGGAAGAAACCGAGGTGGCGGAACGGGGTGGTCTGCGCGGTGTACGACACCTCGTTCCACTTGAGCGTCCAGCCTTCGCGGGGGACGGGCTCGGAGAACTCCCAGCGGCCGCCGCCGTCTTCGTCGGAGCCGGGGACGAATTCGCCCTGCGCCTGCCAGTCGGTCGAGGCAGGTGCCCACATCGCCTGCGGCTCGGGGCGGATGAAGCGGAAGCGGCCGTAACGTTCAAGCTTCTTGCCGTGGCCGGAGTCGATCAGGCCGTAATCCGCCCAGGGCTCGCCGATGAGGGTTTCCAGCTTCATGCCGACGGCTTCGCGCGCTCGGTGATGTAGGCGGTGATCGCCTCGAACGTCGCCGGGAGGGTGGCGTAACGCTCCTCGCGGTCGAACAGGTCGCCGACGCGGGTGGGCAGCGAGGGGCGGACGCCGGTCGCGCGCTCGACCGCGTCGCCGAACTTGGCGGGGTGCGCGGTGGCGAGCGTCACGATGGGAACGCCGGCGGGGACTTCGGTGCGCAGGGCTGCGGCGAGGCCGATCGCGGTGTGCGGATCGATCACTTGCCCCGCATGCTCGTGGGCCCAGCGCATCGCCAGCGTCATGTCGTCGAGGTCGATGCGCTCGCTCTGGAAGAGGGCCGAGGCGCCCTGCGACTGCGCGTTGGTCAGGCGCATTGCTCCCGAGGATTCGAAGCCGCTCATTTGGGACGCCAACGCGGGACCGTCACGGTCGCCGAGGTCGAACAACAGGCGTTCGAAGTTCGAGCTGACCTGGATGTCCATCGACGGGGTCGGGGTCTGCTGGACGCCGCCTTTCGAGTAATCGCCGGTGCTGAGCGCGCGGTGGAGGATGTCGTTGACGTTGGTCGCGACCACCAGCTTGGCCACCGGAAGCCCCATCTTCGCCGCGACGTAGCCCGCGAACACGTCGCCGAAATTGCCGGTCGGGACTGCGAATGCGACCTCGCGATCGGGCGCGCCGAGGCGGACGGCGGCGTAGAAGAAGTAGACCACCTGCGCCATCAGGCGGGCCCAGTTGATCGAGTTGACCGCCGACAGTGCGAACTTGGTCGAGAAGGCGCGGTCGTTGAACATCGCCTTCACGAGTGCCTGGGCGTCGTCGAAGCTGCCCTCGATCGCGATGTTGTAGACGTTGGGGCTGAGCACCGTGGTCATCTGGCGGCGCTGTACGTCGGAGATGCGGCCGACCGGGTGTAGCATGAAGATGTCGATCCCCGCGCGCCCCGCGACCGCGTCGATCGCCGCCGAGCCGGTGTCGCCGCTGGTCGCGCCGACGATCGTCAGGCGCTTGTCCGTGCCGGCGAGGAAACGCTCGAAGAACAGGCCGAGCAGCTGGAGCGCGACGTCCTTGAACGCGAGCGTTGGGCCGTGGAAGAGTTCGAGAAGCCACTGGTCGTGATCTAGCTGCACCAGGGGGACGACCGCGGCATGCGAGAAGCGGCCATAGGCCTGGTCGCAGAGCGCCTTCAGTTCCTCGCGCGTCATCGCGTCGCCGACGAACGGGGCCATCACAGCGACCGCGGTGTCGACATACGAAAGCCCGGCGAGCGCGGCGATCTCGTCGCGGGTCATCGTCGGCCACGCGTCGGGGAGGTAGAGGCCGCCATCGGAGGCTAGACCGGCGAGCGTCGCCGCTTCGAAATCGAGAACGGGGGCCGAGCCGCGGGTGCTGATGTAACGCATGGTCACGCGGTTAGCGAATGGGCGGGGAAGCGACAAGCTTTCGGACACTCGCGGTGGGCTATCCCGTCAGTCCCCAGTCCCCAGTTCGTACCTCAGCCGGCAGTCTGTTACCACTAGCCCCATTCCGTCACCCCAGCTAAAGCTGGGGTATCTCGCGAGGCAGGTGACGCGTGCCAAACGGGGATATCCCAGCGTTCGCTGGGATGACGGTGTTTGGTCTATCGTGCGTCCGAGTCAGCGTGGCCGGCGGCGAAGCGCGAGGGTGTAGATGATCGCGGCGATGGCGGCGAAGAAGAACCATTGGCCGGCATAAGCGAGGTGGTTGTTCGGGACCGAGGCGATGTCGGGCCTGCCGTTCGGGTTGAGTCCCGCCTGTGGCGTGTCGACGACCAGCATCAGGCGCTGCGGGGTGTGATCGAACAGCGATCCGATCAGCGAACGGCCGTCGGGGGCGTGGGTGATGTAACCGGAGACTTCGCCGCCGGCCCAGTTCACCTTGGCCATCGGATCGCGCGTGGTGCCGAGCTGGACGATCATGCCGGGACCTTCCGCGCCGGTTCGGCATTCGGCGATCGCGCGGAAGCCGGACTTGCCGGCACCGGCGAGCTTGATCCCGGTCGGCTGGAGGCAGAGGCCCGAAGCGCGGCGGAACAGCAGCGTTTCGTCGGGGAAGCGGGGGAAGGCCATCGGCGGCTTGGCGGGATTGGCGGCGAGCTGCGCGAGGAACGCTTCCTTTTTCGGGAGGCGGTCAAGGAGCTGCCACAGGCCGAGCCCGATCATCGCCGCGATCGCAAGCGTTACGAGGACCGTCGGGATGATTGGGATACGTCGTGCAGATTGGGTCACGGGTCGATTCGGCCTTCGCGGGCTGCGTTGCGGTATTCGGCGGACATGAGCGCGCCTTTAGCCGCTCGGAGGGACAGCACGACCCCACCGGCGGTGAAGGGGATCCAAATCAGCATGTGCAGCCAGAGCGGGGGGTGGACTTTGAGTTCGAGCGTGATCGCGAGGGCTACGACGAGTGCGCCGAGGATCAGGGTGAGGAACGCGGCGGGGCCATCGCCGACGTTGAACTTGCTGAAGTCGAGACCGCAGTTCGGGCAGTGGTCGGCGAAGGAGGACCATTTCGCGAAGAGCGTGGGCTTGCCGCAGCGGGGGCATAGGCCTTTGAGCGCGACCTGCGCGATCGTGGGGGCGTTGGCGAGTGGGTATGGGTCTTCAGTCATGCTGTCAGCGCTCTCCCTTGTTTCCCCGCAAAGGCGGGGATCCAGACTGAGCTCCTGCCTTCGCGGGAGAGCAAGGGGAGGGAATAGGCTTGGATCAGTGCCGTGTCATTCGCCACCACCCCGGCGGAGGCCGGGGCCCAATTGGGGGACGTTGCCAACGGAGGACCGCGCTTCGTTACCGCAACCTCACCAATTGGGCCCCGGCCTTCGCCGGGGTGGTGCCTGCCGCGGTGTGGGCTCACGCCCGAGTGGTAGGAGCTCAACCGCCGTGGACGGGGGCGCCCCAGCCGCCCCATACGTAGACGGTGACGAACAGGAACAGCCACACGACGTCGACGAAATGCCAGTACCACGCCGCCGCTTCGAAGCCGAAATGCTGGCGTGGGGTAAAGTCGCCGCGGTAGGCGCGGACCAGGCAGACGATCAGGAAGATCGTGCCGATGAGTACGTGGAAGCCGTGGAAGCCGGTCGCCATGAAGAACGACGCGCCGTAGTTGATCCCCTTGAACGGGAAGGGCGCGTGGGCATACTCATACGCCTGGATCGAGCTGAACAAGATTCCGAGGATCACGGTCAGCCACAGGCCCTTGAGCACGCCATCGCGGTTGCCGACGCCGATCATGCCCCACAGCCCGGTCTTCTCGCCGCCGCGCTGGTTGTGGATCAACGCGTGGTGCGCCCAGGTCACGGTGGTGCCCGAGGTCAGCAGGATCAGCGTGTTGAGCAGCGGCAGTTCGAACGGGTTGATGACCGTCAGCCCCTTGGGCGGCCACTGCGCGACGATCGCCGCACCGCCTTCGACGGCACGCGTGACCGTGCCGTCGGCGAAGGTCATCGCGGTCGGGAACAGCGAGAAGTCGAAGAACGCCCAGAACCAGCCGACGAAGAACATCACTTCGGATGCGATGAACAGGATCATGCCGTAGCGGAAATGGAGCTGGACGACGGGGGTGTGATCGCCCGCGCGGGCCTCGTGCACGACCTGCGTCCACCAGGAATACATCGTGAAGAGCACACCCGCGAGCCCGATGAAGAACACCCAGCCGCCGCCGTTTGGCTTGTCGATATGGCCGCCGTGCATCCACATGATGCCGCCGACCGCCATGATCAGCGCCGAGAACGATCCGACCAGCGGCCAGATGCTCGGCGGCAGGATGTGGTAATCATGGTTCTTGGCGCCGGCCATCGGTACTCCCCTATTTTCTTTGGCGACGTTCTAGCTGGCTGTTTTCGCAGAATCCACCGGGTAAAACGTATAGCTGAGCGTGATCGTCTGGATATCGGCCGCGTCGGGGTCCGTCAGGATCTTCGGGTCGACGAAGAAGATCACCGGCATCCGCGCTGTCTCGCCGGGTTTCAGCGTCTGCTGCGTGAAGCAGAAACACTGGATCTTGGTGAAATACTTGCCGGCCTGCGCGGGCTGGACGTTGAACGTCGCGGTGCCCGTCAGCGGCTTGTTCGACGTGTTGGTCGCGGTAAAGAACGCCATGTCGCGCGCGCCGATATCGACCGTGTCGGAGCGATTCTCAGGCGTGAACTTCCACGGCAGCTTGGGGCTGACGTTGGTGTCGAAGTCGATCTGGATCTTGTGGTCGACCGCCCCGGGGGCGGCCAGTCCGCGGTTGGTGGTGCCGTTGAGCCCGGTCGCGGCGCAGAACAGGCGGTAGAGCGGCACGCTGGCCCAGGCGAGTCCGGTCATGAAACAGATGAACAGCACGGCTAGTGCCGCGGTACGGTTGGTGCGCGACATGGCCTTCCAGCCGGCCATCAGTGCGGCATCCCCGCGCGGATCTTGGCGATCGAGATCGCGAAGACGAGGATGACGAACGCGCCGAGCAAGAGCGCCATGACGCGGGCGCGACCACGTTGGCGGCTTCGGATCAGGTCTGGATCAGGAATGCTCATGCGAACCACCGGTCGACGACCAGCGCGCCGAACATCACGAACAGATACAGGATCGAGTATTTGAACAAGGCCTTCTCCGGTTTCATCGCATCGTCGGCATGCGTGGTGCGCCTCGAGACGCGGACGGCTAGTAGCGCGAACCAGCCGGTCAGCAGTACGGCCGCGATGCCATAGATCGGCCCGGTCAGCCCAAGCGGCCAAGGGAGGATCGCGACCGCCGCCATCGGGATCGTGTAAAGCCCGATCTGCGTCCGCGTGGTGCGCTCCCCCGACACGACCGGGAGCATCGGTACGCCCGCGGCGGCGTAATCACTCTTCATGAACAGCGCGAGCGCCCAGAAATGCGGCGGCGTCCAGAGGAACACGAACAGGAACAACAACACCGGCAGCAGCGCGATATCGCCGGTCGCCGCGGCCCAGCCGATCAGTGGCGGGAACGCGCCGGCGGCACCACCAATGACGATGTTCTGCGGCGTGCGGCGCTTCAGCCAGACGGTATAGACCAGCACGTAGAACAGGATCGAGACGGTCAGAATCGCCGCTGCGACGATGTTCACCGCGACGCCCATGAACAGCACCGAGAACGCGCCGAGCCCTACGCCGAAATGCAGTGCGGCCTGACGGTCCATGCGGCCGTCGGGCAGCGGGCGCTTCTGGGTGCGACGCATGACCGCGTCGATGTCCGACTCGTACCATTGGTTGAGCGCGCCCGCTGCGCCGGCACCGAGCGCGATGCAGAGGATCGCGGTGAAGCCGATCACCGGGTGCACCGAGGTTGGCGCGGCAAGCATGCCGCATAGCCCGGTGAAGACGACGAGCGTCATCACGCGCGGCTTCGTCAGCGCAAGGAAATCGCGCCAATGCGCCGGTGGCAGGAGGGGGGTGGCAGGAGTCATGGTTCGGGTACGCTATACGCGTTGCGGCGGAGGTCGGAAAGCCTTCGTGATTGCTCAGCGGTTTGCCCGGTGCGTGGGTACGGCTTGATGAATGACCGCGGTATCGTCCGCGTAGATCCGCCGCCAAGCGGGGTCATGGTCGAGCAAGCGGACCAGTGGCGAGCGCGGCGGCAGGATGGTCCAGCCGAAATGCCACTTCGCATTCGCCGCATGCCAGCGATCCGCGTCGCCGCGGGCGATCGCAAAATAGTCGAGCGTGAAGGCGTCGCCGTACATGTCGGTCCGTCCATCGATATACGGACGGATGCCCGCTAGGATCAGCGATCCGCCGAAGCCGTATTCATTGAAGACGCGCTGGTGGCGTAGCGCAGGCGGAAGATGCGTGAGCGCGCGGACGGGAATGCCTCTGGTTTCCGTGCGGACGACCGGCACTGCGACGCGGTAGGCTGTGAGACTGATTGCAAGAGCGGATACCAGAAAGGCTACGATCAGTCGCTCTGAGCCATGGGGAAGGGGGTTCGAAAAGCTGGTATCGCGGTAGCGCCACGCGCGGCCGAGCGGCTTGGCCAGCACGAGTATGCCGACGGTCACGAGGATGATCTCGTGGCGGGTGTGCTGCAGCGTCATGTGGAGCATGCCGAGCAGCAGCAGCACGCGGATCGGTGGGATACGGATCGGCCGCGCCAGCAGGAACGCGAGGCTAGCGAGCAAGATCGCCTCGAAGCCGGAAAAGGTTCTGAAGTCGGACGGCTGCCATTCGTTGATCTGACCGAGCGCTTTCAGGTCGTTCAGATAAAATGGAAACGTCAGGCCGTGCACGCCCCACGGCGTGACGGCTGCAGCGATCGTCGCGCTAATTCCGAATAGGCCCCAGCGCTGGATCACGGTGCGGCGGTCGGAGGGCTTGGCGGCCAGCAACGCCTCGAGCGCGAATACGCCGACCAGCGCCAGTCCGAAGACGTAGCTGCCATGCGCATTCGCCCAGATCAGCATCGCCGCCGCCATCGGCAGTGGTGGAGCTCGGTCGTGTTCGCGCGCACGCAACAGCGCGATCGTCCAGCCGGCAAGGATCGGCAGCACCAGCATATGCGGCCTTGCGATCAGCGACGGGAGTAGCCCGGTGGCGAGCAGCAGCAGCGCGATGATACTTGCCCGCGCGCTCATCCAGCGGCGGAGTTCGGCGGCTACCAGCGCGAACAGCGCAGCCGTTGCCACCCCGACCAGAACGATCAGGCCGCTCCAGCCGCCCGCGCGGTAACTCGCGTACATCGCTACTTCGGAGAGCCATTCGTGTGCGACCCAGGGACGGCCGACGACGCTGAACGAGAACGGATCGCTCGTCGGCACGGCCGCATGCGCCACGATCCAGGCGCCTGCGACGAGATGCCAGCCGGTGTCGCCGTCGCGCAGCATGGTGGGGACGATGATCGTGAACGCAAACGCCGCGAAGGAAGATAGCAGGGCGAAGGTCGAATAAGCGATGCCGGTTGGCGCGTCGGGGCGGACTGGGGGCGGCGCGCTGGGCATGACGCGGGGTTAGCGCGATTGTCCTGTGGAATGATGAATGTGAAGCGCTCGGGGTGGGATTTGGCCAACCCTATCTCGTCATCCGAGCGAAAGCTGGGTCTCGCTCATGACGCGCGAATGGAGGTACAGGGTGCAATCCCAACCCCGCTGGGAGGACGTATGCGGGGGATGACGTCCTGTGGGTGCTCCCTTCCTTCGTTTTCCTGTGGAGGCGGGAGCCTGAGGGGGGTCCCCGCCTTTGCGCGGAAACATCGTGGGACTGGGGACGGCCATTTAACGAAAAACGCCCCGGGTTTCCCCGAGGCGTCTTCGTTTTTGGCTGGCTCCGACACGGCAGTAAATCCCGTGTCGTCGGACGCGGCTTTGCCGCGCCGGCCGGGCGGGGGCCTGATGGCCCTGATCCGCCTCAGTCGATCCGCGGCAACGTCTCGAACTGGTGGTATGGCGGCGGCGAGGAGATCGTCCACTCCAGAGTCGTTGCGCCGTCGCCCCAGGGGTTGTCGCCCGCCTTCTTGCCGGCCGCCAGCGACCAGATCAGGTTGATGAAGAACACCACCATGCCCGCGGCCATGATCATGTAGCCGACCGACGCGACCGTGTTCCAATGCTCGTACTGCGGCGTGTAGTCCGGGATACGGCGTGGCATGCCCTGGAGGCCCAGGAAGTGCATCGGGAAGAACATCACGTTCACGCCGACGAAGAACACCCAGAAGTGCAGCTGGCCGAGGAACTCGTTGTACATCTTGCCGGTCATCTTCGGGAACCAGTAATAGAACCCGGCGAACAGCGAGAAGACCGCACCTAGCGACAGCACGTAGTGGAAATGCGCCACCACGTAATAGGTGTCCTGCATGTAGTCGTCGATGCCGCCGTTGGCGAGCACCACGCCGGTCACGCCGCCGACGGTGAACATGAAGATGAAGCCGATCGACCACACCATCGGCGTCCTGAAGGTGAGCGAGCCGCCCCACATCGTGGCGATCCACGAGAAGATCTTGATGCCAGTCGGGACCGCGATGACCATCGTCGCCGCGGTGAAGTACATCTTGGTGTTCACCGAGAGGCCGGTGGTGAACATGTGGTGCGCCCACACGACGAAGCCGACCACGCCGATCGCGACCATCGCATACGCCATGCCGAGATAGCCGAAGACCGGCTTGCGGCTGAACGTCGAGATGATCTGGCTGACGATGCCGAAGCCCGGCAGGATCATGATGTAGACTTCGGGATGACCGAAGAACCAGAACAGATGCTGGTACAGGACGGGATCGCCGCCGCCGGCCGGATCGAAGAACGTCGTGCCGAAATTGCGATCGGTCAGCAGCATCGTGATTGCCGCGGCGAGCACCGGCAGCGCGAGCAGCAGCAGGAACGCGGTGACGAGCATCGACCACACGAACAGTGGCATCTTGTGCAGCGTCATGCCCGGCGCGCGCATGTTGAAGATCGTCGTGATGAAGTTGATCGCGCCCAGGATCGACGATGCGCCCGCGAGGTGAAGCGCGAGGATTGCCATGTCTGTTGAAGGTCCCGGCTCGCCGTACGTCGAGAGCGGGGCGTAGAGCGTCCAGCCATTACCCGCGCCACCGAAGAACGGCGACGCCAGCAGCAGCGTGAACGCGGGGATCAGCAGCCAGAACGACACGTTGTTCATGCGCGGAAACGCCATGTCGGGCGCACCGATCATGATCGGCACGAACCAGTTGCCGAAGCCACCGACCATCGCCGGCATGACCATGAAGAACACCATGATCAGGCCGTGCGCGGTGATCAGCACGTTCCAGAGATGGAGCGATTCGTCGAGGCTGGCCGGACCGCCATGGAGCATGCTCGCCCAGCCCTGCAGATACTGGATGCCCGGATGCGCGAGCTCGGCGCGCATGAGGCCCGAGACCGAGCCGCCGATGATCCCCGCGACGATCGCGAAGATCAGGTACAGCGTGCCGATGTCCTTGTGGTTGGTCGACATGAACCAACGCGCGAAGAAGCCCGGCTTGTGATCGGTATCGTGATGATGGTCGTGCGCTTCGTGGGACACGAAGGCCGACGGGGTGAGAGCGGTGTCGGTCATCTTACTGTCCCGCGTTGCCGGCGCCGGCCGGGTTTGAGGTCGCGCCCTGCGTGGTCGCAGGGGCTGCGGTCGTTACGTTTTCCACAGGGCCGGTGGCGTTAGCGGTTTCCGCGGACTCCTCGACCTTCGCCGCGGAGCCATCGGCGCCGGGCTGCGGGATGACCTTGTCGGACGCCTTGCCGGGGGTCGGCATCGTGCCGCCCTTAGCCTTGACCCATGCCGCGTATTCGGCGGGTGGAACCGCCTCGACCGCGATCGGCATATAGCCGTGGCGCGCGCCGCACAGCTCGGAGCACTGGCCGAAATACAGGCCGGGCTTTTCGATCGTGAAGCTGGTCTCGTTCAGGCGGCCGGGGATCGCGTCGAGCTTGATCCAGAACGCGGGGACCGCCCAGCTGTGGATCACGTCGTTCGACGTCGTGATCAGGCGGATCGGCACGCCGACGGGAAGGACGATGCGGTTGTCGGTGGCGAGCAGCTTGGGGCCGTCGGCATCGGTGCGGCCACGCTCGCCGGCGGCGACGTCAGCCTTTTCCTTCAGCATGTTGGCGGTGATCTCGAAGCCGCCATTGTCGGGATACTGGTAGGTCCAATACCATTGATTGCCGATCGCCTTCAGCGTCACCGCGCCGGAGGGGGCGGGCTTGAACTGCGCTTGCAGCAGGCCAATCGAGGGGACCGCGATCAGGACGAGGATCACGACCGGCGCCAGCGTCCAGATGATCTCGATGAAGGTATTGTGGCTGGTCTTCGACGCGACCGGGTTGCGTGCCTTGCGGTAGCGGAACGAGACCCAGAAGAGGAGCGCGAGGACGAACAGCGAGATGATCGTGATCGTCGGCACCAGGATCGAATTGTGCATCCAGTGCGCGAACTGGCCGTTCTTGGTCACCTGCGGCTGGAGGCCGAACAGGCCGTCCGTGGGCTGGCCGATCATCGGCTTGACCGTCATCGCAGGCGCACCGTCCATCGCGAGCTCGGGGCTGGACGGGTTGGCGGTGGGCGTCGCTGCGGCGGTCGTCGGCGCAGTGTTCGACACGCCCCCCGGTGCTGCGGCGGCCTGCGGCGCAGGCGTCGCTGCTAGCGTGCTCGCAGGCTGGGCCGCATGCCCGGCGACACCACCGAGACTCGCCAGTGCGAGCCCCGCTGCCATCGCAAATCCTCTCATCCCCATCTTGCGCATCGTTATTCTTGACCCCGGTTTATAGCGAACCCGATATCACGGACGCGCGGATGTCTGCTTATGATTTGGGAAGAGCTATACCCAGCGGGGGGGCTCGCCTCAAGCCTTGTCTGGATTCACCCGTCATGCCGGAACGATCCCGGGGCGACGAAGGGGCGGGCATGGTGCGTTTACTTATGCGCCGGTAGTCGTTGCGTGGCCTTTCCCGCGCTCGTATCAGCGCGGGCAGACCATTTGGAGCGATGACCCGCGATGACCGAAGACGACGTGCTCGCCGAATTCCGCGCTGCCGAAGCGTTGCTCGAAGGGCATTTCATCCTGTCCTCCGGCCTGCGCAGTTCGCGCTACCTGCAATGCGCGCGGGTTTTGATGGATCCCGCACGTGGCGCTCGGCTGTCGGAAGCGCTGGTGGCGTCGATCCCGGCCGAGTTGCGTGCGCAGATCGATATCGTGGTGTCGCCGGCGATGGGCGGCGTGATTGCCGGCCACGAAATGGGCCGCGCGCTGGGTGTCGAGGCGGTATTCCTCGAGCGGCCCGACGGCGTGTTCGAACTGCGTCGCGGGTTCCGCTTGGCGCCGGGCCAGCGCGTGCTGATGATGGAGGACGTCGTCACCACCGGGCTGTCGTCGCGCGAGGCGATCGCGGCGATCGGGCGCGCGGGCGGCGTGACGGTCGCGGCGGCGGCGCTGGTCGATCGCTCGAACGGGACGGCGGACCTGGGTGTGCCGTTCTTCCCGCTGATCCGGCTCGACGTGCCGACCTATCCGGCTGATGCGTTGCCGCGCGAACTCGCCGCGATCCCTGCGATCAAGCCTGGAAGTAGGGCGGCGGCATGAGCCCCTCCGGCAACGACCACCTGCGCCTTGGGGTGAACATCGATCACGTCGCGACCGTGCGAAATGCGCGGGGGGCGGGGTATCCCGATCCGGTGCGCGCGGCTTTGGTCGCAGCGGCGGCGGGGGCGGACGGCATCACCGCGCATCTGCGGGAGGATCGCCGGCACATTACGGACGACGACATCGCGCGGCTGTCGGCTGAGCTGACGATCCCGCTCAACCTGGAGATGGCGGCAACCGACGAGATGCTCGGCATCGCGCTGCGCCACAAGCCGCACGCGGCATGCATCGTGCCGGAAAAGCGCGAGGAACTGACCACCGAGGGCGGGCTCGACGTCGCCGGGCATTACGGCCGGATGGCGCGGCTGGTCGATGCACTGGCGGGGGCGGGCATCCGCGTGTCGCTGTTCATCGAGCCCGACGCGAGGCAGATCGAGGCGGCGGTCCGGCTCAAGGTGCCGGTGGTGGAGCTGCACACCGGGCTGTATGCGGAATTGTCGGGCGAGGCGCGGGTGGTGGAGCTGCGGCGGCTGAGCGACGCGGCGGCGTTGGCGGCGAAGAACGGCATCGAGGTGCATGCGGGGCACGGGCTGACCTACGACAACGTAGCACCGATCGCGGCTATCCGGCAGGTTCGGGAGCTGAACATCGGGCATTTCCTTGTCGGCGAGGCGCTGTTCGTCGGGCTTGGTGAAGCGGTTCGGCTGATGCGTGAGGCTATGGATGCGGCGCGATAGCTTTCAGAATTTGTTCACGCAAAGGCGCAAAGGCGCGAAGAGGAAGGAGAGAGCCCATAGTTCGCTTCCCTTCTTGTTCTCTTCGCGCCTTAGCGCCTTCGCGAGAACCAAATCTGTCTTCCGACTCCAGGCCGCCTCGTGATCATCGGGCTTGGGTCCGACCTGTGTAACATCGAGCGGATTGCCGCGTCCGTCGCGCGGTTCGGGGATCGGTTCGAGCAGCGCGTGTTTACCGATGTCGAGCGGGCGAAAGCGGCGCGGCGGCCTTTCACGAAAGCCGGGACGCTGGCGAAGCGGTTCGCCGCGAAGGAGGCGTTTTCGAAGGCCGTGGGGACCGGGTTTCGCGCGGGCGTCTTCATGCGCGATATCGGCGTGGTCAACGCCTCCAGCGGCGCGCCGACGCTGGCGTTGACCGGGGGCGCCAAAGCGAGGCTTGACGCGTTGATCCCCGAAGGCCACGCCGCCCGCGTGCATTTGACGATGACCGATGATCATCCGTGGGCGCAGGCCTTCGTGATCATCGAAGCCATACCTCTGATATCCCCGGACATGCGCCAGGATACGAACCGATGAAGGACGCGGCGTTGGACGGCAACGAGTTCCAGGAAAAGCCCCTCGCGCAGACCGCGGCCGATACCGCGCCACCGGCCAGCACCACACCGGAAACTGGTTCCGAGACTGGCCGCCGCCGCGGCACCGACTGGTGGGGCGAGGTGAAGGGCATATTCTGGCTGATCCTGGTCGTGCTCGGCTTCCACAGCTTCATCGCCAAGCCCTTCTATATTCCCAGCGAATCGATGCTGCCGGGCCTGCGCATCGGCGACCGGCTGGTGGTGACCAAGTTCGCGTACGGCTGGTCGTTCGTGTCGCCGACGATCCCCAACCCGGTCGCGATCTTCAAGGGCGTCGTGCTGCGCCAGCAGGAGGACAGCTGGAGTGTGTCGCTGCCGTTCATCCACGGCCGCCTGTTCGGCTCGCTGCCGACGCGCGGCGACGTGGTGATCGTGACGCCGCCGGGCACGCATAACGACTATATCAAGCGCGTCATCGGCCTGCCCGGCGACAAGCTGGCCGTGCGCGGCGGGATCGTGTTCCTCAACGGCGTGGCAGTGAAGCGCGGCCCCTTGCACGACACGCTGATCCCGGTCGATACCAACAGCCCGTGCAGCGAGATCGACTATCCCGGTGCGCGCGAGACGCTGCCCGACGGGCGCGAGATGTGCCGCCTGCCGACCTATACCGAGACGCTGCCCAACGGCCGCCGCTACGAGACGATCGATCTGGAGTCCGACAGCCAGGGCGACAATTTCGCGGAAGTTACGATCCCCGCGAACCACGTCTTCCTGATGGGCGACAACCGCGATCGCTCGGCCGACAGCCGGTTCGCGCTGAGCCATCTCGGACTTGGCGGTCCGGTGCCGTACGAGAATCTCGGTGGCCGTGCGGAGTTCATCACCTTCAGCCTCGACGGCGATGCGACGTTCAACCCGCTGAGCTGGTGGAGTTCGCTGCGCCCGGATCGCGCGGGCACCTCGCTGCACCCCGCCAAGGCGAACTGAGATGGCGGAGACCAAGACCGTCGACGAACTGAGCCCGGTCGAGATGCGCGATCCGTTCCTGCGCAAGGAACTGAAGCGCGCAGCGATCTGGCTCGGGCTCGCCTGCGTGATCGCGCTGCTGATCGTGCTGGTGCAGCCGTTGCTGATCATCTTTGCCGGCGTCGTGTTCGCGGCGCTGCTCGATGGTGGCGTGCGGCTGCTCGGGCGGGTGCTGCCGATCGGGCGTGGCTGGCGGTTGCTGATCGTCGTGTTGCTGACGTTCGCGTTCCTGGTGGGCACGTTCGTGCTGACCGGCGTGCAAGTCACCGAGCAGGTAACACAGCTGCGGTCGACTCTGGAATCGCAGGCCAACCGCTTCACCGGCTATTTGACCACGCAGGGGCTGATGCCGGGCGCATCGGACGTCAACGGGATCGTCAAGCAGGCGCTCGGCTCGGTCGGGCGAGTGACGTCGTGGGTGGGTAGCGCGATCGGCGCGATCACCAGCATGTTCATGATCCTGATTCTCGGGCTGTTCATCGCGATGGACCCGGGGACGTACTCGCGGGGGCTCCAGTGGATGGTGCCACTCGACCTGCGCCCCGAGTTCGCCAGGACTTTGGTCAAGATGGGCGCGACGTTGCGGCGGTTGCTCGCCGGGCGCCTGCTCGGGATGGCGGTCGAGGGTGTCGCGAGCGGTATCGCGCTGGCGGTCGGCGGCGTGCCGATGGCGATGCTGCTCGGCATCATCGCGGGTATTCTCGCGTTCATTCCGAACGTCGGCGCGATCGTGACCGGCGTGCTGATGGTCGCGGTCGGGTTCAGCGCGGGTGTCGATACTGGCTATTGGGCGATCGGCACGTATCTCGTCGTGCAGACGATCGACGGGTATGTGATCGTGCCGATGGTCGCCAAGCGGACTGTCGATCTGCCGCCAGCGTTGACGTTGGGTGCGCAGATCCTGGCGAGCGCGCTGTTCGGGATTCTGGGGCTGGCGCTGGCTGATCCGATGACTGCGATGTTGAAGACCGCGCTGGAGCGACGGTCTGAGCGGGAAGAGGAGAAGGCTGAGGCTGACGAGGGGGCTGCCACTCCTGCGTGAGCGAGCGTTGCCTTGCCGGTCGGCACGCGCAACCGTACCGACCTCCGGCGGGTAAGCACCCTCGTTCTACAATGGTGGTGGGATAAAGCTCACTATCCGTCATCCCCGCGGACGCGGGGACCCATATCCTCCAAAGTTTGCCAGTATGGGTCCCCGCGTCCGCGGGGATGACGGGGGGTGAGGGCCGGGGACGTCAATGGGCGGGTAATCGAGTGGGGAGTTACCGCCTCACTAGTTGGTCGAAGAGTGCGAGGTAGCGGTTGGCTGAGTCCGCACCCGGTTGGGGGACTGGTTCGGGTCGCTGCCGAATTGGCTCTAGCCATGCGTTCAGCGCTGCGACCAACGCAGCAGCGTCCTCCCTCGCGATGACCGTCCCACGGTCCGTCCGATCAATAATCTCCGCCACCGCTGCGCTCGAGTCGGTCGAGATCACCGGCGTCCCGACCGACAGTGCCTCGCGCAACACCCCCGGTACACCTTCGTACTCCGATGTCAGCACTAGTACCGCCGCGCGAGCCATGACTGGGAGCGGGTCGCTGCTGTGGCCGAGTAGGAGGACGCGCGTCCCCAAGCCGAGCGCGCGGATCTGTGCCTCGATCGCCCCGCGCTCGCTACCTTCGCCGAGGATGACGAGCGGTATCGTCTGGTCTGCGAGCAGCGGGAGTGCGGCGATCAGGCGGTCCCAGCGCTTCTGCGGTTCGAGCCGGCCGACGCCGAGAATGAAGCGCGGTGGCAGGTCGGGCAGCGCGCTGGGAATAGGCACCGCTGGCGGGTTCGGGATGACGCTCGTCCGCCCGGCCATGTGGGTCGCCAAGGCCGCCTCGTCCGCGGTCGCCGGCGTCATCGCGACGAGGTGATCGAGGAAGCTGCCGTGCCGCGCGAGCCAGACCTGGTGCGCGGCGTGCATCAGGCGGCCATGATCGGCGCGCGCGGGGGCGTTGGACATCTTGGCGACGATCGGCGGACACGTCTTGCCGAGTCGCAGCCGGGTCCATGCCGCGATGCCGGTGTAGAAATTACCGGGGCAGAATATGATGTCCGGCGCTAGACGGCGCACGACCTTCGGCAGCGCGAGCAACCACGAGGGCGCGACGACCTCTAACCCGTCCGGCAGTTCCGCCGCCAGCGGCCCGGAAATATCCTCGATCGCCAGCGTCACGCGCCGGCCCGCCGCGAGCCAGCCGCGCGCGAGGCGCAGTTGCGCGCGTTCTACCCCGCCGCCGCGCAAGTCCTCGGCATAGGTCAGGATGTGCTGCGCGATCGGTGGCTTGCTCACGAGTGACATATGGGGGTCATCATACTGCGCGATGAATAAAGCGGAGATCGTGACCGAATGAAACCGACTTTGCGTGCATGCACGGCGGCGGGCGGCTATCAGGCCGCGCGACGGAGGCGGGCAAGGGCGGCGGAACGGCTTGAGGACAATGGTTTGAGGACCGGCAAGTGAACTTCCGTACCAAAACTGCCGATCGCGACGGCTATGCGGATATCGCGCGCGCCGGTCTCGAGCCGCTGAAGGCGCTCGGCAGCCGGTGGCCCGCGATCATCGGTGCGGTGCTGACGCTGGCGATGATCGTCGGCCTGGGGCGCGAACTGCTCGGGCATGGCCTTGCCGGGCTGTCGCGGTCGGTGCCGCAGGACCCGCGCTTCTACCTGTGCTTCGGCCTGCTCTACATGTCGCCGCCGACCGGGGATTACGTCATCTTCCGTCGGCTCTGGGGTATTCCGCTTGGCGGTCTCGTTGCACTCATCAAGAAGCGGATCGCGAACGAAGTCGTGTTCGGTTATTCGGGCGACGCGTATTTCTACGCCTGGGCGCGGGCGAAGGCGCGGATGGTGGCGTCGCCGTTCGGCGCGGTGAAGGACGTGTCGATCCTGTCGGCGATCGCGGGCAATGCGGTCACGCTGCTGCTGGTGGCGATCGCGTTGCCGCTCGGCCGGCATCTGCTGACGCACGACCAGTTCCGCACAGTGCTGGCGTCGGCGGGCGTAACGCTGGCGATCTCGCTGCCGTTCCTGATCTTCTCGCGCCGGGTGTTCTCGCTGCCGCGTGCAAAGCTCTGGTGGGTGTTCGGGATCCATTGCGTTCGGTTGCTGTGCGGATCGGTGCTGATCGCGTTCGCGTGGCATTTCGCGTTGCCGGGCGTGCCGGTAGGGATGTGGCTGTTCCTTGCCGCCGGACGCCTGCTGGTGTCGCGCCTGCCGCTGGTGCCGAACAAGGATCTGCTGTTCGCCAACGCCGCGATCCTGTTGATCGGGCAGGACCAGGCGCTGTCGGAACTGATCGCGTTCACCGCCGCGCTGACGTTGCTGGTGCATGTCGCGTTGATCATTCTGTTCGGCATCCACGCCGGGCTTACCCGGTTGCGCGCGTGATCCGCGCCTGTGTCGCGCTGGCCGCGATCGTTGCGCTTACAGGGTCGAACGGCGCGCAGGTGCTCGGTAGCGATGCGGCGGCGTGCCGGCCGGGTGAGGGGCCGGCGATCGCGGTCGAGGTCACCGGGCTGAAGGATCGTACGGGCGAGTTGAAGCTCGAACTCTATCCTGATGACGAAGCGGGCTTTCTCAAAGACGACCACGTGCTGATCGCGGCGGGCAAGACGTTTCGGCGGGTGGTGGTACCGACGCCGCCGAGCGGGGCGCCGATGCTGTGCATCCGCGTGCCGCGGCCGGGCCGCTATGCGCTGTTGTTGACGCATAATCGCGACGGGAAGAACAAGTTCAGCTTCTGGACCGATGGTGCGGGGTTCGCGAGCAACGTGAAGCTCGGGCGGTCGCGGCCGAAGGTCGAGCAGGCGCTGGTCGAGGTGGGCGCGGGCGTCACGACGGTGCGGATCACCGTGCAGTATCTGCGCGGGCTCGGCGGGTTCGGGCCCGTCACGCCGTGAGAGTGGTGGACGTCAACGAGTTCTACTCGCCGACCGGCGGCGGCGTGCGGACCTATGTCGACCGGAAAATGGGGATCATGGCGGACATGGGCCATGAACTGATCGTCGTCGCGCCGGGCAAGGAAGACCGCGTCGAGGAGCGGCCGGGCGGGGGGCGGATCATCTACCTCAAGTCGCCGGGGATGCCGTTCGATCGCAATTACGGGTTGTTCTGGGACGAGGGCGCGATCCACCGCGTGCTCGACGATCTCGATCCGGACGTGGTCGAATGCTGCTCGCCGTGGCGGCCGGCGTGGTTCGTCGGCGACTGGCAGGGGCGGGCGGTGAAGGCGTTCTTCATGCACAACGACAATATCGCCGCCTATGCGCAGCGCTGGTTCGCGGGCGTTGCGAGCCACGACCAGATCGAGCGCGGGTTCGCCTGGTACAGCCGGTACATGAGCCGGTTTCTCGAGAAATACGACGTCGTCGTCACCAACGGCCCGGCGCTGGAGAAGCGGTTGCGCGCGCGGGGGCTGCGGATCGACGCGGCGATGCCGCTGGGGATCGAGCGCGGACATTTTTCGCCGGACCTACGTGATTTACGGTTGCGCGCGGCGTTGCTGCGGCAGTGCGGGTTGCCGGAGGACGGCATGCTCTTGCTCGGGCTCGGGCGGCATCACGGCGAGAAGCGCTGGCCTCTGGTGGTCGATGCGGTGGCGCGGGCGGGGGCGACTCTGCCGGTCGGGCTGGTCCTGATCGGCGCGGGGGCGCAGACCAAGGCGATCCAGCGGCGAATCGGCGGGTCGCCGCATATCCGGATGTTCGCGCCTGTCTATGACCGCGAGCGACTTGCGCGGATCATGGCGAGTTGCGATGCGCTGATCCATGGGTCGGAGGCGGAGCCGTTTGGACTGGTCGCGTCGGAGGCGATGGCGTCGGGCCTGCCGCTGATCGTGCCGGATACGGGCGGGTGCGCGGAGGTTGCGGACCGCCATGCGAGCGAGCTTTACGCGGCGCGCGACGCGGAGAGTGTGGCTGCGGCGATCGGACGATTGTTCGCGCGCGATCCGGCGTTGTTGCGGCGGGCGGCGGCGGTGGCGGCGCGGCATGTGCGCAGCGACCGTGAGCATGCGGTGGAACTCATGGACTATTATGCGGGGCTGGTCGCGGCGAAGCACGGCGTGCGACGTACAGGGTGAAGCGTGTGTCGGGGACGGGAACCGCCCGATAGCCTTGGCGGATCGCGTAGGTGGCGAGCAAGGTGTCGATCCGATCGTCGCCACTGCTCCACGCGCCTTCGCCGCCGGTGAGGATCGCGGGCGGTTGGCCGAGAAGATGCATCCGTGCGTGCGAGACCAGACGAAGTTGGCGATCCTGATCCGCGTCTAGCAGCGCGGTGCTGCGGAAGTAGAAGGGGCCGGTGGCGAAGCGCGGGTCGCTCGCGGTGCCGGGGAGGAATTGCGGGGAGAGCGTCGCGACCGGGCCGGCGACGTGTTCGCGGTCCAGCGTCTGGCGAACGGCTGAGGCATCGCGCATCGCGTCGAGCATCGGGATGCGCCCGTTCGCGACGGCTTCGATCGTGGGGGCGAGACCGGCGCAGGCGAAGACGACCGCCGCGATCCGCATCGCCTTGCCGGGTGGGTGCGCGTGCCAGACCAGCGCGAGACGCACGAATAGCGCCGGCAGCATCGGCAGCAGATATTGCCGCCACGTCGGCACCGGCGCGAGCGCGGCGATCAGGCCGGCGAGGATCAGCAGGTCGAGGATCAGGTGCCAGCGTTGTCGCCTGCCGATGGTGGCGACGATCGCGAGCAGGGCTGGGCCGAGCGCGAGGAACTTGAGCGTGTCGATGATCTTGGCGATGTTGGACAGCTTCCAGGGACGGGCCTGGTACCATTCGGTGGGGGCATGGCCGGGGAAGCTGATGACGCCGAACAGGAAACCTTCGGGGGCCTGGAGGAATAGGGCTGTGGTCAGGGCGACGAACGGGAGCGTGCCCAGCAGGGTCCACCATGGGCGACGGTCGGCGCGGAACAGTGTCCAGATGCCGTAAGTGAGCGCGGGGAGGGCGTATGAGATTTTCGCGGTTGCGGCGGCGGCGAGCAGCGTGCCGATCAGGATCGCGTCGCGGCGGCTTGCCTGGTCGCGGGCGGTTCGGACGATCGCGGGGAGGGCCAGCGCGAGGCAGGCGGCGGGGAGCGCGTCGTTGCGGGCCGTGCCAATGCTGAAGAGGAGGATGTCGCAGGTGGCGAACAGCGCGGCGGCGAAGGTGGCGGCGCGGGTGTCGGCGCCGCCGATGCGGGCGGCGCGGTGGACGGCTGCAATGGTGGCTGCGCCGAGGAGGGCGTTGGTTATGCGTAGGGCTGGCCATGTCCATTCGCCGGCCAGGGCGGCGATCGGGGCGAACAGATAGGGTTGGAGCGGGGTCTGGAGATAGGCGAAGTCTCGGTAGGGGATGAGGCCGTGCGCGGTGAGGATGGCGGCGGCGACGTATTGGCTCTCGTCGTGATCGATCGGGCGAAGGATTGCGAGGGCGATGAGGAGTATCGCTAACACTGCAAACGCCAAAAGCATGTTCACCCGCGAAGGCGGGTGTCCAGTCTGGGCACCCGCCTTCGCGGGTGAACAATTTTGGAGAGCGGCGTGCTCAGCCACGAATGCCAACATACCCACCGCTTCCACCCCGGCGGAGGCCGGGGCCCAGTTGGGGGACGGTAATGGCTGAGGACTGCGCTTCGTTACCACGGCTTTCCCAATTGGGCCCCGGCCTTCGCCGGGGTGGTGGAGAAGGCCGGGGTGGTGCCGTGTGGGGCAAGGTTAGGCTTTTACCGCGGTCAGGAAGTAATCGAGGCTCGTCGAATCGCTCAGCGTGAAGCCGGTGGCCGGCGAGAAGCTCAACCCCCGCGTGTCCGTCACACGCAGCCCCGCATCCTTCAGCAGCGCGGTCAATTCCTCGGGAGTAAGGAACTTGTTCCAGTCGTGGGTGCCCTTGGGAATGACGCCAGCCCCCTCTGCAACGGTGATCATCGCCAGCCGCGACAACGGCGTCCGGTTGGGCGTTGAGAGAATCAGCAACCCGCCCTCCGCCAACGTCCGCGCAAGACCCCGAACAAAGCCGGCGGGGTCGCTGACGTGCTCGATCACCTCCAGGCTGGTAACGAGATCGAACTGGCCGACCAGTCCTTCCACTCCCCCCGCACGGTAGTCGATCGCAAGCCCGCTCTGCGCCGCATGGATCTCCGCCACCGCGATATTCTCAGGTGCCGCATCGATCCCCGTAACCTCTGCACCGAGCCGGGCGAGCGGCTCACACAGCAACCCCGCACCACACCCGACGTCGAGCGCGGTCTTCCCCGCCAGCGGCGTGAAGGTCGCACCGTCGCCACCCCAATGCGCGTCCACCTGCTCGCGGATATAGCGCAACCGCGGCGGATTGAGCTTGTGAAGTGGCGCCGACGAGCCCTTCGGGTCCCACCAGTCCTTCGCCATGGTGCCGAAATGCGCGGCCTCGCGCGGATCGATTGTTGCGTTCGTTGCGGTGTCGCTTGCCAGTATCATGCGCGCTACCTATCAGGGCCGCCGCTTCGACCCAAAGGGATTTGCGCTGCCAATGGCCCGTATCGTGATGAAATTCGGCGGGACGTCGATGGCTGGGATCGAGCGTATCCGCAACGTCGCCGCACGCGTGAAGCGCGAAGTCGACGCCGGCAACCAGGTCGCCGTCGTCGTCTCCGCGATGGCCGGTGAGACCGATCGGCTGGTCGGCTTCTGCCGCGAGGCGTCGTCGCTGTACGACGCGAAGGAATATGACGTCGTCGTCTCGGCCGGCGAGCAGATCACGAGTGGACTGCTCGCGATCGCGCTCCAGGCGGCAGGCTGCAAGGCGCGGTCCTGGCTCGGCTGGCAGTTGCCGATCAACACCTCGGACGCGCACGGCTCGGCGCGGATCGGCGAGATCGACACGGTCGCGCTCGATGCGAGCCTTGCAGACGGTGTCGTCGCGGTGATCCCCGGTTTCCAAGGCGTCGCGGACGGCCAGCGCGTTACCACGCTCGGTCGCGGCGGCTCGGATACGTCGGCGGTGGCGATGGCGGCGGCGATGAAGGCCGATCGCTGCGACATCTATACCGACGTCGACGGCGTCTACACGACCGACCCCAGGATCGTGCCCCGCGCGCGGAAGCTGAGCAAGGTGACGTACGAAGAGATGCTGGAACTCGCCAGCGTCGGTGCCAAGGTATTGCAGACTAGGTCTGTCGGCCTGGCGATGAAAGAGAATGTGCGGGTGCGCGTGCTGTCTTCGTTCGAAGACGGCGACACCAATGATGGTCACCCCCTAAGCGGACAACGGGGCACGTTGATCGTGGGCGAAGAGGAAATCGACGATATGGAACGCCAGCTCATCACCGGCATCGCGCACGACAAGAACGAGGCGAAGATCACCCTGACGCAGGTCAGCGATCGGCCCGGCTCGGTCGCCGCGATCTTCGCGCCGCTCGCGGATGCGGGGATCAACGTCGACATGATCGTGCAGAACGTCGCGCATTCGACCGGCTCGACCGACGTGACGTTCACGGTGCCGGCGGCCGATCTGGCGCGCTCGCTCGACGTGCTCGACAAGGCGAAGGACGCGATCGGGTTCGCGACGATCGTGCATGACACGCGTGTGGCCAAAGTGTCCGTCGTTGGTGTCGGGATGCGCAGTCATGCGGGTGTGGCGGCGACGATGTTCACGACGCTCGGCGAGCGCGGCATCAACATCCAGGCGATCGCCACGTCGGAGATCAAGGTCAGCGTGCTGATCGAAGAGGATTATACCGAGCTGGCCGTGCGCGTGCTGCATACGGCATACGGGCTCGATGCCGAGGATGCGGCTTGAGTCTGATAGATAACGACATGATCCCGGCAGGCGCCGGGACGACGGGGATGGATGCATGACGATCGGTACTGAGCGGCTGCAACGCCGGATGGCGCGCGGCGCCGCGTTCCTCGGGTCGGAGGTCGCGATTCTCGGCGGCGCGATGTCCTGGGTGAGCGAGCGTCACCTCGTCTCGGCGATCTCGAACGCTGGCGGGTTCGGGGTGATCGCGTGCGGGGCGATGACGCCCGCACTGCTCGATACCGAGATCGCCGCGACCAAGGCTCTCACGACCAAGCCGTTCGGCGTGAACCTGATCACGATGCATCCCGACCTGTTCGAGCTGATCGCGGTCTGCGCCAAGCACAAGGTCGGCCATGTCGTGCTCGCGGGTGGCCTGCCGCCCAAGGGCAGCATCGAGGCGATCAAGGAGACGGGCGCCAAGCTGATCGCGTTCTCACCCGCGCTGGCGCTGGCCAAGAAGCTGATCCGCAGCGGCGTTGACGCGCTGGTGATCGAGGGGATGGAGGCCGGTGGGCATATCGGCCCGGTCTCGACCAGCGTGCTCGCGCAGGAGATGCTGCCCGAGATCGCCGAGCAGGTGCCGGTGTTCGTCGCGGGCGGAATCGGTCGCGGCGAGGCGATAGCAGGGTATCTCGACATGGGTGCGGCGGGGGTCCAGCTCGGCACGCTGTTCGTCTGCGCGACCGAATCGATCGCGCATGCCAATTTCAAGAAGGCGTTCATTCGGGCGTCTGCGCGCGACGCGATCGCCAGCGTGCAGATCGACGCGCGGCTTCCGGTCATTCCGGTGCGTGCGTTGAGGAATGCGTCGAGCGAGCTGTTCACGGCGAAGCAGCGCGAGGTTGCGGGGCACTTGGATGGCGGCCGCGTGGAAATGGCTGAGGCGCAATTGCAGATCGAGCATTACTGGGCGGGTGCGCTGCGTCGTGCGGTGATAGACGGTGACGTCGAGCATGGCTCGGTGATGGCGGGCCAGTCGGTCGGCATGGTCAAGCGGGAGGAGCCGGTCGCGGACATCATCGGCGGGTTGATGGCGCAGGCTGCGGCGGCACTGGAAGCGCGCGCAGTCTGATCTTCTCCTCCCCTATGAGGGGAGGTGGCAGCCCGTTTGGGCTGACGGAGGGGTGATCCGCTATCGAGAGGGCGTCACCCCTCCGTCTGGCAAGCGCCAGCCACCTCCCCTTGCAGGGGAGGATCTTGAGACGCGCATATTCAGCTGCGGTCATACCCCGCCTATAGCATCTGAGCACACCACCCCACGGAGGGCGGGGCCCAATTGGGGGACGTCGCTGACTGAGGTCGCGCGCCGTTACTGCAACCTTTCCAATTGGGCCCCGGCCTTCGCCGGGGTGGAGGTAGCTTGGGGAACAGCCAAAGCCCTCCCGCCAAACCCCAACCCCGTCCCCTCTCCACTCGCCGCAAAGCGCGTACGGCTTACGTCTCGTTAACCTAACCCATGCATAGAGTGTCCCGTCGGGGGACGTTACGAGGTGGTTGCGATGAGTCGTCGGTTTGCTTTGCTGTCCGTTACCGCGCTGGGCCTGCTGGCCGGTTGCGCCCAGAAACCACGGACCGTGGCTGCCGTCGCGCCGCCCGTCATCATGGTGCCGGTGCCTGCCCCGGTGATGCCGAAGGGCGCGTCGCCGACCATCGTCATCCCGGTCGCGCTCGCCGACGGCACCTATCCGACGCCGAATCGCAACCTGACGACGTCCGCCAAGGTCTGGCATCTCCGCGCTGCGCTCAACGTCGCCGCGCTGGCGTGCCGCGGGCCGCAGGAAGTCGTTATCGTCGCGGGCTACAACGCGCTGCTGTCGGCGCAGAAGCCGGTGCTCGCCAAGGCCGAGGCCACCTATGCCAGCGAATACAAGTCGGGCGGTGGCGACTGGCAGGATCGCTACGACGATTCAATGACGCGGCTGTACAACTTCTTCTCGCAATCGCCCGCACGCGATGACTTCTGCGCCGCGGCGCAGACGGTTCTCGCGCAGAGCGCGGGTCTGACCGCCGACGCCTTGCCAGCATTCGCGGCGCAGAATTTGCCCGTGCTCGAGCGGCCGTTCACCGACTTCTACCGTGCGGTCGACGCATGGCGTGGTCGCACCGTGCGCCCGGTCCAGCCGCAGCTGATGGTCTCGCGCCAATATGCGTCGAACATGCCGGTGCAGACAATCACGCAGGCGCGTCTCCAGCCCATCTCGCAGCCGGTCCCGCCCGCGCAGCCCCGCCTGAAGCTCGACGCCAGCGTCTTCCAGTAAGCTAATCAGGTCTTGATGGGCGATCCGACCGACCAGCTATGGCCGAACGGATCGCGCACCTGGCCATAGCGATCGCCCCAGAACTGGTCGGCGACGGGCATCGTCAGGACGGCGCCCGCCGCTACGGCGCGATCCACCCAGGCATCGGTGTCGTCGACCCTGAGGTGCAACGTGATGCCGGCCGGTTCGGGTTCGGCATGACCACGCCATTCGGGAAACTCGTCGGACAGCATCAGCCAGGCGTCGTTGATTCGAAGGCTGGCCTGCATCAGCTGGACGCCGTCGTCCGCGACGTTCGTTTCGACGAGGGTCGCGGCAAACGCAGCCTCGTAGAATTCGAGGGCCTCGCGTCCTCGCTGGCCGCGGATGACGAGGAAGGGCGTAATTCCGCCGGTGGGACGATCGGCCATGCGAGTCTCCTGCGTTGGATGCCGCCAGACTAGGCGCGTCGCGCGGCGCCGGCCAGCGTGAACCGCGAAGGCAATGGTTGGCTTCGTGGCAAAGACTGGGTTAACAGCCGCGGCAATGGCTGAAGTTTCAGATCGTCCGGCGGAAGGCCGCTTCGAAGGGCGCGAGCACCGGTTTCCGGTGCGCGTGTATTTCGAGGACACGGATCTGTCGGGCGCGGTCTATCACGCCAATTATCTGCGCTACATGGAGCGCGCGCGGTCGGACATGCTGCGGCTCGGCGGGATCGACCAGCGCGCGACGTTCGAGGCCGGCGAAGGCTCGTACGCGATCGCCAGCGTGACCATCCGCTACGCCGCACCGGCGCGCCTCGACGACGCGCTCGTCGTCGTCTCGCGGATGACGCAGGTCCGCGCCGCCGGCGTCGCCATTCATCAAAGGGTCATGCGCGACGGGCTTCTCTTGGCCGAGGCGGAATTGGTGGCGGCGTTGGTCGCTCCCAATGGTCGCCCACGCCGCCAGCCGCGCGCCTGGATCGATATCTACGAACGCCTTGTCTGGCAGGGGGAAGCATGAATCCGGTGTTGACTATGGATAGCGCGACGCTGTCGCCGATCCACTTGTTCCTCCAAGCCGACTGGGTGGTGAAGGGCGTGATGATCGGGCTGCTGCTCGCCAGCATCTGGACCTGGGCGCTGATCGTCGCGTTCTGGCGGCGGATCGGCAAGACGCGCAAAGGGATGACCCGGTTCGAGCGTGATTTCTGGAAGGCCGAGGATATCGACGTCTTCTACAAAGCCGAGGGCGAGAACGACCTCCCATCGGCGCGCGTGTTCGCGGCCGGGGTAACCGAGTGGCGGCGCTCGACCGCGGGCGGCACGATCGACAAGAGCGGCACGCGCGAGCGGCTGGCGACCACCATGGGCGCGGCGGTCGCGGGCGAGATCGACAAGCTGTCGGATCGGCTGAACGTGCTGGCGACGGTCGGCTCGGTCGCGCCGTTCGTCGGGCTGTTCGGTACGGTCTGGGGCATCATGCGAAGCTTCACCAGCATCGCGGCGGCGCAGAACACGTCGCTGGCGGTGGTCGCGCCGGGGATCGCGGAGGCACTGTTCGCGACCGCGATCGGCCTGTTCGCGGCCATCCCCGCGGTGATCGCGTACAACCGGTTCAGCCACGGCATCAACCGGATCGAGGCGAGCCTCAACCGGTTTGCCGACGGATTCCACACCACCCTCTCGCGCCAATTGGACGGCTCGCGATGAGCGCGACGCAAATCCTCCCCGGCACGGGGAGGGGGACCGCGACGCGCAGCGGCGTGGTGGAGGGGGTTCTCCACGCAGCACAACGTTGGTGGAAAGGCGCCTCGAACGCAGCGCAGCGTATGACGCCCGCCCCCACCACCAGCTTCGCTGGTCCCCCTCCCCGCGTGCGGGGAGGATTTTAGGTGGCGATGAACCTGCCTTCTTCCCGCGGCCGTGGGCGTCGCGCGCCGATGGCGGATATCAACGTCACGCCGCTGGTCGACGTGATGCTGGTGCTGCTGATCATCTTCATGGTGACCGCACCGCTGATGACCGCAGGCGTACCGGTGAACCTCCCCGACGCGCGCGCGAAAGCGCTCGACCAGGAGCAGAAGCCCGTCGAGATCTCGATGGACGGGACTGGCGCGCTGTTCATCGACAAGGACCAGGTGACCGACGACGCGCTGCCGGTGCGGCTTGCCGCGATCGCCGCCAGCCGTGCGGTCGGCGACGAGCCGCAGGTGCTGCTGCGTGCGGACCGGAAGCTCGATTATGGCCGCGTGATGCGCGTGATGGGCGAACTCAACCGCGCCGGGCTGAACCGCGTCGCGCTGGTGACCGTCGAGGGTAATCAGAACTGATGGCGCTGGCCTGATGGATCGTTCGGAGAAGATCGGCTTAGGCGTTGCCGTCGTCGGGCATGTCGTGCTGTTCGGCGCGCTGTCGCTCGGCTTTCTCGGTGCGCCCGAACTGCCGAAGAAGATCGAGCAGCAGCCGATCGACGTGAGCCTCGTGCCCGACGTGGCGCTGGAGGCAACCGCGCCGCAATCGGTGGAGACGCCAGCGGAGTCGGTCGCGCCGGACGAGGGTGCGCCCGAGGATGCCGCGCCGCCTGCTCCGGAAGAAGCCGAGCTCGAGCCGAAGCCCGATCCCGTGCCGCCTGCGCCGCAGCCCAAGCCCGCACCACCGAAACCTGCGCCCAAGCCGCAACCGGCACCCGAGCCGAAGCCTCAACCCAAACCCAAGCCCGCGCCGCCGAAACCCGTCGCAAAGCCCGCGCCGGTCCCTAAGCCCGTCGTGAAGCCACAACCCAAGGCCGAGAAGGCGCCACCCGCCAAGGCCGCGCCCGCGAAGTCCGCGCCGACCAAGGCTGCGGCGAAACCGAGCGCCGCGCCCGCGAAAACGTCGTCCTCCGCGTGGTCGGCCAAGCCCACGAAACAGTCCTCGACCAAGGGCAGCGGCTCGACCGCGGAGGCCAAGACCTCACGGCCACGCGGGTCGCGGCTCGGCGACAATTTCCTGAAGGGGCTGTCGGCCGATCCGTCGCCGAGCAAGTCGGAGGCGCCCAAGGCGGCCAAGCTCGGCGCGCAGGCGGCGGCGAACATCGGCTCGGCGATCCTGCGGCAGGTGCAGCCTTGCGCCAACCGCCAGGTCACACCGGGGCCCGGCGCCGAGCGGATCCGCGTGACGATCAACCTGAAGCTCAACCGCGACGGCACGCTGAAGTCGCGGCCGACGATCAGCGGTCATGCGGGCGTCGACGACGACAACCGGCGCTATGTCGACCGCGTCGACGATCTGGCGATCGCGACCTTCGTCGGGTGTTCGCCGCTACGCGGTTTGCCCGACGACCTGTATGACGTGCAGAACGGCTGGAGCAATTTCAGCCTGCGCTACAAACTTCCCGGCTGAGGATGTCCGTTATGACTCGATCGATCCTGGGGTTTTTCCCTTTGCGCGCAACTTTGGTCGCGGGTGACCACCCATTGCACGGTAACCACCCCGGCGAAGGCCGGGGCCCAGTTGGAAAGGTCGATGTAACGATGAGCAACGCTCCCTCAGCGGCGTCCCCCAACTGGGCCCCGGCCTTCGCCGGGGTGGGGCTCGCGGTTGGCGGGCGTAAGGCTCGATCGGTTCTCGCTTCGGTTGGGCTGCTCGCGTTCGTCTCCGGCAGTGCAGCGCATGCACAGGACGCGCCCGCTTCAGCGCCACAACAAGCCCCCGCCGATCCGGCCGCGCCAGCCCCCGCAGGCGATCAGTCCGGCGGACTCGTGGTCGACGTCACCGGCGGTATCTCCGCGCCGATGCCGATCGCGATCCCTGTCATGCCGACCGCCGCGGTTGTTTCCACCCCAGCAGGCTCCACCGACGTGCTCGGTCGCCAGCTCGCCGACATCGTCACCAACGACCTCCGCAACTCCGGCCTGTTCACGCCGCTCTCCCCCGGCCAGCTCCGCCCGATCACCTTCCCCGAAGTCACCGCACCCGGGTTCGACTACTGGGGCAGCACCGGCGCGCAGGCACTCGTGCAGGGCTTCATTCGCGCCAATGGCGACGGCAACCTGACGGTCGGCTGCTACCTCTACGACGTGTCGTCCAAGGCCGAGCTGACGCGCACCGGGTTCGTCGTGCCGCCGTCGGACTGGCGTCGCGCAGGGCATAAATGCGCCGACATGGTCTACACCCGGCTGACCGGCGAAGGCGCATATTTCGACAGCCGCGTCGTCTACGTGTCCGAGACCGGACCAAAGGGCCACCGCATCAAGCGGCTCGCGATCATGGATCAGGATGGCGCCAACCACCGCTTCCTGACCAACGGCCAGTCGATCGTCCTGACGCCGCGGTTCGCGCCGAACCAGCAGTCGATCGTCTATATGAGCTATCTCAACAATCGCCCGGCGATCTATGTCTACGACATCGGCTCGGGCAAGCAGCGCCTGGTGGTCGCGAACGCGAACCTGACGTTTGCGCCGCGCTTTTCGCCGGATGGCCGCAACATCCTGTTCTCGATGGCGCAGGCGGGCAATACTGACGTCTACCGCGTGTCCAGCCAGGGCGGCACGCCGCAGCGGCTGACCAACTCGCCTGGGATCGATACCGGCGGCAGCTATTCGCCGGACGGTTCGAAGATCGTGTTCGAGAGCGATCGTTCGGGCGGGCAGCAGATCTACGTGATGAACGCAGACGGCTCGAACCAGCAGCGGATCAGTTTCGGCGGCGGGCGCTATGCGACGCCGGTGTGGAGCCCGCGTGGCGACCTGATCGCGTTCACCAAGCTCGGCGGCGGCTTCCGGATCGGCATCATGAGCCCGAGCGGCGGCGGCGAGAAATTGCTGACCAACGACTGGCAGGACGAGGGTCCGAGCTGGTCGCCTAATGGTCGCGTGATCAACTTCTATCGCTCGGGACGCGGCAGCGGCGGCAAGGCCGACCTCTGGTCGGTCGACCTGACCGGCGCGAACGAGCGGAAAATCCCGACGCCGCTGGACGGCTCGGATCCGGCATGGGGCCCCTTGCGGCCCTGAACCTGCTATGGGGGCATAACGGGGAAACGTGATTTTCTACGGGAGACTATCTATGTCGAAGCTTTCCAACATCTTGCTCGCGTGTACCGCGCTGATCGCTGTTTCGGGTTGCGCGAAGAAGCGTCCCGCCGTGCTGCCGCCCGCCCCCATCGACAACAACGCTGCGGTCGATCCCAATGCGGGGATGAACAACGGCAATGTCGGCGGGGCGATCGTGCCGGGGTCGGATGCCGACTTCCAGCGCTCGGTCAGCTCGAACACGGTGAATTTCGGGCTCGACATGTACGACATCGATCCGACCGCCCGCGCGATCCTCGACAGCCAGGCGCAGTGGCTGGCCAAGTTCCCCAACCAGCGGATCACGATCGAAGGTCATGCCGACGAGCGCGGCACGCGCGAATATAACCTCGCGCTGGGCGATCGTCGTGCGAACGCGACGAAGAACTATCTGGCGGCAAAGGGCGTGTCGTCGTCGCGGATGACGACGATCAGCTACGGCAAGGAGCGCCCGGTGGCGATGGGCTCTGACGATCAGAGCTGGGCGGCGAACCGTCGTGCGGTCACGGTGGTGCTGAACTAAGATTTGTCGCGGCAGTCCCTCTCCCCTCCGGGGAGAGGGAGGGAGGAGCCGCTTGGCGACGGAAGGGTGAGGGGCTTTGGGATAAGTGTCCCGAGCCTCAAGCCCCTCACCCTCCCACGTGCAAGAGCCCGCGGGCCTCTCCCTCTCCCCGGCGGGGAGAGGGTAAGCGGTTTAGCCTAGAGCCTTGTCGAGCAGCTTGGCCAGGCGAATACCGCCGCGGCGGATCCCTTCTCGCGACACCGGCACCATCTTGGCGATCGTCGCGTCGTCCATCTTCACGCGCGCAGGCACGGTACCGCACGCATCCCCGCCAAGCGCGGCCGCATACGCCTCATGCGAGGCCTCCCAGCTCTGCCGGCTCCAGTCGACGACCGTCCCAGCCCCGATCTTCGCCCGCTCGGCCGCCGGATACCGCCTTACCAGCGACGGCGGCGTCGAGATCGCGCGCTCCGCCAACGGGCCGTCCCAGATCGAATGCAGGTTGAACCGCGCCGGGCCGTAGATCCCGTAGTCGGCCTTCACGTCGTTGCCGCCCTTGTCGTGGCGGTCGCCAGCGTGCAGCGGCTGGTGGAGATCGCCGACGAAGTGGATCAGGAACGCGAGCGCGACGACGCGGTCGCGGGGCAGCGTCGACTTGTCGCGGAGCATCTTCACGTCGCGGTCGATCTGGTACGAGACGCAATCGCCTTCCTTGCACGCCGGCGTCAGGTCGAACGGCGCGCAGATGTCGACGTTCTGGTAATGCCAGCTGTACGCGAAGCCGAAGCGCGTCGATCCGTCGTTCAACTTCAGCGGCTTGATGCAGTCCGCCCAGACGCTGGCCTCCTCGATCGTACCCGCGGGGCAGGTCGGCGTGTCGAGCAACGCCTGTTGCGCAAGCAGTTTCCGAATCGCCGCCTTGGTTTTCGGCGTGACGTTGGCATAGGCGATCTGCGCGACGGTCTGGTGGCCGTACTCCCAGAACGCGGTGGCGGGGGAGGCGAGGCCGAGCGAGGCGATCGCGGCAAGGAGAAAGCGCTTCATGCCGGCTCGTTAGCGTAGATCGCGACCGTCCGGCTACCCTCGGAGGACGCGCGTCCGCGGTACATGCCGACGGTGTTGAAACCCCACGCCATGTCGCCGTCCGGCCCCGCGACGATCACCCCGCCGGTGCCGCCAATCGCCTTAACTTCGGCGAGCACCGCGTCGGCGGCGACTTGCAGCGGCTCGCCCGACAGGCGGACGCGCGCGGCGATCTCGTGGCCGACGCCGACGCGGAGGAAGAACTCGCCCGAGCCGGTGCAGGACACGGCACACGCACGATCGTCTGCAAACGTGCCTGCGCCGATCACCGGGGTGTCGCCGATCCGGCCCCAGCGCTTGCCGGTGACACCGCCGGTCGAGGTGGCGGCGGCGACATGGCCGTGCGTGTCGCAGGCGACTGCGCCGACCGTGCCGTACTTCATGTCGACGTCGAACCCTCCGCCATCGGCCTGGAACTCGGCGAACTGACGGCGGCGTTCGTCGGTGGCGAACCACGCGGCATCCGCCTGGGGAAGGTCGCGTTCGAGCGAGAACGCATCCGCGCCCTTTCCGGCGAGGAAGACGTGGCGGCCATCGTCGAGAATCGCGCGGGCTAGGCCGACGGGGTTGCGCGTGGCGGTGGCTGCGGCGACAGCGCCGGCTGCCCGCGTGCGTCCGTCCATGATCGCAGCGTCGAGCTCCAGCGTGCCGTCATGCGTGAAGACCGCGCCGCGTCCCGAGTTGAAGTGCGAGTCGTCCTCCAGCACACGCACCGCCGCCTCCACCGCATCGAGTGCCCCGCCGCCGTCCGCCAGCACCTTCGACCCGACGTCGAGCGCGCGCGACAGGCCGGCTCGCGCGCCCGCATCCTGCTCGGGCGAGACCATCTCGCTGTCGAGTTTGCCGGCGCCGCCGTGGATGACGAGGGTCCAGGTCATGCTGAGTCTTTCGAGGGTAGGGCGCGGAGGCCGATGAGGGGGCGGAGCGGCGCGATGCTGCGGCCGATCCAGTAGAAGCCGATGCAGCCGATCGTCGTCGCGGCGAGCAGGCACGCGAACTCCGCCCAGCCCGGCAGGCCGGCGGGGAGCAGCGCGTACATCACGAGGACGATGATCGTCTGATGGATCAGGTAGAACGGGAACACCGCCTCGGTCAGTGTGCGGCGCCAGCGATGGTCGCGGTTCCAGTGGCGCTCGGCGATCCCGATCAGCGCGACGATCGCCCCCCATTGCTCGAGCGCGTGCGCGACGCCGTAGCCGGGGTAGATCCAGCGCGGCGCGACGATGTCGCCCGGCCATTCCAGCTCGACGCCGATGATCGCGCCATAGCCGAGCACCGCGGCGACCGCGCCGACCTTCCACCAGCGCGCGATCGCCGCCATCGCGGGCTCTGAGCGGGCGAAGCCGAAGCCGAACAGGAAGGCAGGGAAATAGGTGACGTGCGCGACCCAGTCGCCGAACAGGGCTTGCGATTCGGCGGCCATCTGAAACCACCAGGCGTGGACGAACACGAGCCACGCGACGGGGAGGACGAGCACCGCCCAGCTGCCGAAGATCCGGTCGAATACCCGCTGCAGCCAATCGCCACGAATAACGATCAGGCCGAGCGTGAGCGTCGTGGTGTAGACCCAGAGATAGACGACGAACCACAGATGGTTCCACGTCGGCAGCGACAGCCCGGCGAGCTTGCCGAAGCGGAAATAGTCGTGGCTCCAGAACGTCAGATAGCTGCCGGCATAGGCATGCTTGGTGACCAGCTCGACCCAGGGTTGCGGCGGGACGATCACCGCCATGCCGAACAACAGCGGTACGAGCAGGCGGTAGCAGCGGTTGGCGAAGAATCCGCCTGTACCGCTCGACCGGTTGAGCAGCGCGCGGCTGGCATAGCCCGAGACGACGAACAGCAGCGTCAGCCGCCACGCGTTGCTCGCCAGCATCGGCAGCCGCACCCAGTCCTCGACATGAAGCGACTTCACGTGGAAGTTCCACGGCACGAAGACCATGCCGATATGGTAGAGGATCAGCAGCGCGAACGCACCGATCCGCAGCCAGTCCATGCCGAAATGCCGCGTCATCGCGCGGCCCTACGGGGCGGGGAGCGGTGCGGCAAGCGTGCGACGGCTGAGGCGTTCCCCGCGCCGGATCATGCTTTCATGCGCGGCGTGCCCATGAAGTCGCGCTTGCCGATCGGCACGCCCTGCGCGCGCAGGATCGCGTAGGCCGTGCTGGCATGAAAGTAGAAGTTGGGTTGTGAGAACGAGAGCAGGAAGTTCGCGCCGGTGAACGGCATGACGAACGTGCCGAACTCGAATGTCGTGTCGTTGTCGGCGAGCGCGTCGAACGTCTCCCGGTCGATCCCCTCCAGCGTGGCGATCGCGTCGCGCATCACCTTGTGGAGACCCGCGAAATCCGTCGGCCAGGCCGAGCGATCTGGCGCGAAGGTACCGGCGCGGACGCCTTCGATCCCGCCGACCGAATGCCCAGCGCACGCCTTCACCTGGTAGCCGAACGGCAGCATGTCGTCGGCGAGCTTCGCATCGATCAGCGTCGCGGGTTCGATACCCTTCTCGGCCGCGAACGCTTCCGCCTTGTCGAGCAGCGCGTCGACCGCGCGGAGAATCTGGAGGTTCGAGGGAATCGTCGCATCGTACAGGGACAGGGTCATCGCGTTCGCTCCTAAAGCCGTGCGCCGCTATGGCCGACGATCGCTACTCCGGCCAGCGATGTTCCGTTCCAGCGCGCAAGTCGCTATATAGGCCTCGAACTCCCGAGGAATCCCCATGTCCCTTCGTCCCTGGCGCGATATCACCCGCCGCAAGAGCCGCCAGATCATGGTCGGCAACGTCCCCGTTGGCGGCGACGCGCCGGTCACGGTGCAGACGATGACCAACACCCCGACCGACGACGTGCGCGCGACGGTCGACCAGATCCGCCGCTGCGAAGACGCGGGCGTCGACATCATCCGCGTGAGCTGCCCCGACGTCGAATCGACCACTGCGCTCAAGCAGATCGTCCGCGCCAGCCGCGTGCCGATCGTCGCGGACATCCACTTCCACTACAAGCGTGCGCTCGAAGCGGCGGACGCCGGCGCGGCGTGCCTGCGCATCAACCCGGGCAATATCGGCTCGGCGGCGCGCGTGAAGGAGGTCGTCGACGCGGCCAAGTCCAACGGCTGCGCGATTCGTATCGGCGTCAACGGCGGCTCGCTCGAGCGGCATCTGCTCGAGAAATACGGCGAGCCTTGCCCCGATGCGCTGGTCGAGTCGGCGCTCGATCATATCAAGCTGTTGCAGGACCATGATTTTCACGAGTTCAAGGTCGCGGTGAAGGCCTCCGACCTGTTCCTCGCGGTGGCGGCGTACCAGCAGCTTGCCGAACAGGTCGATTGCCCGCTGCATCTCGGCATCACCGAGGCGGGCGGGTTCGTTGGCGGCACGGTCAAGTCGGCGATCGGGATGGGGAGTTTGCTCTGGTACGGCATCGGCGACACCATTCGTGTTTCGCTGTCGGCGGAGCCCGAGGAGGAGGTCCGCGTCGGCTTCGAGATCCTGAAAGCGCTCGGTATCCGCAACCGCGGCGTCCGCGTCGTGTCGTGCCCGTCGTGCGCGCGCCAGGGTTTCGACGTGATCCGCACCGTGCAGGCGCTCGAGGAGCGGTTGCAGCACATCCGTACGCCGATGTCCTTGTCGGTGCTCGGCTGCGTCGTGAACGGGCCGGGCGAAGCGCGCGAGACCGACATCGGGATCACCGGCGGCGGCAACGGTAAGCACATGGTGTATCTGTCGGGCGTCACCGACCACCATGTCCAGGACGCCGACATGGTCGACCACATCGTCCGGCTGGTCGAGGCGAAAGCCGCGGAAATCGACGCGGCGGATGCGGCTATCGCGGCCTTGGTACCGGAGATGGCGGCGGAATAGGTTTCAGCGGTTAGCTGCTTACGCGCGCCTTTCACTAACTCTGACTTCTGTGAGGAGGACGGCGTGATGCGCGCATCCTCTTGCCGTACTCCCGCGAAAGCGGGAGTCCAGGGTTACCGGCGATAGCGTTCGTGGTCCTGGACCCCCGCGTTCGCGGGGGAACAGCACCTTGGACACCGCTTTATCAAACCGTCGACGTCCGCAACGGCAATTCCAGCACCGGCGATGGCGTCGCGATAGGATGCGGGTTAAGCGGACCGCATGAGGATGATCCGAACATTGACCGTTCACGATGCGGTCTAGTTCGGTGACGAACCGCGTCGTTTCCCCAGCATTGGCCTTCGCAATCGCCGCGCTGGGCATCGGACTGTTTTCCATGATGGATGCGGTGATGAAGTCGCTCGTCCTGGCGATCGGTGTCTATAACGCGCTGCTCTGGCGGCAGATGATCAGCGTCGGTCTCGGCGCGGTCGCGTGGAAGCTCGGGAAGAGCGGCCGGCCTAGCGGGCGCGCGCTGAAGCTGCATCTGGCGCGCGGGCTCGTCACTACGGCGATGGCGGTGCTGTTCTTCTGGGGGCTCGCGCGGGTGCCGATGGCGCAAGCGATTTCGCTGACCTACATCGCGCCAATTCTCGCGCTGCTGCTCGCGGCGGCTACGCTCGGCGAGCGCGTCGGGTGGAAGACGTTCGTCGCCTCGATCGCCGCGCTGGGTGGCGTGCTGGTGGTGATGATCGGGCAGGGACGCGAGGTGCCAGGCCCCGAGACGTTCCACGGGACGCTCGCCATCCTCGGATCCGCGGTGCTGTACGCGGTGAACCTCGTGATCGCGCGGATGCAGAGCCAGGCGGCGCGGCCGGGGGAGATCGCGTTCTTCCAGGCGCTCGTCATCACTGCGACGCTGGCGCTCGCCGCGCCTTGGCTGGTGGTGGTGCCCGAAGCGGCGCAGTGGCCCAAGCTCATTCTCGCCGCCGGGCTCGCGACCGCGTCGCTGTGGCTGCTCGGCTGGGCCTATGCGCACGGCGATACCGGGTTCCTGGCGACCACCGAATATACGTCGTTCGTCTATGCTGCCGGCTTGGGTTTCCTGGTGTTCGGCGAGCGGGTATCGGCGTTTACGCTGGCGGGCGCGGCGATCATCGTCGTCGCGTGCCTGTACGCGGCGCGGCGGCGTGACATCGCGCAAACTTCTATCGAGGCTAGTGCATGACCGTCATCCGTTCCGCCACCGCTGCCGATGTCGGCACGATCCTGCGCTTCGTTCGCGAACTCGCCACGTTCGAGCGCGAGCCGGATGCGGTCGAGGCGACCGAAGCGATGCTGGAAGAGGCGCTGTTCGGGGAGCGGCCTGCGGCGGAGGCCGTGATCGCGGAGACCGAGCAAGGCCCGCTCGGGTTCGCGCTGTTCTTCCACAATTTCTCGACCTGGACCGGCAAGCGCGGGCTGTATCTCGAGGATCTCTACGTGACGCCGGAAGCCCGCGGGCAGGGGGTCGGCGGTGCGTTGTTAGCGCATTTGGCGGGTGTCGCGCTTGATCGCGGCTGCGCGCGGTTCGAATGGTCGGTGCTCGACTGGAACGCCGATGCAATTGCGTTTTATCGGAAGGTTGGTGCGGTCGGGATGGAGGGCTGGACGATCCAGCGGATGTCGGGGGATGCTTTGGTGAAGCTGGCGGGCCGGTAGGTCGGAGCGCTAACTGGCCCCCCTCCCTGAAAGGGAGGGGCTGGGGGTGGGTTGGCCAGTTTTGGCCGCTCACTCACCACGGTCGCGAATGCGGAAGCCGACCCACCCCCAACCCCTCCCTTCCAGGGAGGGGAGAAGACTAGGCGTCGCCAACGGGGGGCCTAGCCCTTTACGTCGATATTCATTGCGATCGAGATGCGGTCGCCTGTTCCCAAGTGCGGGCGGACGCCGTGGCGGAGCCAGGCGGGGAAGAGGACCAGGTCGCCGGCTTCGGTCGGCAGGCGACGCTCGACCGGTTGCGGCTGGCCGTCGATCCCGACGAGGCGAAACCCCGGCAGCCGCATGAACGGCACCGGAAAGCGCGGGTCCTCGAAGAAGAGCTCGCCGCCTGCCTCACCGGACGCCGGTGCTACGCCCATGTGGACGTAATAGACCGCGGCCCACAGCACCCCGGGATGCGCGTGGCTCATGTTGAGCGCGCCGGGCGGCGACACGTTCGCCCACATCTTGACGGTCCACTCGACCGTCGCCGCATCGCGCCCATCGAAATGCGACGCGCGTTTCGCCATCTTGACCGCGGTATCGGCGAGCGCCGCCGCCGCCGGCCCGCCCCAGTCGAGCATGTTGGTGGCGGAATGCCAGCCACCGACATTCGATCGAGCCAAGCTGGGGGCGTCGGCGTAGCGATCAAGGATCGCGGTGCGCAATGCCGCGGTTAGGGCGGCGGCATCGGCCAGCCGTCCGTGCAGGATCGGCGTCTCGTACAGTCCGATCTGCGCCGCGCGGACGCGGATGCCGTCGAACGGACGAGACGCCGTCGTCATGCTATCAGCGTCCTGCGGTGTCGTCCGCGTTCATCGGCTCTTCGCCCTTGGCCTTCTCGGCGTTGTAGCGCTCGATCGCCTCGATCGTGACGCGCTTGGCTTCTTCGGCGTCGCCCCACTTGCCGACGCGGACCCACTTCGTCTTCTCGAGGTCCTTGTAGTGGGTGAAGAAATGCTCGATCTGCTCGAACACGATCTCGGGCATGTCGCCGCGCTCGCCGATATTGGCGTAATACGGGAACACGGCGTCGACGGGGACGCAAACGAGTTTCTCGTCGCCGCCGGCTTCGTCTTCGAGGTTCAGCACGGCGATCGGGCGTGCGCGGACGACGCAGCCCGGGATGAACGGCGAGCGTGCGATTACCAGCGCGTCAAGCGGATCGCCGTCCGGGCTCAGCGTATGCGGCACGAAGCCGTAGTTCGCCGGATACCGCATCGGCGTGTGCAGGATGCGATCGACGAACAGCGCGCCCGACGCCTTGTCGAACTCGTACTTCACGGGCTCGCCACCGGTAGGCACTTCGATGATGACGTTCAGGTCCTCGGGCGGGTTCTTGCCGGTCGGGATGAGATCGATACGCATGGCGGTCCTTTCAGAATATGACGGTGCCGGCGCTTCTCGACTGGGAAGCGGCCGGCACCGGTAAAGCAGTTGCTGGTCAGCGCGGCGTCAGCAGCTTGTCCAGCCCACCGTCACCTTTACCGACCTTCTGGAGGCGCGGATAGCGCGGGCCGTCGTGGTAATCGAGCGAGATATCACGGAAACGGTCGTTGTTCTTCACCGTAAGGCGGATCGGAAGCTTGGTGCCCTTCGCTGCGAGGATCGCCGCCTTTATCCGATCGGACGAATAGGCCTCGCTGTTGACCGCCTCGATCTCGGTGCCGACGTCGAGCCCTGCCTTGAACGCGGGGCTGTCCCAGATCGACGACGTGACCACGCCCTCCTTGTTGATCACCAGCCCAAGCGAATAGCTGACATCGGTGCCGCGCGTCTTCTCGGCCTGCTTCAGATATGGGCTCTGTTCCGGACCGTGGACCAGCTTGTAGCCGTTCATCGCGAAGCCGTTGATCGGGGCAGGCTTGCCTGTCTCGGTCAGGCGGGTGTTGAGGAACGTCGCCCAGTCATACGGGACGATGCCGTTCAACGTCCTCGCGACATCGGCGAAGGTATAGGTGAGTTCGCCGTAATCACCGTCCCGGACGCCGAAGAAGGCCTTGGCGAAATCGTCGATCGACTTGGTGCCGTTCGACTTCTGGCGGAGCATCGCGTCGACTTCCATCCAGACCATCAGGCCCTCGTTGTAGTAATCCTCCGAGCGCTGCCAGCTGGTCCAGCCCTTCGGCTTGCGCGCCGAGATCACCGGATCGTTGGTCGTGTCGATCAGGTTGCGCCACTGGCGGCCGGGCGCGGTGTCGTAATTGCCGAGGATCGAGGCGTAACCGTCGAGCGTGTCCTGCTTGCTGACCAGACCCGAGCGCGCCTGGAGCACATAGCCCCAGAACTGCGTCTGGCCTTCATATACCCACAGCAGCGAATCGCGCATCGGCGTGCGGAAGTCCGGCGTCCACAGGTCGGCGCCGCGGCGGAACTTGCCGTCCCAGCTGTGCGTGTATTCGTGCGGGAGCAGGTTACGGGCGGCGGCGCCGGTTTCCCATTCGGTGAAATAGCCCGGGCGAACGCCGTTCTCGGAACTGCGATGATGCTCCAGGCCGATCCCGCCGAGCTGATCGGTGATCGACAGCAGGAATTCGTAATGATCGTAATGCTGCGCGCCGAACGTCTTCACCGCCTGGTCGACGAGCCGCTTGTGCGCGTCGATCTGTTCGGGCTTGGCGGCGAGCTGATCGGGGCTGTCGGCGAACACGTTGAGATCGACGCGGGGGGAGAGCGGCCAGACCTTGCCGTACTTGCCCGCGAGCGTCGGCGAATCGACCAGGATCTCGTAGTTGGTCGTGTCGTAGCTGTAGGTCGAGCCGGACACCTTGGCCGGCACCGCGCCCGCCGCGGTCCAGCCGGCCGGATAGGTCGCGGTCATCTTGATCGGAATCTGGCGCGTGAAATAGCCCGCCGGGTACAGGCTGACGAGGTTCGGTTCGAGGCTGATCATCGTCGGCGTCATGACGATGCGGCCCTGGTCGCCCTTGGTCGCGGAGATGAACTGGAACTCGGCCACTACCGACTTCGCGCCGGTCGGCACGTCGATGTGGAACGCGAAGACATCGACCGGATCGCGCGTCCAGGGGACGATCTTCCCGTTCGCGCGGATCACCAGGCCGGCAAGCTTCTCGATCTCGCCGCGCGGGGAATGCGCGCCGGGCAGCCACTTCGGATAGAGCAGCGCCATCGGACCGGACTTGGCGACCGGGATGGTCTGCTTGACGCGGAAGATGCCGCGTTCGGTATCGGTAGCGTCGACATCGAGCAGCAACGTGCCGGGGTAGGGCGTGTCGACTGCGTCGGGGATCGTATCGACGAATGGCACCGGTTGCGGTGCGGTGTTGCCGGCGGGGACTTGCGCGAAGGCGGGTACGGCGGATGCGAGCAGGGACGCGACGAGAAGCTTGCGGATCAAGGAAGGGCCTTCCGGCTGAGAGACGATGACCCGAGGTGTAATCGCGATAAAGGGCAGTCGTCCAGTCCTTTACCGGGACTGCTCAACCACTCCCGAGCACGTTGATCGTGAACGCGAGCACACCGATGTTGAACACGAACGCCGCCATGCACTGGCCGAGCGCGGCTTTCCGCACCCGGCGCGAGGTGATCTCGACGTCGGAGGTTTGAAACGTCATTCCCAGCGTGAACGCGAAATAGGCGAAGTCCCAGTAATCGGGTTCGTCGCAGCTTGGGAAATCCAGACCCTTGGCGTCTTTCCCGTCCGGATCGTCGACATAATAGAGATGCGCATAATGCAGCGTGTAGATCATGTTCGAGAACAGCCACGCGAGCGCCAGCGTCGAGATCGTCAACGCGATCCCGACCGCGTCGTTCTTGCCCTGCAATTCCTTGGCGACCGCGACCAGGATGACCAGCATGATCGTTCCGCTGAATCCGAGCAGCACTGCGCGGTTGGCGTCGTTCTCTTCCGCTGCGCGGCGCATCCGTGCCGCGGTGGCGTTGCGGAAAAGCGTCGAGACCGCGATCAGGAACACCACCGCAGCGACGTCGAACGCCGCCATCGTGCCCCGCCCGAGCCCGAATCGCGGGATCAGCGTGGCGAGCCCGATCGCGAAGACCAGCACGAACAGGATGAAGCGCGGCGGGGCAACGCGTTGGCCGAGGCCCCAATATCTGGGTTTGTCGTTCATGCCACAGCGCTAGCGCTTCGCAGGCACGTCGCCTAGATACGCGCGCATCATGGCCAAGACAGAAACCCCGCGCCGCATTCGTGGCACCCAGGACATTTTCGGCGACGAACAGCGCCGGTTTGCGCACGTCCTCGCCACGTTCGAGCGGGTGCGGGCGCTGTATTGCTTCCAGCGCGTTGATATCCCGGTGTTCGAGTCGACGGCGGTGTTCGCGCGCTCGCTCGGCGAGACGACCGATGTCGTGTCGAAGGAGATGTACACGTTCGAGGATCGCGGCGGGGATTCGCTGACGCTCCGCCCGGAGTTCACTGCCGGCATTGCGCGCGCCTACCTGACCGAAGGCTGGCAGCAGTTCGCGCCGCTGAAGCTCACCACCAGCGGCCCGGTGTTTCGCTACGAACGCCCGCAAAAGGGGCGTTTTCGCCAGTTCCACCAGATCGACGCCGAGGTGATCGGTGCGGCTGAACCAGCGGCGGACGTCGAGCTGCTCGTGCTCGCGGATCAGCTGCTGCGCGAACTCGGCATTTCCGAGGGCGTGACGTTGCAGCTCAACACGCTGGGCGACGCGGCGACGCGCGACGCGTGGCGCGAGGCGCTGGTCGCGCATTTCGAGGCGCACCGCGGAGAGTTGTCCGAGGACAGCCTGACCCGGCTCGATAAGAACCCGATGCGGATCCTCGACTCGAAGGACCCGCGCGACCGCCCGATCGCCGACAGCGCGCCGGACATCGACGCGTATCTGACCCCCGAGGCGCGCGCGTTCTTCGAGGCGGTGACCGCCGGGCTCGACGCCGCGGGTGTCGCGTGGGAGCGCAACGCGCGGCTGGTCCGCGGCCTCGATTACTACCGCCACACCGCGTTCGAGTTCGTGACCGATCGGCTGGGCTCGCAGGGGACGGTGCTGGCGGGCGGACGCTATGACGGGCTGATCGGGTCGCTTGGTGGGCCCGAGACGGCAGGCGTTGGCTGGGCTGCGGGTGTCGAGCGTCTCGCTATGCTGCTGGAAGAACCGACTGAGCAGCGTGCCCAAGTCATCGTCGTTGCAGAGGACGACGACGCGAGTCTCGATGCGATCGCCCTGATTTCCGACCTCCGGCGAAATGGAGTCTCTGCCGATCTGGTTGCTTCCGGTTCGCCGAAAAAACGCTTCGACAAGGCCGTCAAGGCAGCCCCGCAGGCGATCGCGAGCGTTCGTCGTATCGACGGCGAAGTCATTCGAAAGTTGAAGATGCTCGGGTCGGAAACCGAAGGGCTTGAGGCCCAATTGAAGACGCTGCTGTTGTGACGGATCATTCGCAAATCCTCCCCGGCACGGGGAGGTGGCAGTGCGCGGCACTGACGGAGGGGGGCTTCCACGTCGCGCAACACCTGCGGCCCGCCCCCTCCACCCCCCTTCGGGCGGTCCCCCTCCCCGTGCCGGGGAGGATTTCATGACCCAGATCTCCCCCGACCGAATCCGCGCGATCGAGGCGCGGCGTGACGAGCTCCAGGCCCTGATGTCGACCGGCGACCTTCCCTCGGACCGCTTCGTCGCGGTTTCGAAGGAATATGCCGAGCTCGAACCCGTCGCCCAAGCCGCCACCGAAGTGCGCCGGTTGCGGCAGGAGGCCGAAAGCCTCGCGTTCATGGCCGAGGATGCCGACGACGAACTGCGCGCGATGGCGTCGGACGAGCTGCACGAGAACCGCACGTTGCTCGAGACCGCCGATCGCAAACTCGCGCTCTCGCTGTTGCCGCGCGATTCCGCCGACGAGCGCTCGGCGATGCTCGAGGTCCGCGCCGGCACCGGTGGCGACGAGGCGGCGCTGTTCGCGGGCGACCTGTTCCGCATGTACCAGCGCTATGCCGAATCGCAGGGCTGGCGGGTCGAGATGATTTCCGGATCGTCATCCGACGCGGGCGGTTTCAAGGAAGTCGTCGCCAGCGTCACGGGCCAGGGCGTGTTCGCCAAACTCAAGTTCGAGAGCGGCGTGCACCGCGTCCAGCGCGTGCCGACGACCGAAGCGGGCGGGCGAATCCACACCTCGGCGGCGACCGTCGCGGTGCTGCCCGAGGCGGAGGAGGTCGACGTCAAGATCGACGACAAGGACCTGCGCATCGACGTCTATCGCTCGTCGGGACCGGGCGGGCAGTCGGTCAACACGACGGACTCCGCGGTGCGGATCGTCCACATCCCAACCGGGCTGACGGTGATCCAGCAGGACGAGAAGTCGCAGCACAAGAACAAGGCGAAGGCGCTGCGCGTGCTCAGGACACGCCTCTACGAAGCCGAGCGCGACCGGCTGCACGCCGAGCGGGCGGGCGCGCGGAAGTCGATGGTCGGCTCGGGGGATCGTTCGGAGCGGATCCGGACGTATAATTTCCCGCAGGGTCGCGTGACCGATCACCGCATCAACCTGACGCTGCACCGCCTGCCGGAGATCGTCGCGGGCGAGATGGACGAACTGATCGGCGCGCTGGTCGCGCAGGATGAAGCGGACCGCCTGGCGCAGCTGGATGGCTGAGCGTTCCCTAGCCGCAACGGCATTCCCCTCCCGCTTGCGGGAGGGGTTAGGGGAGGGGCTTCCCGCTAAGGGCATCGCTCGGTGACAGCCCCTCCCCCGACCCCTCCCGCAAGCGGAAGGGGAGCAGTGAGTGCGGCGATCGCCACCGCCGCCGCGCAGTTCGCGTTCTCCGCCACCCCCCGCCTCGACGCGGAACTGCTCATGGCGCACGCGCTCGGCGTCGAGCGCAACGCGATCCTCCTCGACCCGGATCGCTACGCCGTCCCCGACGCCTTCGCCGCGCTCGTCGAACGCCGTCTCCGCCACGAGCCAATCGCCTACATAACCGGCACCCGCGGCTTCTGGTCGATCGACCTCGCCGTCGGCCCCGGCGCACTCGTCCCCCGCGCCGACAGCGAAACACTCCTGATCGCGGCCCAGGCGCACTTTGCCGGTCGAGCCCCCGCGACTGTGCTCGACCTTGGCACCGGCCCCGGCACCCTACTTCTCGCCGCGCTCGACGAATGGCCCGCAGTAGGCCTCGGCGTAGACTATTCCCCCCAAGCGCTCGCCTACGCCCGCGCCAACGCCGCAACCCTCGGCATGGCCGACCGCGCGCACTTCATCCGCGGCAGCTGGGCCAGCGCGATCGTCGGCCAGTTCGACCTGATCCTCGCCAACCCCCCCTACATCGCCACCGACGAACGCCTCCCGCCCGAAGTCCACGACCACGAACCCCACGCCGCGCTGTTCGCCGGCGCGGACGGGCTAGACGACTACCGGATCCTCGCCGAACAGCTCCCCGCACTGATCGCCCCCGGCGGCGCGGCGGTGATCGAGATCGGCTCGACGCAGGCTCTCCCCGTCACCGCGCTGCTCGAAGCGCAGGGCCTGCACGTCGCGCTCCACCACGACTATGGCGGCAACGCGCGTGCGTTAGTGGCAACCCACGCCCCCGCGACTTGAACAATATGGCGCTAAACCTCACATTTCGCTTGTAGTAGGTCCCTTGCGGACGCTATCACGCGGGCAGGGGCACGCACTCTCGACGATTGGTCGGTTTAGAGCGATGACCCGCATCCTTCGCTTTGAGGTCGCTGCAGTCCGGCGGCCCTGGCAAGTTCGACGTACCGATCTCGTCTAGATCGTCGGTGCGCGACGGGGGTTTGCACCGCATTTCGGAGCACGACCAGATTTTGGTTCGACGACTGAGGACACAAGCTTGATCAACAACCGGCAAGCCGGCCGCCGTCGCGGTCGTGGCAACAATAATAATGGCGGCGGCGGTAGTGGTGGCGGTCAACGCCAGGGTGGCGGCGGCGGCGGCCAGGGTGGTCGCGATACCGGCAACCGCATCGACAGCCGCGCGCGCGGCAACGCGAGCCAGCTGTACGAGAAGTACAAGAACCTCGCACGCGACGCGCAGCAGCAGGGCGACCGCGTAAACATCGAATATTACCTCCAGTTCGCGGACCATTACTTCCGCGTTCTGAGCGAAACCCGCGCCCGCTTCGAAGAGAGCCAGCCGCAGGCGCAGCAGCAGCCGCGCCGCCAGCAGCCGTTCGATCTCGATGGTGACGACGATTACGGCGACGAGGGCGAACCGATCCGCTCCGGCGAGCAGCAGGGCGCACAGGTTTCGTCCGAGCAACAGAACGGTGGCCAGCAGAACGGCCAGTACCAGAACGCGCCCCGTCAGAATCGTGAGGGCCAGAACCGCGAGGACCGCCCTCAGCGTGAGGATCGTCCGCAGCGCGAAGAGCGTCCGCGGTACGAGAACAACCGCTACGAAGGCCAGCGTAACGACGGCCCCCGTAATGAGGGTCAGCGCAACGAGGCTCAGCCGCGTAATGACGGTCAGCGCGAAGATCGCGTCCGTGGCGACAATCCGCGCAACCAGCGCAACGCCCAGCCGCGTGATGCCCAGTCGCGTGATGCCCAGCCCCGCGACGACCGCAACGGCGAAGAGCAGGATCAGGCACGCGAGGCCCAGTCGCGTGAGGCACAGGCACGCGAGACTCAGCCCCGTGACGAGCAGGTCCGCGAGCCCCGCAGCGATTACCGCGATGCGCCGCAGCGCGAGACGATCCGCCGCACGCCTCGCGTGAGCGCACCGGTCGCCAACGCCAACCAGGACTCAGAAGCCGATGCGGTCCGTTCGGTAACCGAAGCCCCCGAGCAGGCGGCTCGGCCAACCGAAACCGTCGAGACGGCGATGCCGGTCGCCGCGACCGAGGAGCAGCCCCGCCGTCGCGGTCGCCCGCGCCGCGATCGCAGCCTCGACGCACCTGTCGTGCAGGACGACGCAGCACCGACCGCATTCGACGCGGATCGCCTGCCGCCATCGCTCGGCATCTCGGCAATAACGCCGGCACCAGCGCCAGCACTGGCGACGGACGCCCCCGCCGCAGATGCCACGCCCGAAGAAAAGCCCCGCCGTCGCCGCGTTCGTGCGGTACCGGACGAAGTCGCAGGCTGAAGTCGTATCCCGGACCTTTCCGGGATGACGCTACGACTTGAAAAGGCCGGTGCCGCTTCACGCGACACCGGCCTTTCTCATGCCCGACATTATGCTCGCCGCCCGCTCAATCGAGCCGCGTCACGTCCTCGTCATGCCCGCTTCCTGAACTGAGGAATGCGAGCCCCATCAACAGTCCGGCCATCATCACCGATCCGCCGACCCCGCCCATCACCGCTAGCATCGTCACCAGATGCAGCGGCCCTTGCACATGCGCCATCGCCGCAATGATCGCCGCGACGCATATTGCCGCCGCCAGCACCATCCACGCCATGATCCCGCGAAACCGTGCCCACGCGAATGCAGCGTAATGCGGGTCGTCCAACCCGGCCGGCGGTTCAGGCAGTCGATCGGTCATCGCTTCACATTGCCGCGCAAACATGGTTTCCTCAAGCCAGGCGCAACAGACACAGTTGAGGAGAGGCGAAGATGACGATCGCGGCGATCCTGAAGGATAAGGGCGACATACAGTCGCTGACCCCCGACTCTACCGTGGCCCAGGCTGTGGCCCTGCTCGCGGAGAAGCGGATTGGCGCAGCGCCGGTGCTCGATGGCGGCAAGGTGGTCGGGATCTTCTCCGAACGCGACGTCATCCACTGCCTGCAGTCGGATGGCGCAGCGGCGCTTGAACGGCGGATCGGCGACGTGATGACCACCGCGGTAAAGTCGATCGGGCCCAATGAATCGGCGATCGGTG
>NZ_CP039249.1:4110000-4283956 GCF_004795835.1 Sphingomonas sp. PAMC26645
CAATCCGCATGGAAATTTCGTGAGGAGACGTGAGGAGAAATGCGGCGGACGGCGGCACGTCCACTCGGCAACGCGTCAGCGTGCGGACGCAGTAGCGACCAAGGCTTCGAATACGGTTGTCGGCAGGGGAGTGTGGAACTTGCAACCCGCCGTATAGTCATCGGCCCACATCACCTCGGCAACGACCTGCCCGATTTGCGGAAGGTTGAGCCAGATGCTGGTACCGCGCTTGAGCGCCGAATAAGTTTGAAGTCGTGCACCGTGGACCGAGATGTCGATCACTCTGCAAAGTGTGCGGCCGGTCTTACCGATCCGGACATCGAGCGAAACGGGAGCGCGAAGTGCGCTGCGCCGGGACTTACGCTCTGCGGGTTCGAAGTCGGCGGCGAACATGGGGTCCTCGTCCTTGCGAGTCCAAATTAGCCGTCGACCCCTAACGCCGTCTTAATAAAAGGCCCCGGAATGAATTAGTATCAATCCATTCCGGGGCTTTAGCTTACTTACGGAGCGTGAGACCGCCACCGAAACGCTTGTTGAAGCGCGCGACCTGGCCGCCCGTATCGAGCATCGTGCCACGGCCACCGGTCCATGCGGGATGCGCGAGCGGATCGATCTCGAGCGTCATCACATCGCCTTCCTTACCCCAGGTGGTGCGAGTCTGGTACTTGCTGCCATCGGTCATCTGGACGGTGATCATGTGATAATCGGGGTGCGTATCGGCCTTCATGGGAATTCTCCGTATGTGGCTGGTTCCGACCAGCCTGAAAAGGAAGGCGCGCCCGTACACGGACGCGCCCGAATTTACAACAATGCGAGGCTAAAGCCTCACATCAGGCTTTCGGCGGGTCGGCGATCATCGCGGTGAAGTTCGCCTCGGCGACCAACTGCCCGTCGACCAGCGCGCGGCCGGCGAACTTGCACACCGAACTACGCTTCTGGACGAACGTCACTTCGAGCTTGAGCAACACGCCCGGCTCGACCGGCTTGCGGAACTTGGCCCCGTCGATCGCCATGAAATAGACGAGCTTGCCCGAGCCCGCGAGACCCAGCGACTCGACGGCGAGAATCCCCGCCGCCTGTGCCATCGCCTCGACGATCAGCACGCCCGGCATGATCGGGCGTCCAGGGAAATGTCCCTGGAAGAACTGCTCGTTCATCGACACCGCCTTGATCGCGGTGATCGAGGTGTCGAGGATCAAATCCTCGACACGATCGACCAGCAGCAACGGATAGCGATGCGGCAACGCGGCCATGACCCGCTCGATATCGAGCGGACCCAAACTAGCCTTTGCCGTGTCGTTCACAGTCTCGCTCATCGGTATGACTTAACGACCCTGCGGCGTGCGCGTGGCGGCAGGTGAACGCCCGGCAGGAGCCGGCGCGGCGCCCGGCTGCTGCTGGCCACCCTGCTGGTTCGGCTGCCAGTTTGCCGGCACGGCGGTGCTGACCGACGGTACGAGACGGTCGAGTTCGGTCGTGATCGCAGGCGTGATGTCGGCGGTCGGCTGCGCGAACAGCGCGGCCTCGGGACGCAGCAACAGGCTGACGTTCTTGGCACGAACTGCGGCCGTCACGGCGTCGCTGAGTTTCGCCTGGATTTGCTCGATCGCGTATTGCTGCGCGCGCTGAGCGGGCTGCGTCAGGCGAGCAAGCTCCTGGTTCGCCGCGGTCTCACGCGTCTGGATCGCCTGAGCCTGCGGACGCAGCGACGCGTCGGTCGCGCCGGGTGCACGCTGTGCGGTCTGGAACGCGGTCACCAGCGGTTGGAGCTCGCGAGCCACGGCCTGGCGGCGCGTCTCGGCCTGGTCGAGCTGGGCCTTGTAGGTCGTCTCGATCTGGGCGCGCGCGGCGTTCCAGGCCTTCGAGTTGGCGATCGCACCCTGCGCGTCGGCGACGGCGATGCCCGAAACCTGTGCATCGGCAGCGGTCGCGGTCATGGCGGCAGGCGCAACGAGCGCTGCGGCGAGGAGAAGCGTCTTGAACGTCGTCATCAGAACTGTGTCCCTACGTTGAAAGTAATAAGCTTGGGGTCGTCACCCTTCTGGGTGAGCAAGGCTTTGGCGAGATCGATCCGGAGCGGACCGAATGGCGAGTTCCAGTTGACACCGATACCTACCGACAGACGCGGCTTGGCAGAGTTGCCCAGGAACGTTTCCTGATAAATGTTCGGGTTGAGATACCGCGCGTTGGCGGTTGTACCGGAACACGTCGTCGCCCCAGCGGCTATCACGCCTGCAGGGCAGATCGTCTGGACAGACGCTATGCCTGGCGTCGTCGCAGTCGCAGGAACCTCTGGGGTCAAGTAAAGCGGATTGCCACCGCTGTCCTTATACTGGTTTTGCAGCAACGTCGGCGAACCATCCGCATTGAACAGCAACGCACCGGCTGCGCTTTTAGCCTGATCATAGTTGAACGTCGGAAGCGGCTTCTTGATACCGAACAGGCTACCCACCTGAGCGTAGATCGACGGCCTCAAACCCAGTTCGCGTGCACCGGATCCCAACGGAATCTCGATTTCAGCACGCGCAAGGTAGTAGGCACGACCACCAAGTGCATCGTCCTGGATCTGATCGCGATCGGTCTGGACCGACTGCGAACCATCGGCGGCGATCACGTAGCCGGCGCGCAACACGCGGGGGCCTACGCCGCGAATGTCGAAGCCGCGGAACTGTGGCTCACCAAGGTAGAAGCGATCGGTGATACGGATCGGGTCTCGCCCAGGGCCTGGGCTGCTCTCCAGAGGATGGATGTACCCGCCTTCTGCGACGATCGATCCGATAAACCCGCTGCCGAGGTTCGCATATTTCGAACCCTCGAGTCGCGTACGCAGATATTTCACGTCGCCACCCAGCCCGGCAAAATCCTGGCTGAACGAAAAACGTGACCCTGCCGTGGGACGAAGGCGGCTGTTCAACGTATCTCGGCTGATCGAGTAGCCGACCGAGGACGTCCAACGATTGCCGATCGCTTCGCACAGATATCGACCCGCCACTTCGAGGTTACACGAACCGTCTGCATTCAAATATTGGCTGTCGAGGCTAACCTCGTCGTAGGACAAGCCATAACGTGCGGAAAGAGACCAGAATTCAGTCAACGGCACGCCGGCACGAAGCTGGAAGCCGGTCGAGACCTGTGAATAGTTGGTCTGGCGATCGTTGCCGACATAGTTGAACGAGTTGTAGTCGCGGCGGAAGATGTCGCCACCGACTGCGATGTTCTTGTCGAACAGATAAGGCTCGGTGAAGCCCAGCTCGATCGACTTCGAGTAGCTCGAATAGTTAACGCCAGCGCGCAGTTCCTGGCCCTTGCCACGGAAGTTGCGCTGCGTGATATTCGCCTGGATGATGAAGCGCTCGAGGCTCGAATAGCCCGCCGATAGCTGAAGCTCGCCAGTCGATTTCTCTTCGAGGTTGGTTTCGAGGATCACGCGGTCGGGCGCTGAGCCCGGCAGCTGCTTGATCTCCATCTTGTCGGCGAAATACCCCAACGAGTTGATGCGATCCTGCGAACGCTTCACCTGGAAGCTGTTGAACGCGTCGCCCTCGGCCAGACGTATCTCGCGACGCACGACCTTGTCCTGCGTCTGCGTGTTGCCGTTGATGTCGATCCGCTCGACATAGGTACGCTTGGCTTCGGCGATGTTGAAATTAATCCCCATCGTCAGCGTTTCGGCGTCCTTCTGGAACTCCGGGTTCACCTCGGTGAACGCGTAACCAAACAGGCCCGCGGTCTGGCTGAGATTGTCGACCGAATCCTCGACCAACTTGGCGTTGTACCAGTCGCCCTTCTTCAGCGGCAGCGTGGCCGCCAGCTTGGTGTTGTCGAAGTCGCGGATCTGGCTGTCGACGGTGACATCACCGAACTTGTAGCGCTTGCCCTCTTCCACCACGTACGTGATGATGAAGTCCTTCTTGTCCGGCGTCAGCTCGGCGACTGCCGACGTCACGCGGAAATCCGCATAGCCCTGCGTCAGGTAGAACTGGCGAAGCTTCTGCTGATCATAGGACAGGCGATCCTGATCGTAGCTGGTCGCCGACGACAGCAGACGGAACAGGCGCGACTGCTTGGTCGCCATCTGGCCGCGAATCTGGTCGTCGGAGAACACCTCGTTGCCGAGGATGTTGATCTGGCGGACCTTCGACTTCGGCCCTTCGCTGATCTCGAACACCACGTCGACGCGGTTCTGGTCGAGGTTGACCATCTTCGGATCGATCACCGCGGCGAAGCGGCCCTGGCGACGATACAGCTCGATGATCCGCGCGATATCCTGGCGGACCGCGGTGCGTGTGAAGATCTGACGCGGCGCGAGCTTGATCTCCTTGGTGATCTTGTCGCTCTTGAGCGCCTTGTTGCCCTCGATGATCACGCGGTTGATGATCGGGTTCTCGCGCACGCGAAGGACGATATTGCCGTCCTCGACACCTGCGATCGAGTAATCCGCGAACAGGTCGCTGGCCTGGAGATCCTTCAGCGCCTGATCGAGCGTCTCGGCGGTGTAGGGGATGCCGACGCGCAGCTTGGTATAGCTGAGCACCGTCTCGCCCTCGATGCGCTGCGATCCCTCGACGCGCAAAGTCTTTATCGTCCGCACGGATACCGGCGCGCCGATGGGCGTTACTACCGGCGGAGCGACTCGCGTCGCACCGTTACGCGTCGCCGTTCCGGCAGGCGCGGTAGAAGGCCCAGCGGAAGGCGAGGCGGCGGGTGCCGTCTGCGCGAAGGCGGGAACGCCCGACAGGATCGTTCCTGCAAGCAGCAGGGCGCCCTTACGCGCGAAATCGTAACCGTTGATCGCTGTCACCAAACCCACCTTAAAAACGTGCACATACAAGGCGCGCCCGCCCTGCCCTATCGTCGTCAGCCGATCAAGCCGGCCAAGTTCTTCCACAGCCCAAAATTGCCGAGATCGTTGAAGGTCACGAGCAACATCAGCGCGAGGATTGCCGCAAGACCGCCTCGAAACGCCCATTCCTGAACCTGCGGCTCGACCGGGCGCCTGCGCACCGCTTCGATCGCATAGAAGAACAAATGGCCTCCATCGAGCATCGGCACTGGCAGCAGATTGATGAACCCCAGATTGATCGACACGAGCGCGATCAGGAAGACATAGGCGTCGAGGCCCAGCGACATCTGCTCGCCCGAGACCTTGGCGATGCTGAGTGGTCCGCCAAGTTCCTTCACCGAACGGCGTCCGGTGATGACCTGCCCCAGCGTCTCGACCATCATGGAGACGATCTCGCCGGTTCGCTTCACCGCCACGACCGGTGCCTCGACCAGGCTGACGGGGACGATGACGGGCTTGCTGCCGGCGATGCCGAGACGACCGATTCGATATTCGTTGCCGAAGCGATCGCGCTGCAGTTCGGTGCCGATGACGATGTCGCGCGACAGCGTCCGGTCGCCGCGGACCGCGTCGATCCGGGTCCGCTCGCCAGCGCGAATGCGGGCATAGCGTGCCATGTCATCGAACGTCTCGACCGACCGGCCGCCGATGCCGGTAATCCGATCCCCGGCCTGCAGGCCTGCCGCTGCGGCGGCACTGCCGGGAACGGTGCCGCCGACGATCGGCGGCATGCGGATGTCACCATAGGCGAACGCGAAGCCGGCAAGGATCAGGATCGCGACGACAAAGTTGACGACCGGGCCGGCCGCCACAACGATCGCGCGCTGCCATACCGGCTTGGACTGGAACGTGCGCTGGCGCTCTTCGGCGGGTAGCGACAGCCACTCGGCCGAGGGCTGGCTGGCCGGATTCATGTCGCCGGCGAACTTCACGTAACCGCCGAGCGGCAACCAACCGAACTTCCACCGCGTGCCGCGCTTGTCGGTAAAGCCGGCGATCTCGTGGCCGAAGCCGATCGCGAAGGCATCCGCCTTGATCCCGAAAAAGCGCCCGGCGAGATAATGTCCCATCTCGTGCACGAACACGAGGGGGCCGATCACCGCGGCGAACGACAATATGGTCAGCAGGACACCGGGTGTTTCGATCAAACCGCGTAATCCTTCACACGCTCGCCGGCCAAGATCCGCGCTTCGGCATCGATCGCCAGCACGGCATCGACACTGTCCGGCGCGGCCGGGTCATAACACGACAACGTATGTTCGACGATTGCGGCAATTTCGAGGAAGCCGATGCGCCGCTGCAGGAATGCCTCGACCGCTACCTCGTTGGCTGCGTTGAGAATTGCGGGTCGTGCGCCACCTGCGTCGAGCGCCTCGCGGGCCAGCCGCAACGCGGGGAAGCGGACCGGATCGGGTGCCTCGAAGTCGAGTCGGCCGATCGCAACGAGGTCGAGCGGCGCCATCGGCGTCGCCATCCGGTCCGGCCATGCGAGCGTATGCGCGATCGGCGTCCGCATGTCAGGAGGCCCGAGCTGCGCCAGCACCGACCCGTCGACATGATCGACCAGGCTGTGGATCACCGATTGCGGGTGAATGACGATCTCGATCCGGTCGTGCGCAATCGGGAACAGCCGCGCTGCCTCGATCAGTTCGAGGCCCTTGTTCATGCAGGTCGCCGAATCGACCGAGATCTTCGCGCCCATCGACCAGTTGGGATGCTTCACCGCCTGTTCGAGCGTCACGCCGCGCATCTGCTCGGTCGTCCAGTCGCGGAACGGTCCGCCGCTGCACGTCAGGATGATCCGGCGGACGCGTTCCGGGCGGGTCGCGTCGAAGCACTGGAAGATCGCATTATGTTCGGAATCGGCCGGCAACAGCGTCGCACCGGCCCGCTCGGCAGCGGCAAGGATTACGTCGCCGGCGGAGACCAGCGGCTCCTTGTTGGCGATCACGACGGTCCCGCCCTGCTCGATCGCCGCCATCACCGGCTTCAATCCGGCGCAACCGACGATCGCGCCCATCGTCCAGTCGGCGCCCGATGACGCAGCCTCGGCGATCGCTTCGGCACCCCCGCCCGCGCGAATCCCCGTGCCGGCCAGCGCCTCACGCAACTCCGGCAGGCATTTTTCGTCCGCGACGACCGCGAACTCGGCCTGGGTACGGATCGCAGCCGCAGCAAGCTTCGCCACATCGCAATTCGCCGTCAGTGCAACGACGCGAAACCGATCCGGCTCCCGCTCGACAAGGTCGAGCGTCGAGGTGCCGACCGAACCGGTAGCCCCCAAAATCGTGACGCTCTTCATGCGTAGAAGTGCGGCAGCAGGACGAGGAACGCCGCGACCGGCGCGACCGGAACCAGGCCGTCGAGCCGATCCATCACGCCGCCATGTCCGGGCAGGATATTGCCGCTGTCCTTCACGCCTGCCACTCTCTTCAACCAACTCTCGTAAAGATCGCCCATCTGCGCGAGCACCGCGAGCACTGGCGTCGCCAGCGTCATCCGCATCGGCAGGCCGTATTGCGTATGCAGCACCACCGCGACCGCGCTCGCCAGCACGACGCCACCGATCAGCCCCGACCACGTCTTGTTAGGGCTGATCACCGGCGCCAGCTTCGGCCCGCCCAGCGTCCGTCCGGTAAAGAACGCGCCGATATCGCACGCCCACACCAGCGACAGCGCCCACAGCGTGAAGAGGATGCCCTCGTCCTGCCGCCGGATGATCATCAACGCGAACACTGGCAAACCACAATAGATGATACCCAGCGCCAGCTTGGGTTTGCGCGTGGTGATGACGACGAAGAACGCGGCGCCTGCGAGCAGGCCCAGCGTGAAGAAATCGTGGATCACGAGGATCAGCGACGCCGGCGCCATCAGCGCGAGCGGCACCGACAGCGCGAACTGCGTCATCCGCTTGGTCTTCGCATCGACGCCCTGGAGCATCGACCATTCCGCCATCATGAACAGCGCGGCGACCACGCCCAGCACCCAAAACGCGATCCCGCCGAGCGTCAGCGCAAGGCTCGCCACCGCGATCATCCCAACGCTGGCGATCATCCGGAGCTGAAGATTGGACGGCGTGCGCAACGCCTGATCGGGCGCCTTTTCAGGGTCGGTAAGATTCACAGACCACCGTAGCGGCGCTGGCGCTGACCGAACGCCGCGACCGCATCGGAGAGCGCTGCTGCGTCGAAATCCGGCCAGAGCGTGTCGACGAACAGCAGTTCCGCATACGCCGCCTGCCACAACAGGAAGTTCGACAAGCGCTGCTCGCCCGACGTCCGGATCATCAAATCCAGCGGCGGCAGATCGTGCGTGTCGAGTTCCGCCTCAATCGTCGCCTCGTCGATGCTCGCCGGATCCAGCGCACCATCGCGCGCCCGCTCCGCCAGACGCCGCGCGGCCGTCACCAACTCGGCATGCGCGCCGTAATTCAGCGCGATCGCCAAAATCGGCCCGGTATTGCCCGCCGTCCGCGCGATCGCATCGTCGACCATCGCCACCAGATCGGGCGAAAAGCTATGGTAATCACCAATCACGCGCAGCCGGACGTTCTCGCGTGCGAGTTCGTCGAGGTCGCTGCGGATGAAATGCCGCAGCAGACCCATCAGGTCGCTGACCTCTTCGGCCGGGCGCCGCCAGTTCTCGGACGAGAACGCGTACAGCGTCAGCGCCTCGATCCCCATCGCACGCGCCGCGCGCGTCACTTTCCGGACCGCCTCAACGCCGGCCTTGTGCCCGGCGAAGCGCGGCAGAAACCGCTTCTTTGCCCAGCGGCCATTGCCGTCCATGATGATCGCGACATGACGCGGCACCGCCCCGCCTGCAGGAACGGCGCCCACAGGAACAGCAGCGAGCGCCGCGGCCGAGGAGGCCTGCAATCTCACTTGCCCAGGATTTCCTTTTCCTTGGCGGTCGCGGTCGCATCGAGCTCGGCGATGATGCTGTCGGTCAGCTTCTGCACTTCGGTCTCGTGACGCTTGCGCTCGTCCTCGCCGAACACACCCTTCTTTTCGTCGACCTTGAGCGAATCCATTCCGTCGCGACGGACGTTGCGGACCGCGATGCGCGCCTTCTCGGCATACTGGCCGGCGAGCTTGGCGAGTTCCTTGCGGCGCTCCTCGGTCAGGTCGGGGATCGGCAGGCGCAGCGTCTGGCCGTCGACGATCGGGTTGAGCCCCAGCCCTGCCGAGCGGATCGCCTTGTCGGTCGGGCCGACGTTCGACTTGTCCCAGACCTGTACCGACAGCATCCGCGGCTCGGGCGCCGAGACGGTCGCGACCTGGTTCAGCGGCATCGACGACCCGTAAACCGTCACCATAACCGGATCGAGCAACGCGGTCGATGCGCGGCCGGTGCGCAGGCCTGCGAGATCGCTCTTCAGCGCTTCGACGGCACCCGCCATGCGGCGTTCGAGGTCGGTCTTGTCGTATGCAGCCATCTTAAAGCTCCTGCTCGTTCTGGACGATCGTCGACACGCCATCACCCGCCAGCACCGCGGCAAGATTGCCGGGTTCGCGGATGTTGAAGACGACGATCGGGATGTTGTTGTCGCGGCACAGCGCGATCGCGCTCGCGTCCATGACCTTGAGGTCGTCGGACAGCACGCGGCTGTACGTGACCGTTTCGTAGCGCACTGCGTCGGGGTGCGTCTTCGGGTCGGCGTTGTAGACGCCGTCGACCGACGTGCCCTTGAACAGCGCGTCGCACTTCATCTCGGCAGCACGCAGCGCGGCGCCCGAATCGGTGGTGAAATAGGGGCTGCCGACGCCCGCCGCGAAGATCACGACGCGACCCTTCTCCAGGTGACGCTCGGCGCGACGGCGAATGAACGGCTCGCAGACCGACGCCATCGGAATGGCCGACTGGACGCGCGTGTCGACGCCGATCTGCTCCAGCGCGTTCTGCACGGCGAGCGCGTTCATCACCGTCGCGAGCATGCCCATGTAATCGCCGGTCGCGCGGTCCATCCCACGTGCCGCACCCGCCATGCCGCGGAAGATGTTGCCACCACCGACGACGATGCAGATTTCGTAGCCCTTCGCCTTGATGTCCGCGATCTCCTGCGCGACGCGCGCGGTGACGGTCGGATCGATCGAAAGACCCGATGGCCCCATCAGGACTTCGCCCGACAGTTTCAGCAGGATACGGTTGTAGCGCGGAGGCGTCATAAATCTCGAATTGTGATTGGCGGGGCGGCGCGGACCTTAGGCGGCGAGGCCCGGGATGTGAAGCGCCGTGCGGCGCGTGCATCGAAACTCGATGGAGATGAGACGGAAAATCGTCGTTCGCAGAAACGCGCAACGGAGAACGATCGTCATTCCCGCGGAGGCGGGAACCCATACTGGCTGGCGTCTTAATGGATCACCGGCGCCGGAGTTTATGGATCCCCGCATACGCGGGGATGACGGAGCAGCACCAAGGCTGCCCCGCGATCCTTCTCCCCTCGGGGAGAAGGTAGCCCGGCAGGGCCGGATGAGGGGGAGTGAGGTTCGAGACCTTACCACTCCCCTCACCCTTCCCACCGCAAGCGCGGCGGGCCCCTTCCCTCTCCCCGGAGGGGCGAGGGAGGAAGTCAGCTTACGCCTGTGGCACACCCGAAGCAGCAGCAACCTCGGCTGCGAAGTCGGACTGCTCCTTCTCGATGCCCTCGCCGAGCTGGAAGCGGACATAGTCCACCAGCTTGATCTCGGCGCCCGCATCCTTGCCGGCCTTGGCGACGACGTCGGAGATCTTAGTCTTGCCGTCCATCACGAACAACTGGCTGACCAGGGCATGCTCTTTGCGGTACTTGGCGATGCCGCCCTCGACCATCTTGGCGATGATGTCGGCAGGCTTGCCTGACTCGGCGGCCTTCTCGGTCGCGATCGCGCGCTCGCGCTCTATCTCGGACTCGTCGAGGTCGGCTTCGTTGAGCGCCTTCGGGAAGGCCGCGGCGATGTGCATCGCAAGCTGCTTGCCGAGTGCCTGAAGAACCTCGTCCGAAGCCTCCGACTCGAGCGCGACAAGCACGCCGATCTTGCCGAGGCCAGGAGCGGCTGCATTGTGAATGTACGGAACGACCGCACCCTTGCTGACTTCCAGCGTGCGCGAGCGGCGCAGCGACTGGTTCTCGCCGATCGTCGCGACGTTGTTCGTCAGGACTTCCTCGACGGTCTTGCCCGATGGCATCGCCTGCGACTTCAGCGCCTCGATGTCGCCGCCGGTTGCGAGCGCGATCTGCGTGACGTCACGGACGAACGACTGGAACTGGTCGTTCTTCGCGACAAAATCGGTCTCCGAGTTCACTTCGACCGCTGCGCCCTTGGTGCCCGACACGGCAACGCCGACCAGGCCCTCGGCCGCGGTACGGCTCGACTTCTTGGCGGCGGCTGCGAGCCCCTTGGTGCGCAGCCAATCCATTGCCTGCTCCATGTCGCCGGCGTTCTCGCTCAGCGCCTTCTTGCAATCCATCATGCCCGCGCCGCTCTTCTCGCGCAGATCCTTGACCATCGCTGCCGTGATATCGGCCATGTCTCTAATCCTTTTTAGGTCTGAATATGGTTGCGGGCGAGGCAGAGCTTTCGCCCTACCCCGCCCGCATGACGGTTCGGCGACGACGCTTATGCGTCGATCTGGCGCTCACCCTCGGCTGCCAGTTCGGCAGCGATATCGGCGTTCGCCGCAGCCTCGGTCGTGTCGGCAGAAGCCTCGACGACGGGGTCTGCGCTCAGTGCCTCTTCCTTCGGCGGCTCGATCATCGCGCCGATGTCGGCACCGGTGCGGCGCTGCTGCTCCTGGCCGCCGCGCGTCGCTGCGATCGCGATCGCCTCGCAGTACAGGCGGATGGCGCGGGCTGCGTCGTCGTTCGCGGGAACCGGGAAGGCGATGCCGTCCGGCGACACGTTCGAATCGAGGATCGCGACGACGGGAATACCCAGCGTGTTCGCTTCCTTGATCGCCAGCTCTTCCTTGTTCGCGTCGATCACGAACATCACGTCGGGAATGCCGCCCATGTCGCGGATGCCGCCGAGCGAAAGCTCTAGCTTGTCCTTCTCGCGGGTGAGCTGAAGGACTTCCTTCTTGGTCAGGCCGACGGTGTCGCCCGACAGCATTTCCTCGAGCGTCTTGAGACGCTTGATCGAACCCGAGATGGTCTTCCAGTTGGTGAGCATGCCGCCCAACCAGCGATGGTTGACGAAATGCTGGCCCGAGCGCCGTGCGGCGTCTGCGACGGGCTCCTGCGCCTGGCGCTTGGTGCCGACGAACAGGACCTTGCCACCACCGGCAACCGCCGACGAGACGAACTCAAGCGCGCGCGCGAACAGCGGCACGGTCTGCGAAAGGTCGAGGATGTGGACGCCGTTACGATCGCCGAAGATGTAAGGCTTCATCTTGGGGTTCCACCGATGAGTCTGGTGGCCGAAATGCGCGCCCGTTTCGATGAGCTGCTGCATGGAGACGACTGGAGCCGCCATAGGGATATATCCTTCCGGTTGTGCCTCTGGGAAGCGGATGACGTCGTGGCCGAATGGCCGTGACGCACCGGGCTATGATGCCTCCCATGCGGGGTTAGAGGCGCCGCCCTTAGCGTGGCCTCACGCGGAAAGCAATCGCGCAACGCCCGCTTGACTCATGGAACGCAATGAGAACATAAAGGGCTCAGAGGGGAACAGATGTTCGACTCGGCGCAGAATCACCCCGGCATGACGGGATTCGAAATGCGACGAGTGGAACGATGTTTCTGACCAAGTGTTTGCGGATATTAGGAATTTGTTCGCAACTCATAGGAAGGCGGACGTGATGTTGGTTCTGAGCTTCATGGTTTTTGCTGGTGCATTCGCGGTCGCGGGCATGATGATCGTCTCGTCGATCGCGCCGCAGTGGGACCGTATCGTCCGCCTCGCGATGGGCAACGTCGAACCCGCGTTCCAGCCGCTCCGCACGCTGGCCGTTGCGGAGCGCCGGATTGCGGTCAGGCGTTGGGCTTCGACGTCGGCTCCGGTGCCCGCCCGCCGTTGGAACGCTGCCGCCTGATCTTGGCGTAGCTCGCGATGCTGAACGGCATCGAGAGTAGGTACAGTACGCAGATGATGCTTAGTGTATGCCACGGCGCGCTCACGATAGCGGCGCCGAGCAGCACGACGAGAGCGATAGCCTCGAACCGGATGTTGCTGCGAAGTTTGACCGAACTCCACGAGTAGGTCGCTATACTCGACACCATCAGCAGTGCGACAAACGCGACCCAAGGCGCCACGAAATATGGCGACGCGAATTTCGGCTCGTCGGTCCAGAACCAGAAGAACATCGGCATCAGCGCCAAGCCGGCACCAGCGGGAGCTGGGACGCCGGTAAGGAAGCCGGCCGATTTATGCGGTTGGTGGCTCTCGTCGATCTTGGCGTTGAAGCGCGCGAGACGCAGTGCGCAGAACACGGCAAGGATCAGCGAACAGAGCCAGCCGACGCGCGGCAATGCGGTCAGAGACCAGAGATAGACGATCAACGCAGGCGCGACGCCGAAAGAGATCGCGTCGGACAGCGAATCGAGCTCGGCACCGAACCGGCTTTCACCGTGCAGCATCCGGGCAATCCGACCATCCAGGCCGTCGAGCACGCCCGCGACCATGATCATCGCAACAGCGCTTTCCCACTGACCGCCGATCGCGAACCGCACGCCGCTCAAACCGGAGCACAGCGCGAGCGCGGTTACCGCGTTGGGCGCTACCGCCCGCAAGGGAAGTCCGCGAGGCGCACGGCGGGTGCGGCCGAACCGCCCCTTTTCGCGGGTCTCGATGGCATCGTCGGAATCGCGATCGATCACTGGGCGATGCCGCCAACCGGAACGCCACCGACGCGACCGAGTACGGTCTCGCCCGCGATGCTGCGCTGGCCAAGACACACCTGCGGCACGACGTGATCGGGCAGGTACACGTCGACGCGACTGCCGAACCGGATCAGGCCGATGCGCTGGCCGACTGCGACCATATCGCCGGCCTTGACGAAACCAAGGATCCGTCGTGCGACCAGGCCGGCGATCTGGGTGAAGCCGATCCGCATGCCGTGGCGATCTTCAACGACGAAATGCTGGCGCTCGTTCTCGTCGCTCGCCTTGTCGAGGTCTGCGTTGAGGAACTTGCCCGAGATATAGACCACTTGGCGGATCGTGCCGGCGATCGGCGTGCGATTGATGTGCACGTCGAACACCGACATGAAGATCGACACACGCACCAGCGGTGCATCGCCGAGGCCGTTCTCGCCGGCGAGCTCGCGCGGAATCGGCACGCGCTGGATCATCGTGATCAGCCCGTCGGCGGGGGCGACGATCAGGCCTTCGCCTTGTGGGGTGGTGCGGATCGGATCACGGAAGAACGTCGCGACCCAGATCACGACGCCGACCATCGGCCAGAACAGCACGTGGCTGACGATCGTCAGCAACAGCGTGATGCCGGTCGCGATCGCGATGTATTTGTGGCCCTCCGGATGGACTGCGGGAAATCGCCATTTGACCGTGGAGGTCGTGACGGGCGGCTTGTCGAGCGATGCCATAACCTGCGGGTCTATCCGTGCACGACGCGCGATACAACGATGAACCGGCTTTTCCTTACAGCGCCAACGGTTGGCGAACGGTTGATCGCTGCGGCGCGCTCCCCTAGACGCTCCTCAAACCCCTCCCCCGAAGGACCCGGATATGGCGAAGATCAAGGTAAAGAACCCGATCGTGGAGATCGATGGCGACGAGATGACCCGGATCATCTGGGAATGGATCCGCGAGCGCCTGATCAAGCCGTATCTCGACATCCAGCTCGATTATTACGATCTCGGCGTCGAGCATCGCGACGCGACCGACGATCAGGTCACGATCGACAGCGCGCTCGCCACGCAGAAGCACGGCGTCGCGGTCAAGTGCGCGACGATCACGCCCGACGAGCAGCGCGTCACCGAGTTCGGCCTGAAGAAGATGTGGAAGTCGCCGAACGGCACGATCCGCAACATCCTCGGCGGGACCATCTTTCGCGAGCCGATCGTGATCAAGAACGTGCCCCGCCTGATCCCGGGCTGGACGCACCCGATCGTCGTCGGCCGTCACGCATTCGGCGACCAGTACCGCGCGACCGACTATCTGGTCCCCGGCCCGGGCAAGCTGCGCCTCGTCTTCGAAGGCGACGACGGCACGGTCATCGACCGCGAGGTGTTCCAGTTCCCGTCGGCGGGCGTCGCGATGGCGATGTACAACCTCGACGATTCGATCCGCGATTTCGCGCGCGCCTCGATGCATTACGGCCTCAACCTGAAGTGGCCGGTGTACCTGTCGACCAAGAACACCATCCTCAAGGCCTATGACGGCCGCTTCAAGGACCTCTTCGCCGAGGTGTTCGAGGCCGAGTTCAAGGACAAGTTCAAGGAAGCCGGGATCGTCTACGAGCATCGCCTGATCGACGACATGGTCGCATCGGCGCTGAAGTGGAACGGCGAGTTCGTCTGGGCCTGCAAGAACTATGACGGCGACGTCCAGTCGGACCAGGTCGCACAGGGCTTCGGGTCGCTCGGCCTGATGACCTCGATCCTGCTGACCCCGGATGGCAAGACGGTCGAGGCCGAGGCGGCGCACGGCACCGTCACGCGTCACTTCCGCATGCATGAGCAGGGCAAGGCGACCTCGACCAACCCGATCGCGTCGATCTTCGCATGGACCGGTGGCCTGAAGTATCGCGGCAAGTTCGACGATACGCCCGACGTCACGAAGTTCGCCGAGACGCTCGAGCGCGTCTGCGTCCAGACGGTGGAGAACGGCCACATGACTAAGGATCTCGCGATCCTGATCGGCCCCGACCAGCCCTGGATGACGACCGAGCAGTTCTTCGAGCAGGTCCGCTCGAACCTCGAAACCGAAATGGCCAACTGGGCCTGATCTGGCACCCCGCTCCCGGAAACGGGGGCGGGGTTTTCTCTCTCCCGTCATCCTGACGAAAATCAGGATGACGGGGGGCGGTTAACCGGACGCAAAGCCGTATCCCGCTGCACACGTCACCACGGGTGACAATTCCGTCATGCGTCCCCTAAGGTCGCACGCATGGCATTACGGCTCGACAATCAAGGTTTCAGCGACGCGCTCGTCATTCTCGGCGCGGCGGGCCTCGTCATCCCCGCGTTCGCACGGTTCCGGGTCAGCCCGGTCATCGGTTTCATCCTGGTCGGCCTGCTGGTCGGTCCCGCGGGCCTCGGCTCGCTCACCGGCTCCGCGCCGTGGCTCTATTACCTAACCATCTCGAACCCGGAATCGATCGAGCCGTTCGCCGAGTTCGGGATCATCCTGCTGTTGTTCTCGATCGGCCTCGAACTCTCGTTCAAGCGGTTATGGTCGATGAAGCGGCTCGTTTTCGGCACCGGCGCGGCCGAGTTGATCGGCTCGGCGCTGATCATCGGCACGGCGCTGCACTTCATCGGCCAGGAATGGGCGGGCGCTATCGGGCTCGGGTTCGCACTCGCGCTCTCCTCGACAGCGCTCGTCCTGCCGCTCGTCGGCACCACCGGCGCGGTCGGCCGGGGAGCGTTCGCGATGCTGCTGTTCGAGGATCTGGCGCTCGTCCCGATCATCTTCGTGCTTGGTGCGCTGGCGCCGACCGCGAGCGCAGACGGCTGGTCGAACATCGCCGGCGTGGCGCTGCGCGGCGGTTTGACCGTCATCGCGATGTATATCGGCGGGCGGGTCGTCCTGCCCCGGCTGTTCGGACAGGCAGCGCGGACCAAGAGCCCTGAGCTGTTTCTCGCCGCGTCGCTGCTGGTGGTGATCGTCGCCAGCGTAGCAACCACAGCCGCCGGACTGTCGCCTATCGTTGGGGCGCTGCTGGCCGGGCTGTTGATCGCGGAAACCGAGTATCACAGCGAGGTCGAGGTCATCACCGCGCCGTTCAAGGGCCTCGCGCTTGGCGTATTCCTGATTACCGTGGGCATGAGCCTGGACCTGCGCCTGATCGGGCAGAACTGGCCTTCGCTGCTGCTCGCGGTGAGCGGCGTGGTTGCGACCAAGGCGATCGTCACGTTCCTGTTCCTGCGCGTCGCCAATTCGCGGCGCGGGGTCGCGGCCGAAACGGGCCTGCTGATGGGAAGCCCGTCGGAGACCACGCTGATCGTACTCGCCACGGCGGCGCAGGCGCAGCTGATCCTCCCTTCGACGGCGTCCTTCTGGCAGACCGTTACGGCGATCGGCCTGACGATCACCCCATTGCTGGCCAAGCTCGGCCGCACCGTCTCGCGCCAGCTCGAAAGCCGCTCGACGGCCGATGCTGGCGATATCGAGATCGATGATGATGGCCCCGGCACGGTCGTCATCGGCTTCGGCCGGGTCGGCCGCATGGTCGCCGACATGCTGGCCGTCCACGGGCAGAAATACGTCGCCGTCGAGGCGGATATCGACTCGGTGGAAGAGGCCCGCATGCTGGGCCACCCGGTATTGTTTGGCGACGTCGCCCGCCCCGAACTGGTCGAACGATTGAAGCTGCATACCGCCAAGGCGTTGATCCTGACGATGGACGACCCGGTGCTGACGGTGCGCCTGGCGCGGCGAGTGCGAGCTTTGGCGCCGGACCTGCCGATCGTCGCGCGCGCGCGCGATACGGCGCATGCGGCCGAACTGTACCGTGCGGGTGTGACCGATGCAGTGCCGGAGACGTTGGAGAGTTCGTTGCAGTTGGCGGAGGCGGTGCTGGTCGATCTCGGCGTGGCGATGGGCCCCGTCATCGCGTCGATCCACGAGAAGCGCGACGAGCTTCGGCAGGAGATCAAGGCGGCGGCGGACATGATCATCGAGCCGCGGATCAGAAAAGCCAAGCGGACGCCCCGCGCGGCATAGTATCGCACGAGGCGTCGGCCTTGAACGGGCCTGAGCGGATTGATCAGGCGGCGGCTAGCGCAAAATCCTTGAAGCGTTCGCGGAGCGCGGTCTTGAGCAGTTTGCCCGTCGCGGTGTGCGGCAGGTCTTCGACGAAGACGATCGCGTCGGGGAGCCACCATTTGGCGACGTGCTTGGCCAGGTGATCGAGGATCGCCTGTTCGGTGACCGCGCTGCCGGGCTTGCGGACTACCAGCAATAATGGGCGCTCGTCCCATTTTGGATGGTGGATGCCGATTGCGGCCGCCTCCGCGACGCCCGGACAGCCGACGGCCGCGTTCTCCAGGTCGACCGAACTGATCCATTCGCCGCCGGACTTGATGACATCCTTCGAGCGGTCGGTGATCTGCATCGTGCCGTCCGCGTGGAGCATTGCGACGTCGCCGGTGTCGAACCAGCCGTCCGCGTCGACCGCGTCCTCGTCGGCGCCGAAATAGCGTTGGACCACCCATGGGCCGCGGACCTGCAACCTGCCGGCGACCTTGCCGTCGCGGGCTAGCACAGTGCCTTCGTCGTCGATGATGCGGAGTTCTATGCCGAAGGGGACGCTTCCCTGCTTGCCGACGAGGTCGAGCTTTTCGTCATGGCTCATGTCGTGCCAGTGCGGCGGATTGAAGCCCGCGGTGCCGATCGGGGAGGTCTCGGTCATGCCCCAGAGGTGCTTGACGGTCGCGCCCATGCCCATGATCCGTTCGATCATCGCGCGCGGGGCTGCCGAGCCGCCGATCGTTACCTGTTTGAGGTGGCGCGGAGCGTCGCCGGATGCGTCCATGTGGCCGAACATGGCCAGCCAGACGGTCGGCACGCCAGCGGAATGCGTGACCTTCTCGTCGTTCATCAGCCGGCACAGCACGGCGGGATCGTTCACCGCGGAATAGACGACTTTAGCGCCCGACAGCGCGCAGGCGAACGGCAGGCCCCAGGCGGCGGCGTGGAACATCGGGACGACCGGCAGCACGACCGCGTTGGGCGACAGATCGAACACCCACGGCGCGACCTCGGCCATCGCGTGGATCAGCGTCGAGCGGTGCGTGTAGAGCACGCCCTTTGGATTGCCGGTGGTGCCGCTGGTATAGCAGAGCATGCACGGCTCGCGCTCGGGGCCTTCCACCCACTCGTAATCGCCGTCCTCGGCGTCGAGCATCGCCTGGAAGCCGTCCGGACCGAGATCGTCGAAGCAGATATAGTGGCGGATGCTGCCCCATTGCCCGCGCAGGCGATCGACAAGCGGCTGGAACGCCTTGTCGTAAAGCATCACGCGGTCTTCGGCGTGGTTGGCGATGTAGACGAGCTGTTCGTCGAAAAGGCGCGGGTTGATCGTGTGGATCACGCCGCCCATGCCGATCGTGCCGTACCAGGCGACGAGGTGGTGCGCGTGGTTCATCGCCAGCGTCGCGACCCGGTCACCGGGCGCTACGCCCAGCTTTTCGAGCGCTTGAGCCAGTTTGCGGGCGTCGCGGGAGATGCCGGCCCAGTTGGTGCGCGTCTCGCGACCGTCGGCCCAGTAGCTGACGAGTTCCCGGCGCCCGTGTTCGCGGGCCGCGTGGTCGATCAGGCGGGGAACACGAAGCTCGAAATCCTGCATTCCACCCAGCATTTTTGCGCTCTCCCAAGCTGTTATCCGACCAGAGCAAGCCTCGTTTCCGAGGTCTTCATCTCCACCTTTGCGACACCGTGCAACGACTCGATGTGCTCGACAAGCTCTCCGTCGAGCAGGAAGTCGCGACCCAGCAGGATGCAGACCTCGCCATCGGGCAGTTGCGCGCGGACGCGAACCTCGCCGCGCGCGCCGCGATGCTCGGCAAGCAGTGAGGCGAGGCCGGCGAACGCGGTCATGTCGGAGATCGTCACGACCACCTGGAAGCGCGCGAGGTTGGCGAGGCCCTCGAACGGCTGGATGCGCTTGATGCTGACGCGCGGCGTGTCCTCGCCGGGCTTGCGATCGAGTTCTACGGTGATGAGGCCGCAGCCGCCGGCCTTTGCCGCCTCTTCGAGATCGCGCGAGACCTGTTCGTCGAAGCAGGTCGCCATGAACTGGCCGCTGGCGTCGGAGCATTGCGCCATCATGAAGCGCTTGCCGCGCGCGGACGTGCGATAGCGCGCGTCCTCGACCAGCACGGCCATCGTCGCGCCGGCGCGGCTGCCGTCGTCGGGGATGTTGAGCTCGGACAGCGCGGTGTAGGCGCGGGCACCGTGGCTGACCGCGATGTGACGATGGCGGTCGACCGGGTGCGCGGAGAAATAGAAGCCGAACGCTTCCTTCTCCTGGTCCATGCGCTGGCTGAGCGTCCAGCGGACCGAGGGGGGAAGCTTGATCGCGTCGCCTGCGGGCTCGGCGTCACCGAACAGGCCGCCCTGCCCGCTGGTCTTCTGTTCGTGCGTGCGCGCGGCAATCGCGAGGATCGTCTCGGCGGTGGCGTGGATGCCGGCGCGGTTCTGGTCGAGGCCGTCGAATGCGCCGGCGGCGGCGAGCGTTTCGAGCTGGCGCTTGTTGAGCAGGCGCGGGTCGACTCGCTTGGCGAGATCGTCGAGACCGGCGAACGGACCGTTCTGGACGCGCTCGACGATGAGCTTCTCCATCGCACCCTCGCCGACCGATTTCAGTGCACCGAGGGCGTAGCGGACGGCGAGGTTGTTCTCCTTGAGGTCCGGCAGAACCTCGACATCGAACTCGGCCTGGCTCGCGTTGATGCAGGGCGGCAGCGCGGTGATCCCGAGACGGCGCATGTCGTCGGTGAAGATCGCGAGCTTGTCGGTCTGGTGGAGGTCGTAGCACATCGACGCCGCGAAAAATTCGTGCGGGTGGTGCGCCTTCAGCCAGGCGGTCTGGTACGCGAGCAACGCATAAGCGGCGGCGTGGCTCTTGTTGAAGCCATAGCCGGCGAACTTGTCGATCAAGTCGAACAGCGCGTTGGCCTCGGCCTTCTTGATGCCGTTGACGGTGAGACACCCCTCGACGAAGCCCGCGCGCTGCGCGTCCATCTCGGCCTTCACCTTCTTGCCCATTGCGCGGCGTAGCAGATCGGCGCCGCCGAGCGAGAAGCCGGCCAGCACCTGCGCGGCCTGCATGACCTGCTCCTGGTAGACGAAGATCCCGTAGGTCTCCGACAGGATCGGTTCGAGCAGCGGGTGCGGGTAGTCGATCGCCTCGGTGCCGTTCTTCCGACGGCCGAACGACGGAATGTTGTCCATCGGGCCCGGTCGATAGAGCGACACGAGCGCGATGATGTCGCCAAAATTGGACGGGCGCACGGCGGACAGCGTGCGGCGCATGCCCTCCGACTCGAGCTGGAACACGCCGACGGTGTCGCCCTTTTGCAGGAGCGCGTAGACGCCGGTGTCGTCCCATTCGAGTGCGTCGAGATCTACCGTGACGCCGCGCTTGGCGAGCAGCTGCACCGCCTTCTGCAACACCGACAGCGTCTTAAGCCCGAGGAAATCGAACTTCACGAGGCCGGCGCCCTCGACATATTTCATGTCGAACTGCGTGACGGGCATGTCGGACCGAGGGTCACGGTACAGGGGCACGAGTTGTGCGAGCGGGCGGTCGCCGATCACCACGCCGGCGGCGTGGGTGGAGGAGTGGCGGGGCAGGCCTTCCAGCTTCATCGCCAGGTCGAGCAGCTTCCGGACGCCGTTGTCGTTGGCGTATTCCTTCGCGAGCTCGCCGACGCCGTTGAGTGCGCGCTCGAGCGTCCAGGGGTCGGTCGGGTGGTTCGGAACCAGTTTCGCGAGGCGATCGATCTGGCCGTAGCTCATCTGCAGCACGCGGCCGGTGTCCTTGAGCACCGCGCGCGCCTTCAGCTTTCCGAAGGTGATGATCTGCGCGACCTGATCGCGGCCGTATTTCTCCTGAACGTAGCGGATTACTTCGACACGTCTGGTTTCACAGAAATCGATATCGAAATCGGGCATCGACACGCGTTCCGGATTCAGGAAGCGCTCGAACAGCAAACCGAGCTTGATCGGGTCCAAGTCCGTGATCGTCAGCGACCAGGCGACGACCGAGCCGGCGCCCGAACCACGACCTGGGCCGACCGGGATGTCATGATCCTTCGCCCATTTGATGAAGTCGGCGACGATCAGGAAGTATCCGGGGAAGCCCATCTGGACGATCACGTCGACCTCGAACGCGAGCCGCTTGCGGTACACGTCGCGCCAGCCGTCTTCGCCTTCGCCGTGGAGTTCGGTGATGCGGGCGAGGCGCGCTTCGAGTCCGGCTTCGGCGTCGTCGCGGAGCAGCTTGGCCTCGCCCTCGATATCGCCGGCGAGGCTGGGGAGGATCGGCTTCCGATACGGTGCCATCACCGCGCAGCGCTGTGCGACGACCAGCGTGTTGGCGATCGCCTCGGGCAGGTCGGCGAACATCTCGTGCATCACCGGCGCGGGCTTCATCCAGGCTTCGGGGCAGCTGCGGATGCGGTCCTCGGTCTCGACATAGGTCGAGTGCGCGATGCAGAGCATGGCGTCGTGTGCATCGCCGAACGCGCTCTCGGTGAAGCAGCACGGGTTGGTCGCGACCAGCGGCAGGTTGCGCTCATAGGCGATGTCGATGAGGTCGGTTTCGGCCGCCGTCTCGATCGCGTCGTTGCGGCGGGAGAGTTCGATGTAGAGGCGGTCGCCGAACAGGCCTTGGAGGCGGTCGAGATAGGCGCGGGCGCGGTCGGGTTGCCCTTCCGCGAACAGCCGGGCGAGACCGCCTTCGCCGCCTGCGGTCAGCGCGATCAGTCCGTCGGTGTGGCGTTCGAGCGCGGCGAAATCGACATGCGCGGGCATCTCGATCGGGCGGTCGAGATGCGCCATCGAGACGAGCGCGCACAAATTGTCGTAGCCGGTCATGTTCTGCGCGTAGAGCGCGAGCCAGTCGAACTGCGTCGCGACGCCATCGGGCATGTCGGGGCGACCGACGCCGAGCATGACGCCGATGATCGGCTGGACGCCGTCCTTCTTGGCGGCGTCCGAATACGCCATCGCCGCGTAGAGCCCGTTGCGATCGGTCAGCGCGGCGGCGGGGAAGCCCAATGCGCGCGCCTGCTTGGCGATCGCTTTCGGATCGATGGCGCCATCGAGCATGGTGTAGCAGGAGAAAACGCGGAGGGGGACGTAACCGGAATGCATCGACCGGAGGTAGGCGCTGCGGCGTGATTCGACCAGCCGGGATGAGTCCGATCGGAACTGAGGACACGACGAGCCGTTGCGGCGGGGACTTCTGGGAGCATTCTACATGACCGATCCACGCGGGCACTTTGCCGATACTGAAACCACGGCTGCGGGTACGCCTCGTGCGGGTGCCGGCTGGGGGTGGATCCTGGCCTATGGCGTGTTGTCGGTGGTGCTGGGGGTGATGGCGTTCGCGTCACCGTTTTCCGCGACCTATGCCGCGACTTTGGTCATCGGGGCGTTCTTGATTGCGGCCGGGATCGTGTCGATCGTGTCGGGGTTTGCCGGCAAGGGGCATGAGGGGCGCGGCTATGCGATCGGGTTCGGGCTGGTGTCGCTGGTGATCGGGCTGATCATGGCGTTCGAGCCTGCGACGGGGGCCATATCGCTGACGTTGTTGATTGCGGTTTGGCTGGGTGTGCGTGGGGCGCTGGAGATCGGGCTCGGGGCGCGGTTTCAGCGTGGCAAGGGGCTGATGATCGCGCTGGGGGTGGTGAATATACTGCTGGCGGTGATCGTGTTGGCTACGCTGCCTTGGTCGGCGTTGACGTTGCCGGGGTATGTTTTGGGGATCAGCTTCTTGTTTGGTGGGGTGACCTCGGTTGCTTCGGCGTTGGCGCATAAGAAGGGGGCGCCGGCTTTCTCGGTGACCGCCTGACTTTCCCCGCGAACGGATTGTTCTCCCGCGAAGGCGGGAGTCCAGTCTGGGCCCCCGCCTTCGCGGGGGAACAAGCTTGTTTTGGGATACGCCAGCTTACCTCCTCAAGCACCACCCCGGCGAAGGCCGGGGCCCAATTGGAGAGGTTGCAGTAACGGAGCGTAGCGGTCTTCACTGCCTTCCCCCAATTGGGCCCCGGCCTTCGCCGGGGTGGTAGCAGACGTGACGGGTGGCAGCCGAAATCTACAGCAGCTTATCGATATCCTTGCGGATGTCCTCGGGCTTGGTCGTTGGGGCGTAGCGATCCACGACCTCCCCATCGCGCCCGATGAGGAACTTGGTGAAGTTCCACTTGATCGCTTTCGACCCGAGCACGCCCGGTGCATCCGACTTCAAGCGCTCGAACAGCGGGTCCGCGTCCGAGCCGTTGACGTCTACCTTCGCGAAGACCGGGAACGTCACGTCGTAGGTCAGCGTGCAAAAGTTGGCGATCTCGGCTGCGTCGCCCGGCTCCTGCCCGCCGAACTGGTTGCAGGGGAACGCGAGCACTTCGAAACCCCGATCGGAATAATCGCGATGGAGTGCTTCGAGTCCGTCATATTGGGGGGTGAAGCCGCATTTCGACGCAGTGTTTACGATCAGTAGCACCTTGCCATGATAGGGTTCGAGCGAAGCCGTGGTCCCGTCGGCGGTCTTTACGGTGAAGTCGGTGATCGCTGTCATGGGCGGTTCTCCAGTCAGGCGGGGTGTCGCGCAAGCAGATACGTCAGGTTCTGACGCACGCCGGGCCATTCGTGGCGGAGGATGCTGTAGACGACGGTGTCGCGCAAGCGGCCGTCCGCCATGACCTGGTGCCCGCGCAGCACGCCGTCGCGCCTGGCACCGAGGCGTTCGATCGCGCGCTGGGAGTTCTTGTTGAGTGAGTCGGTCCGGATCTGGACGCATTCGCAGTCGAGGACGTCGAACGCGTGGGTCAGCAACATCAGCTTGGCTTCGGTGTTGACGCCGGTGCGCTGGACCGCCTTCGCGTAGAAGGTGCCGCCGATCTCGAGCCGCTTGTTCGCCTCGTTCATCCGCATGAACCGCGTGGTGCCGACGACGGTCCCGCCAGCCACCACCGCAAACAGTCGCGCCCGCCCAAAGTCTTCCTCGCGCAACGCCGCGGCGAGCCAGCGATCCGGAGCCTTCATCATCGCGACGTTGGCGTAGAAAGTGTCCCACAAATTGTCCGCCGACGCCGCCGCGACCAGCGCGTCCATGTCATCGGCGACGAGCGGGCGGAGCGTGACGTGACGCCCGGTGAGCGTCGGCGTCTCGCCCCAGCTCACGCCAGCCGTCCCTCGTGCAGCCGCAGCACGCGGTCCATGCGGGCCGCGAGCCGCTCGTTGTGCGTCGCGACCACGGCGGCAGTGCCCTGTTCGCGGACCAAGCGGATGAACTCGGCGAAGACGATGTCGGCGGTGTGTTCGTCGAGGTTGCCGGTCGGCTCGTCCGCCAGCACCAGCGCGGGCTTGTTGGCGAGCGCGCGGGCGACTGCGACGCGTTGCTGCTCGCCGCCGGAGAGCTGGCTCGGGCGGTGCGTCAGGCGGTGGCCGAGGCCGAGTTGGGTCAACAATTCCGCCGCTCGCGCGTCCGCCTCGGCCCGCGTCGCGCCGTGGACGAGCTGTGGGAGGACGACGTTCTCGGTCGCATTGAAGTCCGGCAGCAGGTGATGGAACTGGTAGACGAAGCCGAGGCTGTCGCGGCGTACGACCGTCCGCTCATGCGCGTTGAGCTTGGCCGCCTCGGTGCCGGCGATCCTGATCGATCCCTGGAAGCCGCCCTCGAGCAGGCCGACGGCTTGCAACAGCGTCGACTTGCCCGAGCCCGATGGCCCGAGCAGCGCGACGATCTCGCCCGGTGCGATCGCGAGGTCGACACCGCGCAGGACGTCGATCGTCGCGCCGCCCTGCGTGAAGCTCTTGGTCAGCCCGCTGGTCTGGAGGACGTAATCGTCGAACTTCTCGATCTGACGATCGATTTTGAGGCCTTCATTCATAACGCAGCACCTGCACGGGGTCGGTACTCGCCGCTTTCCAGGCCGGATAGAGCGTCGCGAGGAAGCTGAAAACGAGCGCCATCAGCGCGATCACGACGATCTCGACGGGGTCGGTCTTCGATGGGAGTTCGGTCAGATAGCGGATCGACGGATCCCACAGGTTCTGGCCGGTGAGGAGCTGGACGAAGTTCACGACGCCCTGTCGGTAGAACAGGAAGATGAAGCCGAGCACGAGGCCCGCGACCGTCCCGAGCGCGCCGATGGTGGTGCCGACGACGATGAAGATCCGCATCATCGAGCCACGCGTCGCGCCCATCGTTCGCAGGATCGCGATGTCGCGGGTCTTGGCGCGGACCAGCATGATCAGCGACGAGAGGATGTTGAACACCGCGACCAGGATGATGATCGACAGCACGGTGAACATCGCGACGCGCTCGACCGCCAGTGCCTCGAACAGCTGCGCGTTCATCGTCCGCCAGTCGGCGATCACCGCGTTGCCACCGATCTTGTCGGCGAGCGGCTTGAGGATCTCGCCGACGCGGTCCGCATCGACCGTCTTCAGCTCGACCATGCCGGCCGCGTCGCCCATCAGGAGCAGCGTCTGCGCGTCCTCGATCGGCATGATGATGTACGCCTTGTCGTAATCATAGACGCCGATCTCGAAGATCGCGCCGACCGTGTAGCTGACGATCCGCGGCACGGTGCCGAACGGCGTCGTCTGGCCTTGCGGGCTGAACAGCGAGATTTCCGAGCCGACCTGCGCCCCGAGCGATTCGGCGAGGCGTGAGCCGATCGCGATCCGGCCGCTGCCCTGCGTAATCGACTGGAGCGAGCCCATGATCACCTTGTTGCTGATCGTCGAATTGCGGCGGATGTCCTCGACGCGCATGCCGCGCACCAGCACCGCCTCGGCACGGCCGTTATAGGTGGCGGCGAGCGGCTGCTCGATCAGTGGCAGCGCGCTGGTGACGCCCGGCGTCTTCTGCGCCTGCGCGACGATCTCGCGCCAGTCGGGGAGCCGGTTGCCGACGCCCTGCACCACCGCATGCCCGTTGAGCCCGACGATCTTGTCGAACAACTCGGCGCGGAAGCCGTTCATGACGCTCATCACGATCACCAGCGCGGCGACGCCGAGCATGACCGCGACCAGACTGATAGAGGCGACGAGGAAGATGAACGCCTCGCCCTTGCCCGGCAGCAGATAGCGGCGGGCTATCATCCGTTCGTAGCGGGACAGGATCATGGGCGGCCAGGTTCGATCGTTAGGGATAGAGTGCAGCGGCTCTAGGACGCGGCCCGTTGCGAGGCAACTGTCGGGCCGGTTCTGAGGCCGGCGCGTGGCGGTGTGCCCGGCGTGCGACGCCCCCCTCGTGCAGGGCCGGGTCAGTCCCGATCCGGAAGTGTCTAGATTGGTCTGTTGCGTAATCGCCACAGGCGCAGTTCAATCGTGAGCCGCCCCGCGCAAAGACCGTGACAAAATCCACGGACATAACTAGCAACAAACTCGCTGAGACACAGGCAACGGCCGTGGTTCGGGGACTGCTTTTCCGCTCCGTCGCAAGACGAGATGCGAGAGCAAAAAAATGGGGGCTGACGAGCGATCGTCACGCAGGCGCCCGGATCGGCGACGGTCCGGGCGTTTGCTTGTCCGGCATAGTTCACCGCAGCGATCTATACTTGATCAGATCTTGAGCTGCTGTCGCGGCCGCCTCGACAATACAGTCGAGACGCTGCGGTCTGATGCTCTACCGCGTCCGATCCCTTGAAAACGTCGCGGCGCGGCGCCTGCGTTACCGCGTCCGGCGCTTCGTCAGCCGTGACGCGGCGCCGTTTTCCTCCGCGTTGAGCTTGCGCCAGCGTTCGAAGCGGTCAGGTGCCAGCGTCCCCGCAGTGATCGCCGCCTGGATCGCGCATCCCGGCTCGACGCCGTGCGAACAATCGGCAAAGCGGCATTCCTGCGCGAGCAGCGCGATATCGTCGAACACCTCGGCCAGCCCGGTCGCGGCCTCCGACAATTGCAGTTCGCGCATACCGGGCAGGTCGAGCAGCCAGCCGCCCTGGTCGAGCCGGTGCATCTCGCGCACCGTCGTCGTGTGACGGCCGGTACCGTCCTTGACCCGCACCGCCTGCGTTCCGATGCTGTCCGATCCCCGCAAAGCGTTGACGAGCGTGGATTTGCCGACGCCGGACGAGCCGAGGAACGCGACGGTCTTGCCGGGCCCACACCACGCCGCCAACCGCTTGACGTCGGCCCGGTCGCGCCCGTCCACCGTTTCGACCAGCAATCCCGGCTCGATCGCGCGCGCGGCGGCGGCAAACTCCTCGGGCGTGTCGGTCAAGTCAGCCTTGGTGAGGACGACGACCGGGGGCACCCCCACCTCGCGCGCCAGCACGAGATAGCGCTCGAGCCGGGCGATGCTGAAATCCTGGTTGCACGATGCGACGATGAAGACGGTGTCGACATTGGCCGCGATCATCTGATCCTTCCGCGGATCGGCCGGCGAGCGTCGCTTGAACAGGTTCATGCGCCGAAGGACCCGCGTCGCCTCCTGCGTGCGATCGTCGATCAGCAGCCAGTCGCCGACCGTCGGGTGATCGTCCTCGGGCTGCGCGCCTGCGATATAGGGCGAGACGAAACCGTCCGATTTGGCGCCGGACACCGCGATCTTGCCGCGGTGCACCGCCATCACGCGGACAGGGTGGCAATATTGCTGCTCGTCTTCGGCAAGCTGGTCCGCGAAATGCGCAGTCCAGCCAAGGTCTGCCAGTGCCTGGTCGGTCGATATCATAGGCTTGGTGCAGCATCCTTCTCGACGACGCGGCGGCGGTCGTACCCGCTATCGTCTAGGCCGCGACGGAGGGCATTGCCATCGCCGTATGCACGCGAGACCGCGCAATGGCGGTGCGCCTGGCGGCGGATATTCGATGCTGTAGGAAATAAATGGCGGAGAGGGTGGGATTCGAACCCACGGTACCCTCGCGGGTACGCCGCATTTCGAGTGCGGTACGTTCGACCACTCTGCCACCTCTCCGCAGGTCATCCGAAGCTCTGCGAACAGCGCCTCCGATCGGTCGAAGCGCGGCCTCTAATGAAAGGGCCCCAGCGATGCAAGAGGGTTTTGAGCGCTCCGGGCACCGCTCGACGCGTTTTCCTTGTGCGGCGCAAAACAAACCCTAAATTGGCCGATATGCCCCGACACGACAGTATCGCTCACGACATCACCCGCCCAATCGTGCCCGCCGAGGTGGTCGCACCGCCGATCTCGCACGCGAATTTCTCGATCGGCGACGTCGTGCGGCACCGGCTGTTCGATTTTCGCGGGGTGATATTCGATGTGGATCCCGTGTTCGCGAACAGCGACGAATGGTATGCGGCGATTCCCGAGGACATTCGTCCGCGCAAGGACCAGCCGTTCTACCACCTGCTCGCGGAGAACATGGAGTCGAGCTACGTCGCCTATGTGAGCCAGCAGAACCTGGTGCCGGACGACAGCGACGAACCGGTCGACCATCCGGCGATCGACGGGCTGTTCAGTGACTATGCGGATGGTCGGTACGCGCTGCGGCAGGTTCATCGGCACTAAGGGCGAATCACTTTGATCCAGTGAAGTTTGTTCTCCCGCGAAGACGGGGGGCCAGTCTGGGCCCCGCCTTCGCGGGGAAAATCTTGTGCAGCTGTGGTGGACGACCCTACGCGCGCCCCTCTTTCCCGCCCCTTCGCGGTTGACAACTCTCCTACCCTCGCTTAGCTGCCCGGCTTCTTCCGGCGGACCCTGCGTTCGTGGGATACACGTATTTGGAAAGTGACAAGGGCCATGTTCGCAGTCGTGCGCACGGGCGGCAAGCAGTATCGCGTCGCCGCCGGAGATAAGATCGTCATCGAGAAGATCGAGGGCGATGCAGGTGCGTCGGTGACGCTGGGTGACGTTCTGCTGGCGGGCGAAGGCTCCGAGCTGCGGTCCGTCGAGGGCTTCGTCGTCGCTGCAGAGATCATCGCGCAGGCGAAGGCGGACAAGGTCATCGTCTTCAAGAAGCGTCGTCGTCATAACTATCGTCGTAAGAACGGCCATCGCCAGCAGCACACGATCCTGAAGATCGTGTCCGTGGGTGGCCAGACCGCCAAGCAGACCGAGGCTGATGCCCCGGCCGCTCAGGCATAAGGAGTAGCTTCAGATGGCACATAAGAAAGCAGGCGGCTCTTCGCGCAACGGTCGCGATTCGGCCGGTCGTCGCCTCGGCGTGAAGAAGTTCGGTGGCCAGGCGTGCGTCGCCGGCAACATTCTCGTGCGTCAGCGCGGGACGAAGTTCTATCCCGGCACGAACGTCGGCATCGGTACCGACCATACGCTGTTCGCGCTGGTCGATGGCCGCGTCGTGTTCAGCCAGGGCAAACTCGGGCGCAAGTTCTGCTCGGTCGAGCTGGCAGCGAACGACACTGCCGACATGGCAGCAGCCGCCGAATAACATCGGGTAACCATCCGGGTTGCCCACCAGGGTGACCCGGGTCGCGAAAGCGAACCTGAACAAGGGAGACGGGTCACCCCGGCTCCCTTTTTTATTGCTCCCTCCACGCGGCTGTCGCGGTCCCGTCATCCCGACGTGGCATGCGCGTAGCCAATGACGCGATAGGAGAGAGCCGTGTTCGCGCGCACCAAGAGACTGACATTGCGGCCAGGTTGGCCGGAAGATGCGCCTGCATTGGCGCGGGCGATCGGCCATGAGTCGGTGGTCGCCAAGCTGGCGCGTGCGCCTTGGCCTTATGCGCTGGGCGATGCCGAGGCGTTCCTGGCGCAGCCACGTGGGCCGCACGACCCACATTTCATGATCGAGACGATGGAGGCGGGTGCGCCGCGACTCGTCGGCGGGATCGGTATCCGTGCGGCGGACGCGGGGCATGAACTCGGCTATTGGCTGGCGCCGGACGCGTGGGGCCGCGGCTATGCGACCGAGGCTGGCGAGGCAGTGGTGGCGATGGCCCGGCATGCGCTGGGCCTGCACCGGCTGGATGCTTTTCATTTCGTCGACAACCCGGCGTCGGGGCGCGTGCTGGCGAAGCTCGGGTTTCGGCCTACGGGGCGGGTCGAGCCGCGGAATTTGCATGGGCGTGGGGGTGAGGCTCCTGCGGTGATGTTCGAGCTGGATCTGGATGACGATCGATGTGCGCCGATGCCGTTGGCGGCGTGATTCGCAGGACCGTCGCCGTACGATCGCACACCACCCCGGCGAAGGCCGGGGCCCAATTGGAAAGGTCGCAGTAACGGAGCGATGTACTCCGTTAGCAACGCTCCCCAATTGGGCCCCGGCCTTCGCCTGGGTGGTGCCTCAGTTCAGGTGAGTTGCTACTCTAGCACTAGCTGTTCCCCCGCGAAGGCGGGGGTCCAGGGATCGCGGGCGGTGGCGTTTGGTATCCTGGGCTCCCGCCTTCGCGGGAGAACTAGGACGTAAGAGGGAGGCCTGGAGTCCGATACTCAGGCCACGGCCACAACCCGCTTCGCAACCGGAAGCACTGCCGCCTCATACTCGCTCTCCGCCAGCCCAATCAGCGCGCGATCGTCATGCTTCCACGGGTGGAAGCCCGGCAGGAAATACGAGGCCCAGACGCCGGCGATCTTCCGCGCCATCCCCGGGTTGCCGAACGCGTACCACGCCATCCGCGCCCATACCTTCGGCCCGGTCAGCCCGTCCTGCCGCAGCAGTTCCGCCATCCCCCGTGCGCGCCCGGTGAAGAAGCGCCACGTCGTGATCAGCATCACCAGCGACTTTAACCGCCAGCGCGTGAAGCGTGGCCAGTCGCGCGTCGCATGCAGCCACGTATCGTACGCTACACCCTTGTGCTCGATCTCCTCGGCGGCATGCCACAGCCAGAGCGCCGCCGCCTGCTGATCACCGCCCGCGAGATGCTTCGGGTTGGCGATCAGTTCGTGCGCCAGCATCGCGGTGAAATGTTCGAGTGCGGTGGTGGCGGCGAGGCTCGCGATCTCCGGGCGCCCCTTGGTCAGCGCGAGTGCCGAGTCGACATCCACGATCAGCGGCGCGACATCGTACCCTTGGTCGGTGACGTGGCGGTTGAACGCGACGTGCTCGCGCGTGTGGATCACCTCCTGCTTGATGAAGGCGTTGATTTCGGCGTGGAGTTTCGGCGGCGTGCCCTCGCGAAACTTCCGGACGCTGTCGACGAAATAGCCCTCGCCCTTCGGAAACGTCACCGACAGCGCGTTGTAGAACGCCGTCGCGACGGCATCGTCGTTCAGCCACCAGCGGCGAATCGCGGCACCGCGGCCGAAGCGGCGGTCGCGCGGGGTGATCGTCAGATCGGCAGGCGTGGTTGCTTTCGCCACGGAAACCTCCAAACAGGAATGAACACTCGTTACTTACATTGATGTAAATAGGTTTCCCGGTCCGTGACGTCAACACCGCGCAAGCGCCTCTCCCCCACCGAATCGCGTGAAGCCGCCGTCGAGGCCGCGCGGGCCCTGCTCGTGGAGAGCGGCCCCAGTGCCGTCACGCTGAAGGCCGTAGCAGGCCGCGTCGGGCGGACGCACGCCAACCTGCTCCACCATTTCGGCTCGGCCGAGGCGCTGCATACCGCGCTGATCACGCGAATGGCGGCGGATATCGTCGGCACTATAGGTGCAGCGGTGCTGCGCGTGCGGGCAGGCGAACTTGACCCGCGTGAGGTGGTGGAGATGACCTTCGACGCGTTCGGCAAGGGCGGCGCGGGTGCGCTGGCGAGCTGGATGATCCTGTCGGGCAATACCAACGCGCTCGACCCGATCCTGACCGCGATCCACGATCTCGTCGACGAACTGGCGGAGGGTGACATGCCCGGCGACCAACCGATCCAGGAACAGACGCTGACTCTGGTGCTGATGGCGCTCGGCGATGCGCTGATGGGGGCACCGATGGCGCGCGCGCTCGGCCTCCCGGTCGGCAAGGCACGCGAACTGGCGCTCGACGCGCTGCTCGCCAGCAAGGACGCCGCCGCCCCTGCCCGCTGCTGAGCACACCGGATCTGGGCTCGAATCGCGAGGCGAATCGCAGAGGGTGGAGATTTTCGCCAATTTCGCTATGGGGCGGCGATGCATTTTCTAGACCAAGCCAAGATCTACGTACGTTCGGGCGAGGGCGGCCCCGGTGCCGTCAGCTTCCGCCGCGAGAAATATATCGAATATGGCGGCCCCGATGGCGGCAATGGCGGCAAAGGCGGCGACATCGTGTTCGAATGCATCGCCGGCCTGAACACGCTGATCGACTTCCGCTACACCCAGCATTTCCGCGCGCCGCGTGGCTCGGGCGGGTCGGGTTCGAACCGCACCGGCGCGGGCGGCAAGGACCTCGTGATCCGCGTTCCGCTCGGCACGCAGGTGCTGTCGGAGGACAAGGAAGAGGTGCTGATCGACTTCACCGAAGTTGGCCAGCGCGAAGTGCTGTTCCGCGGCGGCGATGGCGGGCGCGGTAACGCGAGCTACAAGACCTCGACCAACCGCACCCCGCGCCAGCACGGCACCGGCTGGCCGTTCGGCGAAGCGTGGGTCTGGCTGCGGCTGAAGCTGCTCGCCGATGCGGGCCTCGTTGGGCTGCCGAATGCAGGCAAGTCGACCTTCATCAATCAGGTGACGAACGCGCAGGCCAAGGTCGGCGAATACGCCTTCACGACGACGCGGCCGCAACTGGGCGTGGTGCGCCACAAGCAGCGCGAGTTCGTGGTCGCGGATATTCCGGGGCTGATCCAGGGAGCGGCCGAAGGTGCCGGGATCGGCGACCGGTTCCTCGGGCATATCGAGCGGTGCCGGGTGCTGCTACATCTGGTCGATGCGAATGACCGTGACGTGGCCGAATCGTACCGGATCGTGCGCGACGAGCTGGAGAATTACGGCGAGGGGCTCACCGACAAGAAGGTGATCGTCGCGCTGAACAAGATCGACATGCTCGATCCCGAACTGATCGCGGCGTTGTCGGCGGAGCTGGCGGAAGCCAGCGGTGCCGAGGTTATGGCGATTTCGGGGGCGAGTGGTGCTGGTATCGAGGCGGTGCTGGACCAGCTGATCGAGGCGATCGGGCCGGCGGCGGGCGCGGCGAAGGAACTGGAAGAAGGCGAAGTGCCGGTCGCATGGTCGCCGCTGTAGGCGTCGTCTTAGCCCTCTCCCCTGCGGGGAGAGGGTTGGTTCCAGATTTCTCCCCTCCCGCTTGCGGGAGGGGTCGGGGAAGGGCTTTCTTGTCGACAGGTCACGCCCGCCCCTCCCCTAACCCCTCCCGCAAGCGGGAGGGGAATGCGTGATGTTTCCACCTTCGTCTTGCCCCCGGCTGATCGTAAAGATCGGGTCGGCGTTACTTGTCGACCCTGATGGGAGCGTTCGGCGGGAGTGGCTGACCGGTCTCGTCGCCGACATTGCCGCTCGGACTGGTGAAGGCCAGCAGGTCGCTATCGTGTCGTCCGGCGCGATTGCCTTGGGCGCACGCCGGCTTGGTCTTTCGAAGGGCGGCCGCGCAAGTCTTGAAGACGCGCAGGCCGCAGCCGCTACCGGCCAGATTGCGCTTAGCCAGGTCTGGGCCGAACTCCTCGCTGCCCAAGGGCTGAACGCCGCGCAGATTCTTGTCACGCTAGACGATCTCGAAGACCGGCGACGCTATCTCAACGCCGCCGCGACGCTCAATCGGCTGTTGTCGCTCAAGGTCGTGCCGGTCATCAACGAGAACGACAGCGTCGCGACCGAGGAAATTCGGTTCGGCGACAATGACCGCCTTGCTGCCCGCGTCGCGCAGGCCGCCGGCGCGCAGGGGGTGATCCTGCTGTCCGACGTCGACGGGCTCTACACCGCCAATCCGCATGCCGATCCATCCGCGACTCATATCGCCAGCGTGCCGCGGATCGATGCGGTTGCGGGGATGGCGGATGACGGGTCGGGCTCGGGGATGGGTTCGGGTGGGATGGCCTCGAAGATTGCTGCGGCGCGGATCGCGACGGGTGCGGGCATTCCGCTGGCGATCGCTTCGGGGCGGATCGAGCATCCGCTGTCCACCCCTGCCCGCCATACGATCTTTACGGCCGAGCGGACGGCGTCTGCGCGAAAGGCTTGGTTGGCGGGCGGGCTAACCGCGAAGGGGGCGATCCATGTCGATGCGGGAGCCGCGGCTGCGCTTGGACGGGGGCGGAGTTTGCTGGCGACTGGGGCCACTCGGATCGACGGGGGTTTCGCGCGCGGTGATTTGGTGACGATCGAGGGGCCTGCCGGGACTGTCGCACGGGGCCTTGCGGAATATGATGCGGCGGATACCGCACGCCTGCTTGGTCGGCATAGCGACGATCATGCCGCGATCCTTGGCTATGCGCCTCGGTCTGCGCTGGTGCACCGCAATCATTTGGCGCTCGTATGATCGGCCAAGCCTTGTTCACCTGGGGAATGGGCTCATGATTCTCGCGATCACCGGCGGCACCGGGTTCGTCGGCAGCCACCTGATCGACCACGCGCTGGAGACCGGGCACACCGTCCGTGCGCTCGCGCGGAAGCCGCAGGCAAAGCGCATCGGCGTGACCTGGATCGAAGGTGCGCTGGACCGGCCGAAGAGCCTCGCGACCTTGGTCGAAGGCGCGGACGTGGTGATCCACGTTGCCGGTGTCGTCAACGCGGCCAACCGTGCGGGCTTTGCGGAGGGCAATGTCGCCGGCACCGAAGGCATCCTCCAGGCAACGCGGGCCGCGGGCATCCGCCGGTTCGTCCACGTCTCTTCGCTTGCCGCGCGCGAGCCGACGCTGTCGAACTATGGCTGGTCGAAGGCCGAGGCGGAAACGCGCGTGCAGACGTCTGGGCTGGACTGGACGATCGTCCGCCCGCCCGCGATCTTTGGTCCGCGCGATCTTGATATCCTCGATCTCTTCAAGGCGGCGCGGTCGGGCTATCTGCCGATGCCGCCGGCCGGCACGCGCGTCTCGTTGCTGTACGTCGAGGACCTGACCGCGCTGCTGCTGGTGCTTGCCGAGAGTGCCGACGCGCCGTCGATCATGGAGCCCGACGACGGCGTGCCTAACGGCTGGGACAACCGCGACTTTGCGCGCGCGATCGGCGTGGCCGTGGGCAAGCCGGTCAAGGTGTTCTCCACACCCCGTGCGCTCCTGAAACTCGCGTCCGCCGCCGATCGACTCGTCCGTCGACGCAAGGCCAAACTGACACGCGACCGGGTCAGCTATTTCTGCCACCCCGACTGGGTCTCGCACAAGCCGCCGCCGCCCGCGCTGTGGACGCCGTCCGTCGCGACACCGCAGGCGCTCGCGCAAACCGCGGCGTGGTATCGCGCCGCCGGGCTGCTATAGCGCCGAAAAGCCGCCGCAATTCCCTGTCAGGAGTGCCGCGACACCGAAGGGATTATCATGAGCGACCGCCAGCAGATCTACGACACCGTCACCGCGCAGATCGAGCCGTTCAACAAGAAGGGCGTCGCCCTCGCCGATGCGACGACGTTCCAGGGCGACCTGGAGTGGGACAGCCTGACCGTCATGGATTTCGTCGCCGCGATCGAGGACGAGTTCGACATCATCATCACGATGAACATGCAGGCCGAGATCGAGACGGTCGGCCAGTTGGTCGACGCGGTAGCGAAGTTGAAGGCCTGACCCCCCTTGCCGTTCGTGCCGAGTAGGGATCGAGCGTAGCCGAGAGCCCGTATCGAGGTACATGTCCTTCGATACGCCATCTCGACAAGCTCGACGGCTACTCGGGACGAACGGTTGGGATACACATTCCAACCTCATGGAATCCTTAGAATGACCGAAGCCGCCACCACCGCCCACGCCCTCCCCGTCGACGCTCCGGAGGTCGCCCCCGAACGCGACCTCATGTCGAAATTCGACGCGCTGATCGCCGAGCGCGAGGCGCTGATCGCGAGCGGCGTGCGCAATCCGTTCGCGATCGTGATGGACGAGGTGAAGGGGCCGACGCAGGCGGTGATCCGCGGTAAGGACACGATCCTGCTCGGCACGTACAACTACATGGGCATGACGTTCGACCCCGACGTCATCCAGGCGGGTAAAAACGCGCTCGACGCGTTCGGGTCGGGCACCAACGGCAGCCGGATGCTCAACGGCACGTTCCACGATCATATCGACGTCGAACAGGCGTTGCGCGAATTCTACGACATGACCGGCGCGATCGTGTTCTCGACCGGGTACATGGCGAACCTCGGGATCATCTCGACGCTCGCCGGCAAGGGCGAATACGTCATCCTTGACGCCGACAGCCACGCGTCGATCTACGACGGCTGCAAGCAAGGCAACGCCGAGATCGTCCGCTTCCGCCACAACGACGTCACCGATCTCGACAAGCGGCTCGGTCGCCTGCCCAAGGAAGCCGGCAAGCTGGTGGTGCTGGAGGGCGTCTATTCGATGCTTGGCGACATCGCGCCGCTGAAGGAAATGGTCGCGGTCGCCAAGAAGCATGGCTGCATGGTGCTGGTCGACGAGGCGCATTCGATGGGGTTCTTCGGCCCCAATGGCCGCGGCGTGTACGAGGAGATGGGGCTGACCGACGAGGTCGATTTCGTCGTCGGCACCTTCTCGAAGTCGGTCGGCACGGTCGGCGGGTTCGTCGTGTCGAACCACCCGAAGTTCGAGATGGTGCGGTTCGCCTGCCGTCCGTACATCTTCACCGCCTCGCTGCCGCCGTCGGTGGTCGCCACCGCCGCGACCTCGATCCGCAAGCTGATGACCGCGCACGACAAGCGCGCGCAGCTCTGGAAGAACGCGCGTCGGCTGCACGGCGGGCTGAAGGCGATGGGGTTCAAGCTCGGCACCGAGACGTCCGACTCGGCGATCATCGCGGTGATCCTGACCGACCAGGAACAGGCGATCGCGATCTGGCAGTCGCTGCTTGAGGGGGGGCTGTACGTCAACATGGCGCGCCCGCCCGCGACGCCCGCGGGGACGTTCCTGCTGCGGTGTTCGCTGTGCGCTGAACATACCGACGAGCAGATCACGACGATCCTGGGCATGTTCGAGACCGCTGGCCGCGCCGTCGGCGTGATCGGCTGACGGTTTCCTCCCCCCGCGGGGGAGGAAACATCCGTGAAATGTTCGATCGGTACCGGCATTCCAGGTCATTGCGTGTGGGCAACGACGCGTTAGGATGCCGGCCGTGACGCAAGACGAGGTCGAGACTGCGGCCCAGGGGGGCGGGGCGAGATGGCGCATAGCCATGCTGGTCGTGATGGGCTTGCTCGGTGCTGCAGTGCTCATTGCGCTGATCGTGACGCTCGGCCACGCCAATCGCCAGCGCGATCGGGCACTCGAACTTCAGGCGCACAGCTATGACGTGATGATCCTCGCGCGGACGCTGTCCGGGACGATCGCGCGATCGGAGGCGTCGCTGGGGCGCTATGTCATCAGCGGCGACAAGCAGCTGGGGCAGCTCTATTTCGACGAATGGCTGCTCGCGGGGACGCAGATCGACCGGCTCGACCAGATCACCAACGACAATCCCGAGCAGCAGCCGCGAGTCGATCGCCTTCGCGCCGCCTATGACGCGCGCGGGCTGGAGTTGTCGCTGACCGCGCTCAACACGCGCTACGGCAAGAACGGCCAGGCGCTCGCACGCTATTACCAGGGGCGAAAGGCGCCGACGCTCATCGAGATCAACACGACGCTCGACACGCTGATTGCACGCGAGCGCGCGTTGCTCGACGACCGGACGGCGGCGGCCTTGGGGTCGGTCGAGCGGTCGAGCTGGGTCGCGGGGGTGCTGGCCATATTCGGCGTGCTGATCGTGCTGGGCGCGATCCTGCTCGGCTGGTTCACGATCCGCGCGGTCGGCGAGCGGGCGACCGCGCTGGCCGATGCAGAACTCGAACGCGAGCGCGCGGACGAGTTGACCACCGCGGTCGCCGCCGCCACCGCCGAACTGCGCGTGCAGGAGGCGAAGCTTCGCCAGATCCAGAAGATGGAGGCGGTCGGACAACTGACCGGCGGGATCGCGCATGACTTCAACAACATGCTGGCGGTGGTGCTGGGCGGCCTGGAACTCGCGCGGCGCAACCTCGCGAGCGATCCGGCCAGCGTCCGTCGCCATATCGACAGCGCGACCGAGGGCGCGAACCGCGCGGCGGCGCTGACCCGCCGGCTGCTCGCCTTCAGTCGCGAGGATTCGCTGAAGGCGGAGACGATCGACGCCGCCGCGCTGGTCGCGGGGATGTCGGACCTGCTCGACCGCACGCTAGGGGACGCGATCACCGTCATCGTGCGCGACGATGCGGCAGGCGGGTGCGTCCGCGCCGACCGCGTCCAGCTGGAGAACGCGGTTCTGAACCTCGCGGTCAACGCGCGCGACGCGATGAACGGGCGCGGCACGCTGACTGTCGCGACCGGCGCGACGACGCTAGCGGCGGACCAAGTCGGACGGTGCGCGGCGGGCGACTACGTCACGATCATGGTCGGCGACGACGGCTGCGGGATGGCGCCCGACGTCGCCGAGCGCGTGTTCGAGCCGTTCTTCACCACAAAGGACGTCGGCAAGGGTACCGGGCTCGGGCTCAGCCAGATCTTCGCGCTGGTCCAGCAGTTGCACGGCGAGGTCGGCATCGTCTCCGCGCCGGGCGAAGGGACGACCGTGACGCTCTATTTCCCGCGCGCCGCGGAGCTGGTCGCAACGCCCCTGCCGACCGTGCCGATCGCGATGGTCGAGCCGATCGCGCCGACGATGCCCGAGAGGTTGCAGATCCTGGTGGTCGAGGACGATCCGCGCGTGCTGGCCGCGACGACCGGCGCGCTGGAGGAGATCGGCCATCATCCGATCGCGTGCGACGATCCGCTCGCGGCGCCCGCGCTATTGGCGGCGAACCCGGGGATCGGGCTGATCATCTCCGACGTGCTGATGCCGCGCCAGACCGGGCCGGAGATGATCGCGGCGCTCTCCCCGCTATATCCTCACGTCGCGGTGCTGTTCGTTACGGGGTTTGCCGGCGAGGTGAACGTCGCGCAGTTCGGCGGACACGAGGTGCTGCGTAAACCCTTCACGCTCAACGGGCTGGAGCGCGCGGTCGTGACGGCGATGGCCGCGGAGCGCCGCGAGACGAACCACCCGATCGCCGCGGAATGATCGTTCATTGATGCGTTGCGATTGAGGATGACGCCTAGCGCGTGCGCCCCTATACCCGCGCGACCCAGCATACCGAGCCCAACCCGCGCATGAAATCCATCGACCGCTACATGGCCCGGCTGATCGCGGTGCCGCTATTTTCGACGCTGCTGATCGCCGTCATGCTGTTCGTGCTCGATCGCATGCTCGGGCTGTTCAATTTCGTCGCGACGCAAGGCGGCCCGATCAGCGTCGTGTGGCGGATGCTCGCCAACCTGCTGCCCGAATATCTGGGGCTCGGCATCCCGATCGGGCTGATGCTCGGCATCCTGCTCGCGTTCCGCCGGCTGTCGACCTCGTCCGAGCTGGACGTGCTGCGCGGCGTCGGGATGAGCTACAACCGGCTGCTGCGCGTGCCGTACATGTACACGATCGCGCTGGCGCTGCTGAACCTCGCGATCGTCGGCTATGTCCAGCCGATCGCACGCTATTATTACGAGGGCCTGCGGTTCGAGCTGCGCACGGGTGCGCTCGGCGCGTCGATCAAGGTCGGCGAGTTCACCAATCTGGGCGACCGGATGACGCTGCGGATCGAAGAGAGCAAGGACAAGGGCCGCGAGCTGTCCGGGATCTTCGTCCATGCGTCGAGCCAGAATGGCGACTGGCTGGGGGTGACCGCGGAGAAGGGCAAGTTCCTCGCGACCGACGATCCCAACGTCATCATCTTCCGCCTTGCGAACGGGACGCTGATCCACAACCGGCCCGAGTTCAAGACGCCGCGCGTGCTGACTTTCAGCAGCCACGATCTGCCGATCAACCTGCCCAAGTTCGAGAGCTTCCGCAGTCGCGGCGGGCGCAATCTCGAATATACGCTGCCTGAACTCGCCAAGCAGGGCCAGCGTGGCGCGACTCTGGAGCAACGCGACGGCAGCCGGTCGGAGTTCCACTTCCGGCTTGCCGAAGTCGCGACGATGTTCCTGTTACCGCTGCTCGCGCTCGCGCTCGGCGTGCCGCCCAAGCGATCCTCGTCCGCGCTCGGCGTATTCCTGTCGATCGTGATGATCGTCACCTATCACAAGGTGAACCAGTACGCGGCGGACGTCGGCGAACTCGGGCGGATCGACCCGATCATCGCGCTGTGGGTGCCGTTCACGATCTTCGCCGGGCTGATCCTGTGGATGTACTACACGATCGCCTATGTCCCCGGCGGGCAACCGATCGGTGCGCTCGAACGCGTCTTCTCGAAGACGTTCAAGGCGATCACCAAGCGTATCCCGGGCTTCCGTAAGAGCAAAGCCGCATGAACCTCGTCAGTTTCTTCCCGTCGCGCACGGTCGCGATCTACATGGGACGGATGTTCCTGGTGCGGACGTTCGCAGTGCTCGCCGCGCTCGTGCTGGTGCTCCAGGCGCTCGACCTGCTGAGCAACTCCGGCGATATCCTCGCCTTCCCCGGCAATGGCGATGCGCAGGTCTGGCATTACGTCTCGTTGCGGGCGCCGCAGATCGTTTCGCGCTTCCTGCCCTTCTCGGTCCTGCTCGGCACCATCCTGACGCTGATCACGATGAACCAGAACAGCGAGATCATCGCGCTGAAGGGCTCGGGCCTCTCCGCGCATCAGGTGCTCGCACCGCTGCTGGTCGCGAGCCTGGGTGTGGCGATGATCAGTTTCGTGTTCAACGACCGGGTCGTGGCTCGAGCGACGGCGACGCTGAACCAGTGGCAGAAGGTAAATTACGGCAAGTTGCCGATCGATCGCGGCGACCGCGCGAACGTGTGGGTGCGCGACGGCGACGACCTGATCGAGGTCGCGCAGATTCGCGGGCGCGGTGACGCGACTCGGCTTGGCGGGATCACGCTGTACGATCGTACCGGCGGCAACCTGGTGGCGATCCTGCGTGCGGATCACGGCAGGCGAGTCGCGAACGGCTGGGAGGTGAGCCCTGCGAACCGGTTCGATGTGAAGAGCGGCACCGTCCGCCCCTTGGGCGCCGTCGTGATCGCAAAGGACGTGCGGCCGGACCAGTTCACGCTGGCGAGCGTCGATGCGGACGGACTGTCGTTCGGCGCGTTGAAGGCGGCGATCGCGGACCTGTCCGACGCGGGGCGGCCGACCAAGGCGCTTGAAGGGTCGTTGTGGCACAAGCTGTCGGGGCCGCTGTCGTCGGTGCTGATGCCGCTGCTGGGCGCGGTCGCGGCGTTCGGCATCGCGCGATCGGGCAAGCTGTTCGTGCGCGCCGTGATCGGCATGGGCCTCGGCTTCGCGTTCTTCGTCGCGGACAATTTTGCGCTCGCGATGGGCAATCTCGGCGCCTACCCGCCGTTCCTCGCCGCCTGGGCGCCGTTCCTGCTGTTCTTCTTCATTGGCGAGGCGGTGCTGATCCGGTCGGAGGAATAGGACGCCGCAGGTCGGTCACACCCTTTCACGCCACCGCCCCCGTCCCTATCTGCGGTTCCGAACAACCCTCGGAGCCAGCATGAAATATCTCCACACGATGATCCGCGTGAGCGACCCGGCGAAGACGATCGCGTTCTTCGAGACGCTGGGCCTGAAGGAGGTCCGCCGGATGGAGAACGAGAAGGGTCGGTTCACGCTGATCTTCCTGTCGGTCCCCGGCGACGAGGGCGCAGAAGTCGAGCTGACGCACAATTGGGACCCCGAGGAGTATGGTGAGGGTCGCAACTTTGGTCACCTCGCCTACCGTGTCGACAACATCTACGATACCTGCCAGCGGCTGATGGACTCGGGTGTCACGATCAATCGGCCGCCGCGCGACGGCCACATGGCGTTCGTGCGGACGCCCGACAACATCTCGATCGAGCTGTTGCAGGCCGATGGCGCGCTCGATCCGGTCGAGCCTTGGGCGTCGATGCCGAACACCGGCAAGTGGTGACCCGCTGATGCTCGATATCGTCCGCGTGCCCGTCCTCTCCGACAATTATGCCTGGTTGATCCACGACACCGTCTCGGGCGAGACTCTGGTGGTCGATCCGGGCGAGGCCGGGCCGGTGATCGCCGCCGCGAAGAAGCGCGACTGGCGGGTCGACCGGGTGTGGACGACGCACTGGCACCCCGATCATACCGGTGGGAACCCCGAGATGAAGGCCTATGGCGCGACGATAGTCGGCCCGGCGGCGGAGGCGGACAAGATCCCGTCTCTCGACGAGCAGGTCGGCGAAGGCGATGTCGTGCGTCTTGGTGCGCACGAGGCGACCGTGATGACGGTGCCGGGGCATACGCAGGGGCATATCGCGTTCCACTTTGCCGATGATGCGGCGATCTTCACCGGGGATACGCTGTTCGCGATGGGGTGTGGGCGGCTGTTCGAGGGGACGCCCGCCGACATGTTCGCGAACATGCAGCGCTATGCGACGCTGCCGGACGAGACCGAGGTGTTCTGCGGGCATGAATATACGCAGAGCAACGGGCGCTATGCGCTGGTTGCCGAGCCGGACAATGCCGACATCGCGACGCGAATGATCGAGGTCGATGCGGCGCGGGCGAAGGGCGAGCCGACCGTGCCGACGACGATCGGGCGCGAGCGGGCGACCAATCCTTTCCTGCGCGCAACTTCGCTTGAGCAGTTCGCGGACTATCGTGCGGCCAAGGATGCGTTTCGCGGGTAAAGCGCGTACAACGGTGATCGGATTTTGAGGAGCGTTGCGATGCGTATGCGGACCCTGCCACTCTTGATGCTGCCGGCGATTTTGCTGGTTGCGTGTACGCAGACCCAGGCGGAGGTCGAGCGCGCGCAGGTGCGCGAGGCGGGCGTGCAGGAGAAACTGGCTAAGGAACTCGCTGGGCTCGTGCCGGGCAAGCCCGAGTCGTGCATCAGCCAGTTCCCGCAGAAGCAGAGTTCGGGCTACGGCGCGACGATCCTGTACCGGGTGAATAGCGGGCTCGTGTACCGCAGCGATACCGTCGGCGGATGCGAGGGGATCGCGCGGGGCGATATCCTCGTGACGCGGACGCCGACCGGGCAACTGTGCCGCGGCGACATTGCGCAGACGTTCGACCAGGCCTCGCGCTTCCCGACCGGGAGTTGCAGCTTCGGCGACTTCGTGCCGTATCGGAAGCCTTGATGCGCGGAGCGGTTCTGGCGGCGGCGGCGCTGTTGACGGTGGGGATGCTCGGGGCGGGCAAGTCGGACCCGTTGGCGGGACGGACTGCGGGGGCGCCGGTGCGTTGCATCGATCTTCAACAGCTCAACGGGCCTGAGATCGTCGATTCGCAGACGATCCTGTATCGGCAGTCGGGCAAGCGGATCTGGAAGACTGGGCCGGTCGGCGAATGCCCTTCGCTGCGGCCGCTCGATACGTTGATCGTTGATGTTTACGGCGGGCAATTGTGCCGAAACGACCGGTTTCGGACGGTGTCGGTGGGTATGTCGATCCCATCGGGGTACTGCCGGTTTCGGGATTTCACGCCGTATGACAAGGTGAAGTAGGGAGGCTCGTTCCGCCTCAACGCGCCGCCCCGTTTGTTGCACCACCCCGGCGGAGGCCGGGGCCCAATTGGGGGACGGTGCTGACTGAGGACGGCGCCCCGGTAGATCGACCTTTCCAATTGGAGCCCGGCCTGCGCCGGGGTGGTAGAAGTGGGGCGGAACGTCGCCCCCCTTCCGTCATCCTGACGACATTCAGGATGACGGAAGGGCTCAGTCCTCGAACACCGCCGCACGCTTTTCCAGGTTGGCCCGTACCTGTTCGACCTGGTTGGGCGTGCGGATGACCTTGAGCTGCTCTTCGGTTTCTGCATGAAGCACTGCCGCCGCGTCCGCATCCGCCGCGAGGTTGTAGAGCGCCTTCGACCCGCGGATCGCGTGGGGGTTCCTCGCCGCGATCTCGCGGGCGAGCATCATCGCCTCGCCGAGCGGGTCTTCGGATAGACGCGTAACGAAGCCGTGCCGTAGTGCCTCCGCGCCGTCGAATTCGCGGGCGGTGTAGGTGAGCTCGCGGAGCACGTCGTCGCGGGCTAGCGTGCGCCATAACGCGATGCCGGCCATGTCGGGGACCAAGCCCCAATACGCCTCGCGGATCGCGAAGCGGGCTTGCGGATGCGCGATGCGGATGTCGGCGCCGGACATGATCTGGAAGCCGCCGCCGAATGCGACGCCGTGGACTGCGGCGATGACCGGCATCGGCAAGGTGCGCCAGCCCCAGGCAACCTGCTGGACGAGGTTCGCGCCCTCCCCTGTCCGGTCGCCGAGCGCCAGCCCGGAACCACCGTTCGCCATCGAGGCCATGTCGAGACCGGCGCAGAACGCCTTGCCTTCGCCAGAAAGGACAACGCAGCGGACGTCCGTCATTCCCTTGAGCTGGTCGATTGCCGCGGCGATGCCCTCGAACATTGCGGGGTCGATCGCGTTCATCTTGTCGGCGCGCGAGAGACGGACGTCGGCGATGCCGTCCGTGACGGTGATGGTGACCCGGTCGTTCATAGTGGCGATCCTCTCGATCTTTGCGCGAACGCTAACCGCGCCTGGGCCCGCCCGCAATGTTGCGCGCGGCCACCCGGCGTGTAGAGGCGGGCAATGGCTGGTTTTGATCCACAATGGTTTGCGACGCGCGGGTTCGGCGGGCACGGCGCCGCGCTGGGGATGCGCTATCACGCGCATGGCGACGACTGGGCGGAGCTTGCGCTGCCCTATGACGAGCGGCTGATCGGCGATCCCGCGAGCGGCGTGATCGCGTCGGGGCCGATCATCACGATGATGGACATGGCGACGAGTCTGGCGATCTGGATCAAGCGCAAGGCGTTCGTGCCGCACGCGACGCTCGACCTGCGAGTGGATTACCTGCGGCCGGCGACTCCGGGAAAGACGGTGATTGGGCGCGGGGAGTGCTACCGAATCACGCGGTCGATCGCGTTCGTGCGCGGGCAGGCGCATGACGGCGACCCGGGCGATCCGCTGGCGCATGTCGCGGGGACGTTCATGGTGGTGGGCGACGTCGCCGGCATGGGTCTCAACAGAAGGATCGAGGCGTGACGATCGGTTTGCCGCCCTATGCGGAGATCCTCCGCGTGTCGGTCGAGGCCGAGGACGGCGCGCCGCCGGTATTGCTGATGCCGTTTGCGGATGACGTGTTGGGGCGGCCGGGGTTCCTGCATGGCGGTGCGATCTCGGGGCTGCTGGAAATGGCGGCGATCGCGGCGTTGCAACATGCGCTGGAGGCTGAGGGTGGCGGGCGGATCAAGCCGGTGAACGTCACGGTCGATTTCATGCGGGGTGGTCGGGACAAGCCTACGCGGGCGGCGGGCGTTGTGACCCGGTTGGGCACGCGGGTGGCCAATGTCGAGGCGACCGCTTGGCAGGACGAGCGCGACAAGCCGATTGCGGCTGCGCGGATGAACTACCTGATCGTGCGCGACTAGCTGCTTCTGCTCCCCTTCCGCCTGCGGGAGGGGTCGGGGGAGGGGCGTGCCTCACAGACCGGACGCCAGTACGTACGTCGCGCCCTCCCCTAACCCCTCCCGCAAGCGGGAGGGGAATTTCGGTTACTTCGCGGTCAGTTTGATCAGGCGGCCTTGTGAGTCGCCGCCGTCTTCGAGGACCCAGATCGCGCCGTCGGGGCCTTGTTCGACTTCGCGGATTCTTGCCCCCATGTCCCACTGGTCGCCCTTGGCGGCGTTCGTGCCGGTCAAGTGCACGCGGACGAGGGACTTCGAGGACAGGCCGCCGATGAACGCGTCGCCCTTCCATTGCGGGAACATGCTGTCCGAATAGATCATCAGGCCGCCGGGGGAGATGACCGGGTTCCAGAATACCTTGGGCGGTTCGTAACCGTCACCGGGCTTGTGATCGGGGATGTCGGTGCCGTCGTAGTTGCTGCCGTTCGAGGCGTTGGGCCAGCCATAGTTGAGGCCCGGCTTGATGAGATTGACCTCGTCGCCGCCCTTCGGACCCATCTCCTGCTCCCAGAGATTGCCCTGTTTGTCGAACGCGATGCCGAGCAGGTTGCGGTGGCCGTAGCTCCAGATTTCGGGTGCGAAACCTTTCGCAACTAGCGGGTTGCCGGGGGCGGGCTTGCCGTCGAGCGTGAGGCGCAGCACCTTGCCGAGCGTCATCTTGGGGTCTTGGGCGGGGGTGAACTTCTGGCGCTCGCCGTTGGTGAAGAACAGATATTTGCCGTCGGGCGAGAAGGCGATGCGGCCGGAGTAATGGCCATTGCCCTCTACGAAGGGCCGCGCGCTGAAGATCACCTCGATCTCGCCGAGACGCTCGCCACCGCCACCGTTCGGACGCAGGCGACCACGCGCCAAGACGACGCCCTTGCCGCCCTCGCCAGCGGTCGAATAGCTGAAATACACGCGGTTGCTGGTCGCGAAGTCGGGCGCGAGGACGACGTCCATCAGCCCGCCCTGCCCTGCCGAATCGACGGTGAGCGTCGCGACCGTCTGGCGCGACTTGCCGTCGGCGGAGACCAGCAGCATCTGCCCCTTCTTCTCGGTGACGAGCATGCGCTTGTCGGGCAGGAACGTCATCGCCCAGGGCGAATCGAAATCGGCGACCACCGTCTCCTTGAACGGCTTGTCCGCCGCTGCCGGTTGCGCGGAACAGGCAGTCGAGGCGAGCAGCGTGGTTGTCAGCAACCCAGTGGCGAACAGCGTTTTGCGAATCATGATCTTCTCCCGGAAATCCCTGCGCTAACGCAGCGTACTAAACGAAGGTTGCTCCCGCTTGCGGACGGGCGCTACCCCGCGTATAGAGGCACCACTTCTCTACATCGCCAGATGAAGAGGCTGCGGGGCTTGCTCCGCGGCGGCAATCACCTGTGCTTTGGCCCTGTTTGGAATTTCGATGGCGAATATCGCCCTGCTGACCGACCTGATCGAACCCGAGGCGACCGCGCTCGGCCTCAGCCTCGTGCGCGTGCGCATGCAGGGCGGCAAGTCCGATCCGACGTTGCAGGTGATGGCCGAGCGCCCCGACACCCGCCAGCTGGTGATCGAGGATTGCGCCGAGCTGTCGCGCCGCATCTCGGACAAGTTCGATGCGCTCGAAGCCGAGGGCAAGGACCCGGTCGGCGAGGACGCATATCGTCTCGAAGTGTCGAGCCCCGGTATCGATCGCCCGCTGACCCGGCTTCAGGACTTTGCCGACTGGGAAGGCCAGGAGGCGCGCATCCGCCTCGTCGAGCCGTTCGAGGACCGCAAGCAGATCTCGGGCAATCTGATGGGCGTCGAGGGGACGAAGATCACCGTCGACGTCAACAAGCACAAGCTCATGACGATCGACTTTTCGCAGGTCGCCGACGCCAAGCTCGTCATGACCGACCGACTCATCGCCGCGACCGCGCCGCTTTCGATCGAAGGCGCGGACGAGGTTTTCTATCAAGATACGCCCACCGATGAGCCCGATGCTCACGAGGCCGACACCGAAGAAGGACAGCATTGATGGCCACGGCAGTCACCGCAAACCGCGCGGAACTGATCGCGATCGCGAATTCGGTCGCGTCGGAGAAGATGATCGACAAGGCGATCGTGATCGAGGCGATGGAGGACGCGATCCAGCGCGCCGCCCGCTCGCGCTACGGCGCCGAAAACGACATCCGCGCGAAGCTCGATCCGAACACGGGCGATCTGCGCTTGTGGCGCGTCGTCGAAGTGGTCGAGGCGGTCGACGATTATTTCAAGCAGGTCGACGTCAAGGGCGCGCAGAAGCTGCAGAAGGACGCCGCTCTCGGCGACTTCATCGTCGATCCGCTGCCCCCGATCGAGTTCGGCCGCATCGCCGCACAGGCCGCCAAGCAGGTCATCTTCCAGAAGGTCCGCGACGCCGAGCGCGAGCGCCAGTTCGAAGAGTATAAGGACCGCGCGGGCGAGATCATCACCGGCGTCGTCAAGCGCGTCGAGTTCGGCCATGTCGTCGTCGACCTGGGCCGCGCCGAGGGCGTGATCCGCCGCGACGCGCAGATCCCGCGCGAAGTGGTGCGCGTCAACGACCGCATCCGTTCGCTGATCCTGAACGTCCGTCGCGAGAACCGTGGGCCGCAGATTTTCCTCAGCCGCGCGCACCCCGACTTCATGAAGAAGCTGTTCGCGCAGGAAGTGCCCGAGATCTACGACGGCATCATCGAGATCAAGGCCGCGGCCCGCGATCCGGGTTCACGCGCGAAGATCGGCGTCATCTCGCATGATTCGAGCATCGATCCGGTCGGCGCGTGCGTCGGCATGAAGGGTAGCCGCGTCCAGGCCGTCGTCCAGGAAATGCAGGGCGAGAAGATCGACATCATCCCCTGGTCGCCCGATATCGCGACCTTCGTCGTCAACGCGTTGCAGCCGGCGTCGGTGTCGCGCGTCGTGATCGACGAGGAAGAAGAGCGCATCGAGGTGGTCGTTCCCGATGACCAGCTTTCGCTGGCGATCGGTCGTCGTGGCCAGAACGTGCGGCTTGCGTCGCAGCTGACCGGCAAGGCGATCGACATCCTTACCGAGGCGGATGCGTCGGAGAAGCGCCAGAAGGACTTCGTCGAGCGTTCGGCGATGTTCGAGAAGGAGCTCGACGTCGACGAGACGCTCGCACAGCTGCTGGTCGCCGAAGGGTTCACGAACCTCGAAGAGGTCGCCTATGTCGAGGTCGAGGAGATCGCCGGCATCGAAGGCTTCGACGAGGATTTGGCGGGCGAGTTGCAGAACCGCGCTACCGAGGCTTTGGAGCGTCGCGACGCCGCGAGCCGCGAAGAGCGTACCGCGCTCGGCGTGGAGGATGCGCTTGCTGGCATGCCGTATCTCAACGAGGCGATGCTGGTCACACTCGGCAAGGCGGGCATCAAGACGCTCGACGACCTCGCCGATCTCGCGACCGACGAACTGGTCGAGAAGAAGCGCGTCGAGCCACGCCGTCGCAACGAGGACGCGCCGAAGCGTCCCGAGCCCAAGGGCGGGATTCTCGCCGAGTATGGTTTGAGCGACGAGCAGGGCAACGAGATCATCATGGCCGCTCGCGCGCACTGGTTCGAGGACGAGGCTCCGGAGGCTTCGGCTGACGAAGTCGAGGCGGACGAGACTCCGGTGGAAGAGGCTTCGGCTGATGACGCCGTGGTCGAGGACGTTGCGACTGAAGAGACGACTGCCGACGAAGCCGTTGCTGAGGACGTTTCGGCGGACGACGCTTCGGATGAAGACGCGGCGGACAAGACCGACGCGAAGAGCGAGGGCGACAAGGCCTGATGCCCTTCGTCAGCATCCGCATCTCGGGGTCCGCCACCAAGGACCAGAAGTCCGGCATCGTCGCCGACGTCACCCAGTCGCTTGTGCAGCGGCTGGGAAAGAACCCGGCTGCGGTGCAGATCGTTATCGAAGAGGTCTCGACCGAGAATTATGGCGCGGGGGGTCAGCTCTTGGTCGACCGCGACGCTCCGAAGACTCCGGCGCAGGAGGACGCACATGCGGAACCCTCCCGATGAGACGCTAGGCGCTACCGAAACCCTACCTTCCTCCCCTCCCGCAAGCGGGAGGGGACCGAGGGGTGGGCGCCCGGCTTCGGCTAAAGGCGACGCTTCAGCTAAGTCTCACGCTTCCAAGGCTAAAGCTAAGGGCGGCAATGGAGGTGAGCGCGAGCCCACCCCTAGCCCCTCCCGCATGCGGGAGGGGGATGACGACTTGCCCGTTCGCAAATGCATCCTCTCGGGGGAGCGCGACGTGCGGCCGCATCTCGTGCGTCTCGCGTTGTCGCCCGATGGGCAGATCCTTCCCGACGTTCGCGCCAAGGCTCCCGGCCGTGGCGCGTGGATCGGCGTGACTCGAGTCGAGCTCGAAGCCGCGATCAAGAAGGGCAAGCTCAAGGGCGCTCTTTCCCGCGCGTTCAAGACCGGCGAGTTCACCATCGATCCCGAGCTTCCGGCCAAGATCGAAGCCGCGCTGGAGCGTAACGCGCTCGACCGGCTCGGGCTCGAATCGCGCTCCGGCACGGTGCTGATCGGCTCCGACCGGATCGAGCAGAACGCACGCCAGGGCAAGCTGAAGGCGCTGTATCACGCGTCCGATGCGGCCGAGGACGGCAACCGGAAGCTCGATCAGGCGTGGCGCATCGGCAACGATGTCGAGGGCTCGGGTTTGCGGGGGTTGGCACTCCCTGTGTCACGCACCATATTGGCGTTGGCGCTGGGGCGGGAAAATGTGGTACACATTGGCCTGACCGACCGCGCTGCAGCAAAGCGGGTGAGCGAAGCGCTCGACCGTTGGCTGCATTTTATCGGCCCCGAACCTTCTTCCGTGTCTTGCGAAACGGCCTCGCAGGGCGCATCGGCGTCACCACAAAATGGGGCGCCACCGATACAACAGGCGTCCGGATCGACCGGAACACGCCCGGCCGTGGACATGACTGAGGAATTTGAGTGAGCGACACGGACAACGAGAAGCCGAAACTTGGCATGCGCGCACCTTTGGGTGTGAAGCGCACGGTCGAGACCGGCCAGGTGAAGCAGAGCTTCAGCCACGGCCGATCGAATACGGTGATCGTGGAAACCAAGCGCGCGCGCGTGCTGCGCCGTCCGGGCGAGCCCGACGTGCAGGTCGCGGATGCCGCACCGGTTGCTGCGCCCGCCCCGGCGGCTGCACCTGCAGCGCCGGCACCACAGGCGCGCGCACCGCAGCCTGCGCCCGCCCCCGTGCGTCAGCAGCAGAGCAATCTGTCGCCGCAGGAGCGCCAGGCCAAGCTGCTCCGCGAGGCTGAAGAGCAGCGCATGAACACGCTCGAGGAAGGGCGTCGTCGCCAGGAAGCCGAGCGGGCGAAGGCGATCGAAGACGAGCGTAATCGCGTCGCCGATCGTGCGCGCGCCGAGGCCGAAGCCAAGGCGCCGAAGCCCGTCGAGGCCCCTGCGCCCGCACCGGCACCCGTGGTCGAAGCGACTCCCGCTCCGGTCGCTGCACCGACGCCGGCGCCTGCGCCGGCTCCGGTCGAAGCGCCCGTCGCTACGGCTCCTGCCCCGGCTCCAGTTGCTGCAACGCCTGCACCTGCACCGAAGCCCGCGCCGGCTCCAGTCGCGGCTGCTCCTGCACCGGCTCCCAAGCCCGCGCCCGCCCCCGTTGCTCCGCCGGCACCGCCGCCCGTCATCGAACTGACCCGCGATCCGGCGTTCCCGGCACCGCGCCGGTTCTCGCCGGTGGCGCGTCCAGAGCGTCCTCCGCCGCCGCCGAAGCCTGTCGCAGCACCCGCTGCCGCAGCGCCGACCACGGCTGCGAATGCCGGCACGACCGCGGCGCGCCCCGGCGCGACCGGCGTCAATGCTCCGGCTGGTGGTGTCCGTCGCGACGCAGTGCCAGCGCGTCCGCAGCAGCGTGACCGCAAGGGTGACGATCGTCGCACTTCGGGCAAGCTCACCGTTAACCGCGCGCTCGGCGATGGTGATGGTGCACGTGCTCGCTCGCTCGCCGCGCTGAAGCGCGCGCGCGAGAAGGAGCGTCGTGGTACCGGTGGTCCGCGCGAGGCGCAGGCCAAGCAGATCCGCGACGTCGTCGTCCCAGAGGCGATCACGGTCCAGGAACTCGCGAACCGCATGGCCGAGAAGGGTGCCGACCTCGTCAAGGCGCTGTTCAAGATGGGCATGCCCGTCACGATGACGCAGACGATCGACCAGGATACCGCCGAGTTGCTCGTCACCGAGTTCGGCCACAACCTGACGCGCGTCAGCGATGTCGACCAGGATCTGGCCAACGACACGATCGACGATGCCGAGGAGACGCTGAAGCCACGTGCCCCGGTCGTCACGATCATGGGTCACGTCGATCACGGCAAGACGTCGCTGCTCGATGCCCTGCGCGGCACCGACGTGGTGCGCGGCGAAGCGGGTGGCATCACCCAGCATATCGGCGCGTATCAGGTGACCCTGAAGGACAAGTCGAAGATCACCTTCCTCGACACGCCAGGCCATGAGGCGTTCACGCAGATGCGTGCGCGTGGCGCGGACGTCACCGACATCGTCATCCTGGTGGTGGCGGCGGACGACGGCCTGATGCCGCAGACGGTGGAGGCGATCGCCCACACCAAGGCGGCTGGCGTGCCGATGATCGTCGCGATCAACAAGATCGACAAGGAAGGCGCCAATGCCCAGAAGGTGCGCGAGCGCCTGCTGAGTGAGGAGATCGTGGTCGAGGACATGGGCGGCGACGTCCAGGACGTCGAAGTCTCCGCGACCAAGAAGATCGGTCTCGATGCGTTGATCGAGAAGATCCAGCTCCAGGCCGAACTGCTCGAACTGCGCGCCAATCCGGATCGCGCCGCCGAGGGTACGGTGATCGAGGCCAAGCTCGACAAGGGTCGTGGCCCGGTCGCGACGATCCTCGTCAACCGCGGTACGCTGCGGGTCGGCGACATCTTCGTGGTCGGTGGCGAGAGCGGCAAGGTCCGTGCGCTGGTCGACGACAAGGGCAAGCAGATCAAGGAAGCGGGTCCGGCGATGCCGGTCGAGGTCCTCGGTCTGTCGGGTGTTCCGCAGGCGGGCGATCCGTTCCAGGTCGTCGAGAACGAGGCACGCGCCCGCGAAGTCGCGGAATATCGTCGCAGCGTGAAGACCGACAAGCGGACCGCATCGGTTCCTGCCAGCCTCGAGAGCATGTTCTCGGCGCTGAAGGAAAAGCAGGCGATCGAATATCCGCTGGTCGTGAAGGCGGATACGCAGGGTACGGTCGAGGCGATCGTCGGGGCGATCAACAAGATCTCCACCGACCTGATCAAGGCGCGCGTGTTGAGCTCGGGCGTTGGTGGCATCACCGAGTCGGACGTCACCCTGGCGGCCGCTTCGGGGGCTCCGATCATCGGCTTCAACGTTCGCCCGAATGCCAAGGCACGCGAGATCGCCGAGCGCCAGAAGGTCGCGTTCAAGTATTACGACGTGATCTACGACCTGATCGACGAGATCCGGGCGGGGATGGCAGGCGAGCTTGGGCCGGAAGCGTTCGAGACAGTCGTCGGTCGTGCCGATATCCGCGAGGTCTTCTCGGCGGGCAAGCACGGCAAGGCAGCAGGTCTGCTCGTCACCGAGGGCAACATCCGCAAGGCGCTCAAGGCACGTATCACGCGCAACGACGTCATCATCTACCAGGGTGAAATCGCATCGCTGCGTCGCTTCAAGGATGATGTCGCGGAGGTCCGTGCTGGGCTCGAGTGCGGCGTGACGTTCACGTCGAACTTCGTCGACATCAAGGCCGGCGACGTCCTCGAGACGTTCGAAGTCGAGATGCGCGAACGCACGCTTTGAGGCCGAGAGCCCTCTCCCCTGCGGGGAGAGGGTTGGGTGAGGGGCAGTACCGCGCGACAGCGTTCGTGGCAGCCCCCCACCCCCACCCTCTCCCCGGAGGGGCGAGGGAGTTAGAAGAATGAAGACCGATACCCCAGAAGCAAAAGCCGTCCGCTCGCTACGAGTCGGCGAACAGGCGCGTCATGCGCTGTCCGACATCCTCGCGCGCGGCGACGTTCACGATCCGGTGCTCGAAAAGCACCTCGTGACGATCACCGAGGTCCGCATGTCCCCCGACCTCCGCCACGCCACCGTCTTCGTGAAGCCGTTGCTCGGCAAGGACGAGGAAAAGGTACTGAAGGCGCTGCGGACCAACACCGCCTACCTCCAGCGCGAAGTCGCGAACCGGGTACAGATGCGGTATGCCGCCAAGCTCAAGTTCCTCGCGGACGAGAGCTTCGACGAGGGTACGCATATCGACACGTTGTTGCGCAATCCACATGTTGCGCGGGATCTGACCGAAGATTGACTTTGATCACGGTAAGACGCATCTTACCGTGATGAATGCCCAGACGAAAATGTCGGAAAAAGGCCAAGTCGTAATCCCAAAGGATGTGCGCGACTCGCTCGGCTTGAACCCTGGCCAGCAGTTCGAGGTCCTGCAAGCGGGTGGTGACATCGTGTTGCGACCGACGGGTAGGACGACCGGAAAGAGCGTCGCCGAGGTAATGGCCGATCTGCGTGCGCGCGTTCGGTACGAGGGGCCGGCCATTCCTATCGAGCAACTGAGTTGGTCGCCCGATTTCGACGAGGACGGTCTTTCCGCGTGAAGGCCGTTGATACCAATATTCTCGCGCGTTTTATCCTGGCAGACGACGAGCATCAGTCGGCAATGGCATCTGAAATACTTGGCGCACCAGTCTGGGTGAGCCTGACCGTCTGGCTCGAACTCGGATGGGTGCTATCGAAGCGCGCCGCGCTCGGTCGTGCGATGGTGGCCGATGCGATTGAAGCGCTGCTCCAGTTGGGAACTATCCATACCGCGGATCGCGATGGCCTGTCCTGGGCTGTCACGCGCTATCGCGAAGGAGCTGATTGGGCTGACATGATCCACCTCGTTTCTGCGCGTTCCGTGGCGGACGGCTTCGTTACGTTCGATCGGGGGATTGCGACCCATGCAGGGCAATCGCCCGTACCTGTCGAGACGCTGATCTGATGGCCAAGCTGTATTTCTACTACGCGTCGATGAACGCGGGGAAGTCGACGAACCTGTTGCAGGCGGACTTCAACTACCGCGAGCGGGGGATGCGGACGATGCTATTTACGGCGGCGATCGACGATCGGTTCGCGGCGGGGACTATCACGTCGCGGATCGGGCTGGAGGCGCCGGCGATCGCGTTCGATGCGGGGACGGATATCGGGGCCTGCGTGGTTCGGCAGCTTGGCGAGGACGCGATCTCGTGCGTGCTGGTGGACGAGGCGCAGTTTCTGACGTCTGCGCAGGTGGATCAGCTTGCGCATATCTGTGATGTGGTCGGGATTCCGGTGCTGGCATACGGGTTGCGGACCGATTTCCAGGGGGCGCTGTTTCCGGGGTCGGCGCGGTTGCTGGCGCTGGCGGACTCGCTGGTGGAGATCAAGTCGGTTTGCGGGTGTGGGCGGAAAGCTACGATGAACCTTCGGGTCGATGGGAACGGGCGGGCAATTGCCGAGGGGCAGCAGACCGAGATTGGCGGGAACGACCGCTATGTCGCGCTGTGTCGGCGCCATTTTTGTGAGGCTTTGGGCTGAACCTTACTCCCCTGCCCGTTCGTGCTGAGCGAAGTCGAAGCACCTTTGCCCCATGTCCTTCGACTTCGCTCAGGACGAACGGGGGGCCAATATTCTAGGACTTACGCGCATGCATGGCTGGATCATTCTCGACAAGCCGCTGGGGCTTGGCTCGACGCAGGGGGTGTCGGCGGTGAAGCGTGCCTTGCGGAGCGGCGGGTATGGAAAGTTCAAGGTGGGGCATGGGGGGACGCTCGATCCGCTCGCCACCGGCGTGCTGCCGATCGCCGTTGGGGAGGCGACCAAGCTGGCTGGGCGGATGCTCGATAGTGACAAGATTTATGATTTTACGGTGATGTTCGGGGTTCAGACGGATACGTTGGATGCTGAAGGCGTGGGCATAGCCACGTCCGACGTGCGGCCGACTTTGGCGGCGGTGGAGGCGGTTCTGGCGCAGTTTACCGGGCCGATTTCTCAGGTGCCGCCGGCGTACTCTGCGCTGAAGATTGATGGGGAGCGGGCTTATGATCTGGCGCGGGCTGGGCATGAGGTGGTGCTCGCGAGCCGGGATGTGACGATCCATTCGCTATCCTCCCCGGTACGGGGAGGGGGACCAGCGCAGCTGGTGGAGGGGGGCTTCCGCGAGCGTACCGTTGGTGGCGAGCCCTCCTCCACCCCCGTCCAAGTGGACGGCGGTCCCACTCCCCGTGCCGGGGAGGAATTGCAAGAGGCGCCTCCTCCCCACTCCCCACTGGAGGAGGTCACGTTTACCGCGCATGTGTCGAAGGGCACCTACATCCGCTCCCTCGCGCGCGACATCGCGATCGCCCTCGGCACGGTCGGCCATGTCACAATGCTCCGCCGCACCAAGGCCGGTCCGTTCGACCTCACGTCCGCGATATCGCTGGACAAACTGGACGAACTCGCTAAGGCCTCCGCGCTTGAAGATGTACTTCTGCCCTTGAGGGTGGCGCTGGACGACATCCCGGCTCTCTCCCTCACCCCCGACCAGGCAGGGGCGCTCCGACAGGGGCGTATCTTGGCCGGGATCGCCGCAGACGATGGCCAATACTTTGCCGAACTGGACGCTGTCCCGGTCGCGCTGGTCGAGGTCGAGGACGGAGACGTCCGGGTCGTTCGCGGTTTCAATCTGTGATGTCGAGGACATGAATTCATGACGATTACCGCTGAACGCAAGACCGAGCTCGTCAAGGAGCATTCGCGCGCCGAGGGTGACACCGGTTCGCCGGAAGTCCAGGTCGCGATCCTGACCGAGCGCATCAAGAACCTGACCGAGCATTTCAAGGGCCACAAGAAGGACAACCACTCGCGTCGTGGTCTTCTCATGATGGTCAACAAGCGCCGGACGCTGCTGGACTATCTCCGTCACAAGGACGGCCAGCGCTACCTGGATCTGATCGCGAAGCTCGGTCTTCGCAAGTAACACGAACGGCTCCCTTCGGGGGGCCGTTTTCGTATATAGGGTTTTGATTCCGCGCATTTCGCGCGGAGGCAAACGCCAGGACACAATTCGGTGCACTGGCAAGGAGCGACAACTCGCTCCACACCGCCGCGGGCCGGCTAAGCCCGCACATAGGCCCCGTTCGCATCTGGCGACCGGAGTGAAGGAAAAAGAATGTTCGATACCAAGACCGTAAGCGCCCAGTGGGGCGGCAAGACGCTGACGCTCGAGACCGGCCGCGTTGCGCGCCAGGCCAACGGCGCAGTCCTCGCCACCCTTGGCGAGACCGTCGTTCTGTGCGCCGTGACGGCTGCACGGACCGTCAAGGAAGGGCAGGATTTCTTCCCGCTCACCGTCCATTACCAGGAGAAGTTCTCCGCGAGCGGCCGCATCCCCGGCGGCTTCTTCAAGCGTGAGCGCGGTGCGACCGAGAAGGAGACGCTGACCAGCCGTCTCATCGATCGCCCGATCCGCCCCCTCTTCCCAGAGGGTTTCTACAACGAGATCAACGTGATCTGCCAGGTTCTGTCGTATGACGGCGAGAACGAGCCGGACGTCCTGGCGATGGTCGCTGCATCGGCAGCCCTGACGATTTCGGGCGTGCCGTTCATGGGCCCGATCGGCGCAGCCCGCGTCGGTTACGTCGATGGCGCGTACATCCTCAACCCGACGCTGGAAGAAGCCAAGGCTGGCGATCTCGACCTCGTCGTCGCCGCCACCGGCCAGGCCGTGATGATGGTCGAATCGGAAGCCAAGGAGCTTTCGGAAGAGATCATGCTCGGCGCCGTGCAGTTCGCCCACAAGGCCTGCCGCGAAGCCGCCAACCTGATCATCGATCTGGCCGAAATGGCTGCCAAGGATCCTTGGGAAATGGCCGAGCAGGCTGATCTCTCGACCGCCAAGGACAAGCTGAAGAAGCTGATCGGCAAGGACATCGCAGCCGCCTACAAGGTGACCGACAAGTCCAAGCGTTCGGACCTGCTGAATGCGGCCCGCGCGAAGGGCAAGACCGCATTTGCGGACGCGTCGCCGCAGGACCAGATGGCAGCCGGCAAGCTGATGAAGAAGCTGGAGGCGGAGATCGTCCGCGGCGCCATCCTCAAGGACGGCACCCGCATCGACGGTCGCACCACCACGCAGATCCGTCCGATCGAGGCTATGGTGCATTTCCTCCCGCGTACGCACGGGTCTGCCCTGTTCACGCGCGGCGAGACGCAGTCGATCTGCACCACCACGCTCGGCACGCGTGACGCAGAGCAGATGATCGACGGCCTGAATGGTCTGTCGTATGAAAACTTCATGCTGCACTACAACTTCCCTCCCTATTCGGTTGGTGAAGTCGGTCGCTTCGGTGCGCCGGGTCGTCGCGAAGTCGGTCACGGCAAGCTCGCATGGCGCGCGCTGCACCCGGTGCTGCCGACCAAGGAAGAGTTCCCGTACACGATCCGCGTCCTGTCGGACATCACGGAGAGCAACGGTTCGTCGTCGATGGCGACGGTCTGCGGCGGTTCGCTGAGCATGATGGATGCGGGCGTTCCGCTGAAGCGTCCGGTGTCGGGCATCGCGATGGGCCTGATCCTCGAAGGCAAGAACTTCGCGGTTCTGTCGGACATCCTCGGCGACGAGGATCACCTCGGCGACATGGACTTCAAGGTCGCTGGCACGTCCGAGGGCATCACCACGATGCAGATGGACATCAAGATCGCCGGCATCACCGAAGAGATCATGGGCAAGGCGCTGGCGCAGGCCAAGGAAGGCCGCGCGCACATCCTGGGCGAGATGGCCAAGGCACTCGACCACACCCGTGAGGAGCTGTCGGCGCACGCACCGCGCATCGAGAGCTTCCAGATCGACAAGTCGAAGATCCGTGAAGTCATCGGCACCGGCGGCAAGGTGATCCGCGAGATCGTCGCGCAGACCGGCGCCAAGGTCGACATCGACGACGAGGGCGTGATCAAGGTGTCGTCGTCCGACCCCGCGCAGATCGAAGCCGCGATCAATTGGATCAAGGGCCTCGTCGAGGAAGCCGAAGTCGGCAAGGTCTATGACGGCAAGGTCGTCAACCTGGTCGATTTCGGGGCGTTCGTGAACTTCATGGGTGGCAAGGACGGTCTCGTCCACGTGTCCGAAATCAAGAACGAGCGCGTCGAGAAGGTGTCTGACGCTCTGACCGAAGGCCAGGAGGTCAAGGTCAAGGTTCTCGAGATCGATCCGCGCGGCAAGGTTCGCCTGTCGATGCGTGTCGTCGACCAGACGACCGGCGAAGAGCTTGAGGACACGCGTCCTGCTCGTGAACCGCGCGAAGGCGGTGACCGTGGTCCGCGCGGCCCGCGTCGTGATGGCGATGGCGGTCGTGATGCTGGCGGCAACGGTGGCGGTCGTGGCCCGCGCGGCGAAGGCGGCGGCGGTGACCGTGGTCCGCGCGGTCCGCGTCGTGATGGCGATGGTGGCCGTGACGCTGGCGGCAACGGCGGTGGCCGTGGTCCGCGTCGTGACGGCGGTGGTAACGGCGGCGGCGAGCGCGCTGCACGCACCGACGGCGACAAGGCTCCCGAGTTCGCTCCGGCATTCCTGACGGGCGATCGCGACTAAGCCTTCGCGGCCTAATGGCGAATGATGAAGGGGCTCGGGAAACCGGGCCCCTTTCTCATGTCAGGCTCGCTCTGCCCCGTTATGCCTTGAGAACATGACTTATATTGGAACGGAGCGGCATGCCGGATGTTCGAACCGATATGAATGCCATTGCGAAGTCCGTTATCCTCGTCGTCGATGACGATGCCCTTGTCCGGGTCCATTCCAACCTCGCGCTGGAGGATGCCGGCTATGAAGTCGTCGAAGCCAGCAACGCGGCCGATGCCCTGGCGAAGCTCGAAGAGCGGCCAGATATCGCCGCGCTGTTTACCGATGTTCGCATGCCGGGAGCTCTAAACGGCATCGACCTCGCCAATGCTGTGCACGCGCAACGCCCTGATATCGCGATCCTGGTCACGTCGGGTGCCGACAACGGCACGACTGCCGCGCTGCCCAAGGCCGCGCGGTTCGTACAAAAGCCTTATACCGGCGCACAACTCAGCAAGCTTTTACAACTCTGAGCGGTTAACGGACTGGAAGAGTATTCAGGATCTTACATCTACTAGGCTAGGCAGTCTTCATTCGTCATGAGTATTGCCCGTTATCAGTATTAGGGCCATCGTCCGTCGCTCGAGCATCGACTCGCGGGGGCGGTCCAATGGCATCGTTAAATAGTGTACGGCCTGCGCAACGGAATGTCGTCGCGAGCGAGCGTCGCTTCTTCCTCGGCATGGCGATAGCGATCGCCGTCACGGTGATCTTCGGGTTCACGCTGAATGCCGCGCGGATGAATTGGACGTTTCTCGAACTGCCTTTGCAAGTTCATCTGCATGCCGCCGCCTTCCTGGCGTGGATCATTCTCTACGTCGTGCAGAACTGGCTGGTCGTTCGGGGATCGATCACTTGGCATCGACAACTCGGCGTACTCGGCGCCGTTATTGCAGCGTCGATGGTCGTACTGGGCATCGTCACCACAGTCGCAGCGATCCAGCAGCACCGCGTACCGCCGTTCTTCCCGCCTGGGATCTTCCTCGTGCTCGACGTGCTGGGCGTGCTCGGCTTTGGTATCCTGACCGCCTGGGCGATCGCGCTGCGGAAGCAGGCTGCGTGGCACAAGCGTCTGATGCTGTGTGGCACGATCCTGGTCATGTCGCCGGCGCTGGGGCGAATCCTGCCAATGCCGCTGCTGGGTCAGTTCGCGCCGCTTGCGGTGTTCGCGTCGATGGCGGCGTACGTCATCGCGGGAATGATCTTCGACCTGCGCCTGCGCGGGAAGATACATCCGGCCTATTATTGGGGTGGCGCCGTGTTGGTCGTTACCAACGTGCTGGTCGGTCCGCTCGGCTTCAGCCCGCCAGTGCTGCAGCTGGTCGAGCGCCTTGCCGCGTGATCGGGCTGCGTAGTCGGCGCTAATATCGGGTTAGTGGGGAGCTTCTGTTGCTCGGTGCCCCCCGTACCGCCGGTGTCCACTTCTGTTGCCCGGTGTGGCCCGAACCGCGCTTTCGTCCGTATAACTTAGGTCGTTAGACCGTCAGTTATGCGGCAATTGCGAGTGCTTCGTTATCGTTGGCACTTGTGTATGGGCCGTTGCGGTGGTCCCATTCCGAGCGAAACATAGCGTCGTTGAACACACGTCGATCCTAGTTCGACCCCGTCATCGTCCCCCTCTTGCGAAGAGGGCGGTGGTGGAGTCGCCGGGTACTGCCCCCGGGTCCGCTGTGTCTATGACACGCCACGGTTTATCGCCATAGCCGCCAAGAGAAGATTCCCCCGACGGCAAGACCAATATAGGGGGGCCGCATCGATCTGAAAAGCCCGGCCAAATGAAAAGACTGGCGGGGTGGCTGCGCTCCCCCGGATAAATCTCCGATGGGTTAGCACACAGCGTGCCAAACCGCCTTTCGCTCGCCACAAAGCGCGTGCATAGCAACCTGCATTATGTTGACGCAGCGCTCCCGCTACGCGCTCCGCGCGATGATCTTCCTTGGCGGTGCCCCCGTCGGTGGCCCTCCCATCCCGATGACGCGGATCGCCGCCGAGGCGAACGTGCCACGCAAATTCCTCGAGCTGATCCTCGCCGACCTGCGCGAGTCCGGTCTGCTCCACAGCCATCGCGGCAAGATGGGCGGCTACCGCCTGTCGCGGCCGAGCCACCTGATTTCGCTTGGCGAGATCATCCGGATCATCGAGGGCCCGCTGGCGCTGGTGCCGTGCGTGAGCCGGACTGCGTACCGGCCATGCCTCGATTGCAAGAGCGAGGCCGACTGCGCGATCCGGTTCGCAATGATGCGGGTGCGGGACGAGACTGCGCGGATTCTGGATGGGACCAGCTTGGCGGATGCGAACGCCGAGGAACTGGTAGCGGCGTAGGCTTTTCCTTCTCCCCTAGGGGAGAAGGTGGCGCGGCAGCGTCGGATGAGGGGGAGTTGGGATGCGCTCCCGAGCCTCAAGCCCCTCACCCTTCCGTCGCCTACGGCTCCTCCCTCCCTCTCCCCGACGGGGAGAAGGACCAAGCGATCACCCCCGCGCCTTCAACTCGTCGCGGATTTCGCGGAGCAGCGCGATTTCGACCGGCTCGGGCGCAGGCGCGACGGCCACCGCCTCTTCCTCACGCTTCAACCGCGCCGTCTCGCGCTCGATCAGCGCCGCCGTCCGATTCACCACGCGCAGGATCATGAAGATGATACCCGCGACGATCACGAAATTGACCAGCTGCGTCGCGAACGCGCCATAGCCGAGCAGTGGCACGCCAGCCTTCTTCAACGCCGCGTAGTCGCTGAGCGAGCCGACGTAGTTCGCCGGCACCGGCCCCATCCGCCAGAAATAGCTCGAGAAATCGAGCCCGCCGAAGATCTTGCCGATCACCGGCATCAGCACGTCGTCGGTCAGCGACGTGACGATCTTGCCGAACGCCGCCCCGATGATCACCGCGATGGCGAGATCCAGCACGTTGCCGCGCATGATGAACGCCTTGAATTCCTTGAGCATGTCGCCCCCTTCTACTGTAGCCAACAGGCTAGCCACCGATTTCGGTTTCGCCAACCCTGCCGACTGTCCTATGGGGGTGACACAGGTATTCAGGAGAGCCCCATGTCGTCACGTGCCACCATTCTTCGCGGAACCGCTGCCGTTGCACTCGCCGCGAGCCTCGCCGGCTGCGGGATCAACAGCATTCCGACCGCCGAGGAAAACGTGAAGGCACGCTGGGCAGACGTCCAGAACGACTATCAGCGCCGCGCCGACCTGATCCCCAACCTCGTCGCGACGGTGAAGGCTGCCGGCGCGCAGGAAAAGAGCATCCTGGTCGAAGTGACGCAGGCGCGCGCCGCCGCGAACACCGTGCAGGTGTCGGGCGACGACCTGACCGATCCCGCCAAGATCGCGCAGTTCTCGCGCGTCCAGGGTGCCGTCGGGCTGTCGCTCCAGCGGTTGCAGGAGGCGTATCCTGAGCTGAAGAGCCAGGCCAACTACACCACGCTGATGAGCCAGCTCGAGGGCACCGAGAACCGCATCACGATCGCACGGCGCGATTACAACGGCGCGGTGCAGGCGTATAACACCAAGATCCGTACCTTCCCCGACGCGGTCGGCGCGAAGATCTTCTATGGCGCCAAGCCGATGGTGCCGTTCGCGGCGACCACGCCGGGCGCCGAGACCGCGCCGACGGTGAACTTCGGCAACGCGAGCTGATCCGAGCATTATGCTCCGCCATCTCCTGACGCTGGCGTTCGCGGTGCTGCTGGGAAGCAATGCTGCGACCGCGCAGACGCTTCCGAAGTTCACCGGCTTCGTCGTCGATGCGGCCAACGTCATCCCGCCCGATCAGGAAGCGGCGCTGACCAAGCGGCTCGACGACCTGCAAAAGACGACCGGCAACCAGCTGGTCGTCGCGACGGTGCCCGATCTCGAAGGCTATCCGATCGAGGATTACGGCAATCGCCTGATTCGAAGCTGGGGCGTCGGGCTGAAGGACGCGAACAACGGCGCGATCCTGCTGGTCGCGCCAAACGACCGGAAGGTGCGGATCGAGGTCGGCTATGGCCTGGAGCCGGTGCTGACCGACGCGCTCTCCAGCATCGTCATCAACCAGCAGATCCTGCCGCGCTTCAAGGCGGGCGACATCCCCGGCGGTATCGTCGCGGGCACGAACGCCGTGGCGGACCAGCTCGCGCTGCCCGATGCGGAGGCGCGCGCGAAGGTGACGGCGGCAGCGGCGGAGTATGACAAGACGCATCGTCGTTCGAACTCAGGCGGCGGCGGCGTGCCGATCGGGCTCATCTTCTTCGGCATCGTGCTGGCGGCGATCGTCATTCCGATGATCTCGCGGCGCGCGGGCGGCAAGCATTACGTCGATGGCGGCAGCCGCGGCGGTGGCAGCGGCGCCTTGCCGATCGTGTTGTGGAGCATCGCCGACGCGATGACCCGTGGCGGCGGTAGTGGCGGCGGCGGAAGCTGGGGCGGCGGTGGCGACAGCGGCGGCGGCGGCTGGGGCGGCGGTGGTTTCGGCGGCGGCGGCGGTGGATCCGGCGGCGGCGGCGGCGCATCGGGAGGATGGTGACATGCGGTTGAGCGACACCGACCACGACCGCGTCACCTCGGCGGTCACGCAGGCCGAGACCGCGACGACCGGCGAGATCGTCCCGATCGTCGCGCGCCAGTCCGATCCCTATCACGACGTGTCGATGCATTGGGGCGTGCTGGCGATGCTGCTGACGCTGGCGCTGCTCGCGTTCCACCCGGTCGCCGCGGACCATATCTACGCGCGGGTCGATCCATGGCAGGCGGCACCGCAGGGTGCGCTGTACGTGGTGGCGCTGGTGCTGGTGACTTTGGTGTTCCTGGCCGTGCGGCTGGTGCTGGCGTGGACACCGGCGCGGCTCGCGCTGACGCCGGGCGCGACCAAGGCGCGACGCGTGCGACGGCGGGCTCTGCTCCTGTTCCGTGCGGGGGCAGAGAAGCGCACCAAGGGTTCGACCGGGGTGCTGTTGTACCTGTCGCTGGCCGAGCACCGCGCGGAGATCATCGCCGACGATGCCATCCACTCGCGCGTGCCGAACGAGACCTGGGGGGCGGCTATGGCGGCGGTGCTGGCCGGTGTGCGCGACGATCGTCCCGCCGACGGCATGGCGGATGCGGTCGCGCAGATCGGCGCAGTGTTGGCCGAGCATTTCCCGCGGACCGGTGCGCCGGTGAACGAACTTCCGGACAGGCTGATCGAATTATGAGCAAGACCGTGTGGGCCGGGAAATTCCTGACCGTGCAGACCGAGGGCACATGGGAATTCGCCGCGCGTCAGGGCGAGATCGCGGCGGCGGTGATCGTCGCGATCGACGAGGGCGACGTGATTCTGGTGGAGCAGTTCCGCGTGCCGCTCGGGCGCGCGTGCCTGGAGCTACCGGCAGGCTTGGTCGGTGACGAGACCGCGGGCGAGAGCGTCGCAGTCGCAGCCGGCCGCGAGCTGGAGGAAGAGACCGGCTACCGCGCGGACGCGATCGAGGACCTGGGGATATTCTATTCGTCGCCCGGGATGACGTCGGAATGCTTTACGCTGGTCCGTGCCACCGGGCTGACGAAGGTAAGCGATGGCGGCGGGGATGGTGACGAGAACATCACCGTGCATCGGGTACCGCTGGCGGATGTGCCGGCGTTCGTGACGGAGAAGCGCAAGGCTGGCGTGGCGATCGATACCAAGATGCTGCTGATCCTGGCGGGGTCGATTCTTTAACCGAGACTTGTTTCCCCGCGAAGGCGGGGACCCAGACTGGGCTCCCGCCTTTGCGGGAAAACAAGGACGTACGGGAGGGCCTAGCGCCGCTCCCCCAGATTACTTGAAGTTATCCGCGTAGCTCTGGAGCTTCAGCGTCTTCTGCGGCGCCGGCACCACCGTGTAGCCGAACCCCTCGCGCTCGCAGTGCGCGATCGCCGCTTCGGCGGTCGGGAACAGCAGGCGCAACTGGTCGCGCGTGTCGCCACTGCCGGCCCAGCCGGTGAGCGGGTCGGGGCGCTTGGGCTCCGAGGGTTCGAATTCGAGCTGCCAGGCGTCGGTCCGGTGCTTGCCGGACTGCATGGCGTTCTTGGGGCGCTGGAAGATACGGGCGGTTGGCATGAGCCCCCTTATCGCGAACCGGCGGCCCTTGCATCCGCCTTTTTTGTGCGCAGCGTGGCGGACGCCGCGGCGGGGTCGTCGGGCCAGGGATGCTTGGGATAGCGGCCGCGCATTTCCTTCGCCACCGCGGTCCAGCTGCCGGCCCAGAAACCGGGAAGATCTCGCGTCGTTTGGATCGGCCGGCCGGCGGGGGATGTGAGGCTCAGCACCAGCGGTACGCAGGCCTCGCCGATCACCGGGTGGATCGCGAGGCCGAACAGGGCTTGCACGCGGAGTTCCACCCGGGGGCCTCCTTCCGCGGCGTAGTCGATTGCGTGCGTGCTGCCGGCGGGGCTAGTGAAATCGGGCGGGGCAAGGCAGTTGATCGTCTGCATCGCGTCCCAGCCGAGCAGGTTGCGCAGCGCTTCGGCAAGCGCGCCGGGGGCTATCGTGTCGAGTCGGCGCTTACCGGTTAGAAGCGGTGCGAGCCATTCGTCGACGCGGTCGAGCAAAGTCGCGTCATCGAGCGGGACGCCGGCATAGGCGGCGCGGTCGCGCAGGGTTTGGGCGCCGTCGCTCCACGGTAGCAGTGCGAAGCCGTGCTCGCGGACGCCGTCGATGAGCGCGGCGAGAATCGCGTCGGGGTCCGCGCCACTGTCGGGGCCGCTCGACAGGCGGATCGCGCCGAGGCGGCGTTCGCGGAGCGCCTGGATGCCGCCGGTTGTGGGGTCGAACGTCACGGTGCGGCGGGATCCGATGCGGTCGGCGAAGAGGGTTTCGACGGTGGCTTGGTCGATCGCCACGGCGGAGAGAATGCGCGCGCCGGCGGCCGAGCCTTGGGTGTCGGCGACGGCGAGCCATTCCGAGCGGGCGAGTGGCGAGGTCGGGTCGAGCTTGAACCCGCGGCCGCCGACCGAGGCCCAGGTTTCGCCGGATGGGTCTCGCCGTCGCGCGACGCGATCAGGAAAGCCGAGCGCTACACACACTTCTGCTCCCCTCCCGCTTGCGGGAGGGGTCGGGGGAGGGGCTGACCCAGCAGTGCCGCGCGCTTGGGATATGTCGCGCCCTCCCCCGACCCCTCCCGCAAGCGGGAGGGGAGCAAGGCGTGCCCACTTGTCCGCCATCGCTCTTGCCGCCTGCGCCTTCGCACCACGTTCGGTTTTCCAGCGGCGGAGGCGGGTTTCGAGGTCGACGTCCTGTCCACCGATGCCGCGCTCGCCGAGCAGAACCGCGATTTGCGCCGCTACGTTCGCCAAGCCGCGTTCCCCCGCCCTCAGCAGCATATGCGCGAGTCTCGGCGGCATTGGCAGCTTCGCGATCGCGCGGCCATGCGACGTCGGGCGGCCGTCTTCGATCGCCTCCAGCGTCGTCAGCCGCGCCGTCGCCTCGTCGATAGCGGCGGCGGGGGGCGGGTCGATCCATCGGAGGTCTCGCGGATCGCCGACACCCCATAGTGCGCAGGCTAGGACCAGCGCGGACAGGTCCGCCTCCAGGATTTCGGGCGGGTCGTAGCGCGGCAGGCCGGCGGTCGCAGCTTCTTCCCACAAGCGATACGCGATGCCCGCCCCGAGGCGCGCGGCGCGGCCCGCGCGCTGGGTGACCGCGGCCTGGCTCGCGCGCTCGGTGACCAGGCGCGTCATGCCGACGGCGCGGTCGTAGCGCGGGCGTCTCGCCAGCCCGGAGTCGACGACGATGCGGATGCCATCGAGCGTCAGGCTGGTCTCCGCGATGCTGGTCGCGAGCACGACCTTCCGCCGGCCGTCCGGTTCGGGAAGGATCGCGGCGCGCTGGGCTGCGGGATCGAGGCTGCCGTGGAGTTCGTGGAGGACGATGTCCTCGGGCAGGTTGGCGAGGCGGTCGGCGGTGCGCTCGATCTCCGCGACACCTGGGAGGAAGGCGAGCACACCGCCCTCCGCTTCGCCGAGTGCGCGGCGGATCGCGGCGGCGACCGAGTCCTCGATGCGGAGTTCGGCTTGGCGGCCGATGTAGCGGAGGGTGAGTGGGTAGCTGCGGCCTTCGCTTTCGATGACGGGGGCGCCGTCCATCAATGCCGCGAACCGCGCACCGTCGAGCGTTGCGGACATCGCAACGATACGGAGGTCGGGGCGGAAACCGGCTTGCACGTCTAGCGCCAGCGCGAGGCCGAAATCGCCGTCGAGGCTGCGTTCGTGGACTTCGTCGAACAGGACTGCGGACACGCCGGCGAGTTCGGGATCGGCCTGAATGCGCGCCACGAAAATGCCCTCCGTGATGACCGTCACGCGGGTCGCGGCGGAGCGCTTGCTGTCCATGCGGGTGGCGTAACCGAAGGTCTGGCCGACCGGCTCGCCGGCGGTGGAGGCCATGCGTTCGGCGGCCGCGCGGGCGGCGAGGCGGCGGGGCGAAAGGAGGAGAATCTCGCCGGTGCACCAGGGTTCGGTGAGCAGAGCCGGCGCGACTGCCGTAGTTTTGCCGGCGCCTGGGGGAGCGACGAGGACCGCGGAGGTGCGGTCGCGGAGGGTGGCGAGCAGGTCGGGGAGTACGGCTAGGATCGGGAGCGGCGGCGGGGTCATGCGTGCCTGCTGCCACAGTAGCGGGGTCGGCGACAGGTTTTGCTTGGGCGGCCCCTTGGAAGGTGCGGGTTCAAACCGACGATCGCGCGCCTTCGATCCTCCCCCGCCAGGGGGAGGTGGCAGGCACTTGCCTGACGGAGGGGGAGGTAAGGGAAACCGATGTTTCGTGTCCTCCCCCTCCGTCGCTTCGCGCCACCTCCCCCTGGCGGGGAGGATCGCTGGGCTCGGTGGAAGTCGATGGCTTACCCAACCGCCGACCACACCGCCCCGGCGAAGGCCGGGGTCCAATTGGGAAACGGCGGTGACAGCCGTTGCGCTCCGTTACTGCCACCTCTCCAATTGAGCCCCGGCCTTCGCCGGGGTGGTGGACATAGGCGGACGGACGCAGCACCGGGCGAGCTTGGAATAGCAAACCTCTGCCGAACGCGTTGCGACAGCCCGCCCCGCCCCTATCCCACCGAAGGCTGGCAAGCGCCCGCGAACCTGCTAGACGCTCCGCCAGTAATCATGGCGTCCGATCCCTCCCCCACCTCGACGACGGCGACAGGCCGCACCTCCGACCGGCTGCGCGGCAGGGTTGCGCGCGCCTGGGCGAGTCGCTGGACCAGGGCGGCGCTGGTGCTGGTCGTGCTTGGCTTCGTCGCGATCTTCGCGTTCTGGTTCGCGGTTATGCGTGACCTGCCTTCCGTGGACACGTTGCGCACCTACGAGCCACCGCTGCCGACCAACGTCCGCGGGATCGATGGCGCGCCGATCCATTCCTACGCACGCGAGCGCCGCGTCGAACTGAGCTATGCCGAATATCCGCCGCTGCTCGTGAAGGCGTTCCTCGCCGCCGAGGACAAGTCGTTCTTCGAGCATCACGGCGTCGATTATCCCGGCCTCGCTGGCGCGGTGTACGATTATGCGACCAAGCTCGGCACCGGCAAGCGCGCCAAGGGCGGCTCGACGATCACGCAGCAGGTCGCGAAGAACCTGTTGATCGGCAACGCCTATTCGCCGTCGCGCAAACTGCGCGAGGCGGTGCTGGCGTACAAGATCGAGGATACGCTGACCAAGGAGCAGATCCTCGAGCTGTACCTCAACCAGATCGCGCTCGGCCGGAACGCGTTCGGCGTCGAGGCGGCGAGCCATGCGTATTTCGACAAGGAACTCGACCAGCTCGATCTCGCGCAGATGGCGTATCTTGCCATTCTGCCCAAGGGTCCGTCGAACTACGATCCGGTGCGCAACACCGAGAAGGCGATGACGCGGCGCAATTACGTGCTCAACCGGATGCTCGACAACGGCTTCATCACGCGCGCGCAGCATGACCAGGCGAATGCCGAGCCGCTCGGCGCGGTGATGCGGCGGACGCCCAAGTTCGAGAGCGTCGGCGGCTATTTCGTCGAGGAAGTCCGCCGCCAGTTGATGGCGAAGTTCGGCGAGAACGCGAAGGATGGTCCGTACAGCGTCTATTCGGGCGGACTGTGGGTGCGGACGTCGTTCGACGCGAAGTTGCAGGATCTGGCGCAGCAGGCGTTGCGCGACGGTCTCGTCCGGTTCGACAGCGGGCGCGGCTGGAACGGGCCCATTCGCCATGTCGAGATCGAGGACGACAACTGGCTCCAGCCGTTGCTCAACAGCAATATCGCGCTCGATTACCGGGACTGGGTCGCGGCGATCGTGACGGGCAAGGACGGCAACGCCTGGAGCCTCGGCTTCCGCACCGGCAAGACCGGCACGCTGCCGCGCTATGCTGCGCAGATGCCGGTACGCGGCAAGGGCGGCAACGCATTCGGCGCGATCGAGGTCGGCGACATCATTGCGGTGGCGCCGGACGGTGGCGAATTTTCGCTGCGGGCGATCCCCAAGGTCTCGGGCGCGTTCGTCGTCGAGGAACCCTCTTCGGGCCGCGTGCTGGCGATGCAGGGTGGGTTCGACGACCGATTGCAGGCGTTCAACCGCGCGACGCAGGCAATGCGGCAGCCGGGCTCGACGATCAAGCCGATCGTCTATTCCGCCGCGCTCGACAACGGCATGACGCCTGCGTCGATCATCGTCGACGGGCCGTTCTGCGTCTATCAGGGCGCGCGGCTGGGCCAGAAATGCTTCCGCAACTTCGGCAATTCGCGCGGGTCCGGTCCGCATACGATGCGCTGGGGTATCGAGCAGTCGCGCAACCTGATGACCGTGCGCGCCGCCGCACAGACCGGCATGCCGAAGGTCGTCGCGACGATCAAGAAGATGGGCGTCGGCGATTACGCGCCCTATCTCTCCTACGCGCTAGGGGCCGGCGAGACGACCGTCGGGCGGATGGTCAACGCGTATTCGATCCTCGCCAACAACGGCAAGGGCGGCCCGCCGTCGCTGATCGACTTCGTCCAGGATCGTCACGGCAAGGTGATCTGGCCCGAGAACTGGCGGCCGTGCGATCGCTGCAACGCGCCCGACTGGGACGGCAAGCCGATGCCGCGGCCGATCACGCGCCAGCGCCAGGTGCTCGATGCGATGACGGCGTATCAGATGGTCCATATCACCGAAGGCGTCGTCCAGCGCGGCACCGCGGTGACGTTGCGCGATCTCGACCGACCGATGTTCGGCAAGACCGGCACCAACAACGGCCCGACCGACGTGTGGTTCGTCGGGGGCACGCCGCAGTTCGTCGGCGGACTGTATATCGGGTTCGACACGCCCAAGAACCTCGGTGGCGCGGCCCAGGGCGGCACGCTTGCCGCGCCGATCTTCAAGCAGTTCGCGGTGAAGGCGTATGAGGACCTGCCCAAGCTGCCGTTCCGAGCGCCCGCCGGGATTCGCATGGTCCGGATCGATCGCGGTAGCGGGCGGCCGGTCTATGGCACATGGCCCGACACCAGCGATCCCAAACCCGCGGTGATCTGGGAAGCGTTCAAGCCCGAGAGCGAACCGCGGCGGGCCGCGCGACGCTCGGATGTCGCCCCCACGGCTGCCACGACGACGACCGCGGTCAAGAAGGCCGAAGCCCCGCGCGACAGCGATTTCTTGCAAAGACAAGGCGGAATCTACTAGCGCGCTTATATAGATGTCACCCCGGCGCCCGCCGGAGACCCGCCCCGCTCGCTTGGGACGGCGATCCCGGCCTCCGCTGGGACGACGAAATTCCCCGGCCTCCGCCGGGGCGGCGGAATTTTTGGAGAATATCATGCGCGCCGAAGCGCAGGCTCACGTAGACACCATCAACGACGCGCTGGCGCTGCTGCGCCGCTTCCTCGACTGGGACCGCGCGCTGCGTCGTCTCGACGAGCTGAACGCGCGCGTCGAGGATCAGGCGCTCTGGTCCGATCCCAAGGCCGCGCAGGAGGTGATGCGCGAGCGTCGTCGTCTCGACGAGGCGATCAGCGCGACGCGCGCGATCCAGAGCGAACTGTCGGACACCGCCGAGCTGATCGAGATGGCCGAGGCCGAGGGCGATACTGAGATGGAGGCGGACGGCGTTGCGTCGCTCGCCGAACTCGCCGCGCGTGCCGACAAGGACAAGATCAAGGCGCTGCTGGCCGGCGAGGCCGACGCGAACGACACCTATATCGAGGTCAATGCCGGCGCCGGCGGGACCGAGAGCCAGGACTGGGCAGGCATGCTCAGTCGGATGTATTCGCGCTGGGGCGAGCGCCACGGTCTGAAGGTCGAACTGGTCGACCAGCATTCGGGCGAGCAGGCGGGGATCAAGTCCGCGACGCTGCTGCTGAAGGGCGAGAACGCGTACGGTTACGCCAAGACCGAGAGCGGCGTGCACCGGCTCGTCCGGATCAGCCCGTACGATTCGGCGGCGCGGCGGCACACCTCGTTTGCCAGCGTCTGGGTGTACCCGGTCGTCGACGACAATATCGAGGTCGAATACAACGAGAGTGACCTCCGCATCGACACCTACCGCGCGTCGGGCGCCGGCGGCCAGCATATCAACACGACCGACTCGGCGGTGCGCATCACGCACATCCCGACCGGCATCGTCGTGCAGTGTCAGAACCAGCGCTCGCAGCACAAGAACAAGGCCGAGGCGTACAACCAGCTCCGCGCGCGTCTGTACGAGCGCGAACTGGCGATCCGCGAGACAGCGGCGAACGCCGAGAATGCCGGCAAGACCGATATCGGCTGGGGTCACCAGATCCGCTCGTACGTGCTTCAGCCGTACCAGATGGTGAAGGACCTGCGCACCGGCGTGGTGTCGACCAGCCCGTCGGACGTGCTCGACGGCGACCTCGAGATGTTCATGGCGGCGGCACTGTCGCAGCGCGTCACCGGCGAGGCCGTCGAGGTGGAGGACGTCGATTGAGCTTGCGGGGTATCCTTGCCCTGATGGTCCTGCCGATGCTCGTGCTGAGCGCCTGCGATGGCAGCAAGCCGCTGATCAAGCGCGAGCCCAAGGAGCCGGTGTTCCCCGCCGCCGACCGTCCGGTCGCGTCGATCGTCTCGACGCGCTGGTCGAACGAGGAAGCGCGCGACCGGCTCAACGAAGCCGGCGAGGTCATGAACAAGGGCGAGATCCGCAAGGGCATGACGGTCGCGGATATCGGCGCGGGCGAGGGATACTATACGATCCGCCTCGCGGCGCGCGTCGGCAAGGACGGCCGCGTGCTCGCGGAGGACATCATCCCGGCGGTGCGCGACCAGCTGGCGGAACGTGTCGCGCGCGAGGATCTGGCGAACGTCAGCGTGAAGCTGGGCGAGGCGAACGATCCGAAGCTGCCCGAGGCGAGCTTCGACCGGGTGCTGATGGTGCACATGTATCACGAGATCGAGCAGCCCTACGAGTTCCTGTGGCGGTTGCGGCCATCACTGAAGCCTGACGGGCTGGTCGTGGTGGTCGATGCGAACCGCCCGACGCAGAACCACGGCACGCCGCCGGCGCTGCTGAAGTGCGAGTTCGCGGCGGTCGGGTATACGCAGGTGGATACCGACGACATGCCGTCGGCCGGGGGCTACATCGCGACGTTCCGCGCGACCGGGCCGCGGCCGGCGCCGGAGGAAATACGGGCGTGTCGGCTGGGGTGAGGTTGGGTTCCGAAGCTTAACTGACCCAAAAGCACCACCCCGGCGAAGGCCGGGGCCCAATTGGAAAGGTCGCAGTAACGGCGAGCTGCGCGTAGTTAGCTACTTCCCCCAATTGGGCCCCGGCCTCCGCCGGGGTGGTGCAATTAGGGGAGTAAGCCTTCTTACACCAATCCCATCGCGCGCAGGCTCGTCACCTCGTCAACCGCGATCACCAGATGATCCAGCATGACCACCTCCAACGTCCGCAACCCCGCAGCCAGCGCCCGCGTGAACGCCACGTCCCGCGCGCTCGGCGTGGCATCCCCGCTCGGGTGGTTGTGCGCGAGGAGCACCCCGTGAGCGCCGAACGCCAGCGCATCCACCGCGATTGTCCGGATCGAGATCGCCACCCGATCCCGCCCCCCGACGACATGCCGCATCCCGAGAAGCCTCCGATCCGGATCAAGATACGCCACCGCGACCGTCTCGACCGTGGCATTACGCAGCCCAGCGAACAGCGCCCGCGCCGCAGCGAGGTCAGCGATACGACGCGAAGGCACGGGCGATGGCGGCACATACCCGCCTGCCCCGCGACACCGGCGGCCGCACGCACAACTACATCCGCTTGAGCCCCCGCCCCCGCATCGCTACGCAAACCCGATGCGCCAATATCTAGACCTCATGGACCGCGTGCTCTCGACCGGCGTCGAGACGATGGATCGCACCGGCACCGGCACGCTCAGCGTGTTCGGCGCGCAGATGCGCTTCGATCTCGCGCAGGGCTTCCCCGTGCTCACCACCAAGAAGCTCCACCTCCGCTCGATCATCGTCGAGTTGCTGTGGTTCCTGCGCGGCGACACCAACGTGCGCTGGCTACAGGACCGGAAAGTGGCGATCTGGGATGAATGGGCAGACGAGAATGGCGATCTCGGCCCGGTTTACGGCAAGCAGTGGCGCGACTGGGTCGCCGCGGATGGCCGCCATATCGACCAGATCGCCGAGCTGATCGATCAGATCAAGACCAACCCCGCCTCGCGCCGCCAGATCGTCAGCGCATGGAACCCCGGCGACCTCCACGCGATGGCACTCGCGCCGTGCCACTGCCTGTTCCAGACGCATGTCGCGGGCGGCAAGCTGTCGCTGCAACTCTACCAGCGCTCGGGCGACATCTTCCTCGGCGTGCCGTTCAACATCGCCAGCTATGCACTGCTGACGCACATCCTCGCGCAGCAATGCGGGCTGGAGGTCGGCGAGTTCATCTGGACCGGTGGCGATTGCCACCTCTATTCGAACCATCTGGAACAGGCGCAACTGCAACTGACGCGCTCGCCGGGGCCTCTCCCGCGCCTTGAGATCGTCCGAAAGCCGGACTCGATCGACGCCTACGAGTATGAGGATTTCGTCCTCCACGACTACGTCGCGCAGGCGCATATCAAGGCCCCCGTCGCGGTCTGAACAGAGAGCGACTCCGCGGCAGCGCCGCGCGACCGAATCGCAATAGGAACCGCCCGTGCGCTGTGCGGTTCAGATGCGCATGGATATCACACAGCTCATTCTCGACGAACACGCCCAGCAGCGCGCACTGTTCGCGCAGATCGATTCGATCGACGCCAAGGACACCGAGGCGCTGTCGGCGCTCTGGACCCGCCTCAAGAACCTGCTCGACGCGCATGCCGAGGCGGAGGAACGCTTCTTCTACCCGCGGCTGATGAAGATCGGCACCGGCGGCAACGACGCCGACTCGGCCGCCGAGGAGACCGAGGACGCGATCGAGGATCACAACGATATCCGCGAGACCGGCGAAGCGGTCGACAAGCATCCGGTCGGCTCGGACGCGTGGTTCGAAGCGGTGGGCGAATGCAACAAGGCGAACAGCGATCACCTGGCCGAGGAAGAACGGCAGGGGCTCACCGATTTCCGCAAGCATGCGACGCTGGAGGAGCGGCATGAACTGGGCGTGCGGTTTGCGGCGTTCGAGGCAAATCACCTGAACGGGGTGAAGGTCGTCGAGAAGGATCCCGAGGCGTATGTGAAGGAGCACGCGCCGGGTTAAACCACACCGTTTATCTACCACCCCGGCGAAGGCCGGGGCCCAATTGGAAAGGTCGGAGTAACGGGGCGCGGCGCCCATCAGCAGCGTTTCCCAATTGGGCCCCGGCCTCCGCCGGGGTGGTTGCTCGTTAGGCGGAGTATGCCGACTTAAACGGAAGTGTAGCCCCCCTCCCCTCATTCCGGCATGACCGAAACATGATGACCTTCTACCTCGCCCGCGCCAGCAACGGCGTCATCGGCCGCGACGGGCAGCTCCCCTGGCGCATCCCCGCCGACCTCAAGCGCTTCAAGGCGCTGACGATGGGCAAGCCGATGGTGATGGGGCGCAAGACGTTCGAGAGCTTCCCGAGCCCCCTTCCCGGCCGCCGGCATATCGTCCTGACGCGGGGGGGCTGGACGGCTCCAGGCGCCGAGGTCGCGCATTCGGTCGAGCAAGCACTGAAGATGGCCGGCGACGACGTCGCGGTCATCGGCGGCGCACAGATCTATGCGGAGTTGCTCCCCCATGCGGACCGGATCGAACTGACCGAAGTCCATGACGAACCCGAAGGCGACGCCGTCGTCCCCGCGTTTGAGGGCTGGCGCGAGATCGCCCGCGAGGACCACTTAGGCGAAAAGCAACGGCCCGCTTATAGCTTCGTCACCCTCACCCGCCCCTGAGACGTGTTCTCCCGCGAAGGCGGGAGCCCAGACTGGACTCCCGCCTTCGCGGGAGAACGAGTTGCGCGAGGTGACAAGAGGTGTGGCGCCGCTCTTCCACCCTCCCTATAGCCCGCCTCCATGCAGCGGCTCGACGGCGGCGCGCCCATTCCTTCGCATCTTGCGAACGGAATCGTCGCGCTGGGCAATTTCGATGGATTCCACCTTGGTCACCAGGCAGTGGTCGCGCGCGCGATCGCTTGGGCCAAAGCTGAAGGCCGGCCCGCGCTGGTGGCGACGTTCGATCCGCACCCGGTGCGGCATTTTCGCCCTGACACCGCCCCCTTCCGCCTCACCACGCTCGACCAGCGCGAGCGGCTGTTCGCGGAGGCCGGCGCCGACGCGATGGTGGTGTTCCATTTCGACGGCGATCTCGCCGCGCTGACCGCCGAGGAATTCATCGCCCAGCGGCTCGAGGACAATCTCCGCATCGGCGGCGTCGTTACCGGCGAGGATTTCACCTTCGGCAAGGGCAAGGCCGGCACCGTCCACACGCTGGCCTCGCGCGGCCCGGTCCACGGGTTCCGCGCGGAGACCGTCGGCGCGGTCGCGCTGAACGGCGAGACCGTCTCGTCCACGCGCATCCGCGACGCGTTGCGCAGCGGCGACATGGCGACCGCGACGCGGCTGCTCACGCGGCCGTTCGCGATCGAGGGCGTGGTGCAGCACGGCGACAAGCTCGGCCGGACGATCGGCTATCCGACCGCCAATCTCGACATGGGCAATTACCTCCGCCCGGCGTACGGGATCTATGCGGCGACCGGACGGCTGGAGGACGGCCGCGTGCTCAAAGGCGCGGCGAACCTCGGCATCCGCCCGAGCTTCGATCCGCCGAAGGAATTGCTGGAGCCGTATTTCTTCGACTTCTCGGAGGATCTGTATGGCCGTCGCGTCGAGGTATCGCTGGTCGAGTATCTCCGGCCGGAAGCGAAGTTCGACAGTCTCGACGCGCTGACGACGCAGATGGATGCCGACTGCGCGCGAGCCAGACTGATTCTCGGGTCCTCCCCTCCCTGAAAGGGAGGGGTTGGGGGTGGGTCGGCCGGTTGGCTGATGTCAATTCCCGCCTCAAGCCAACCCACCCCCGGCCCCTCCCTTTCAGGGAGGGGAGCAGAAGCCACCACAGCAACTACGCCCCAGTCTGATCCGCATCCTCCTCGCGGAGGGAGAGGGATGGCAACGTGCGGCCCTGTCGGCTAAGTGCGCCGTACTTATGACCGATACTCCTGCGCCCGCCCGCGATTACCGCGATACCGTCTTCCTGCCGAAGACCGACTTCCCGATGAAGGCGGGCCTCGCCGCGAAGGAGCCGGCGATCCTCGAGCGCTGGGCCAAGCTCGGCATCTACGACCGGTTGCGCGAACAGCGGCTCGGGCGCGAGCGGTTCATCCTGCACGACGGCCCGCCCTACGCGAACGGCGACATCCACATGGGCCACGCGATGAACAAGGTCCTGAAGGACATCATCGTCCGCTCGCAGTCGCTGATGGGCAAGGACGCGCCCTACGTCCCCGGCTGGGACTGCCACGGCCTGCCGATCGAGTGGAAGGTCGAGGAAGCGTACCGCGCGAAGAAGCTCAACAAGGACGACGTCCCCGTCGACCAGTTCCGCGCCGAATGCCGCGCCTATGCCGAGAAATGGGTCGCCGTCCAGAAGGCCGAGTTCGAGCGGCTCGGCGTGATGGGCGACTGGGCCGATCCGTATCTGACGATGAAGTACGAGGCCGAAGCCGCAATCGTCGGCGAGTTGCTCAAGTTCGCCGAGAGCGGCCAGCTGTACCGCGGCGCCAAGCCGGTGATGTGGTCGCCGGTCGAGAAGACTGCGCTCGCCGAGGCCGAGGTCGAGTATGAGGACATCGTCTCCACGCAGATCGACGTGGCGTTCGAGATCGACTCTGCGCCGAATGCGCCGGAACTGGTCGGCGCCTATGCGGTGATCTGGACGACGACGCCCTGGACGATCCCGGTGAACCAGGCGCTGAGCTATGGGCCTGAGATCGAGTATGTTGCCGTTGAAGCGAGCTGGGATCGCGAGCTAACGGATGCGTCGTTCGAGAATGGCGGCAATGTCATCAACAAGAAGTTGGTGATCGCGGAGGGGCTCCTCCCGCTGGTTGCGAAGCGCATGGGCTTCACAAGCAGCAATGTGATCTGGCGGGGCAAGGGCTCCGACCTCGCCGATGCCACCGCGCGCCACCCGATGCACGCACTCGGCGGGTTCTTCGCAAAGCCGCGCCCGTTCCTCCCCGGCGAGTTCGTCACGACCGATGCAGGCACCGGGCTCGTCCACATGGCGCCGGACCACGGCGAGGACGATTTCGAACTCTGCAAGCAATACGGCATCGACCCGGTCTTCGCGATCGACGGCGCCGGCATGTACCGCGCCGACTGGGCGTGGCTCGGCGGCCAGGGCAGCGTCATCAACAAGAAGTTCGTGAGCGCCGACGGCCCGATCTGCACCGACCTACGCGAGGTCGGCGCGTTGCTCGCGGCGAGCGACAACTTCAAGCACAGCTACCCGCATTCGTGGCGCTCGAAGGCGAAAGTGATCTTCCGCGCGACCCCGCAATGGTTCATCCCGATGGACCGGAGCGACACAGAGTCCCCCTCCCGCCTGCGGGAGGGGTTAGGGGAGGGCAGTGTCGCAAACGCTGCGCTCGACGCCTCCCCTCCCCCGACCCCTCCCGCAAGCGGGAGGGGAGCAGAAAGTGGCAACGGCGCTACCCTCCGCGAGATCGCGCTCGACGCGATCGCGGCCACCACCTGGATCCCCGCGCGTGCGGAAAACCGGATCACGTCGATGGTGCAGGGCCGCCCCGACTGGGTCATCTCGCGCCAGCGCGCCTGGGGCGTGCCGATCGCGTTGTTCGTCGACCGCGCCACCGGCCAGTACCTCAACGACGCGAACGTCAACGCGCGGATCGTCGAAGCCTTCCGCGAGAACGGCGCGGACGCGTGGTATGCCGACGGGCACCAGGCGCTGCTCGGCCCCGACTACGACCTCGCCGACTATGAGGTCGTGAAGGACATCCTCGACGTCTGGTTCGACTCCGGCTGCACGCACGTCTTCACGGTCGAAGCACGCTACGGCGAAGGCACGCGCGCGAACTTATATCTCGAAGGCTCCGACCAGCATCGCGGCTGGTTCCAGTCGTCGCTGCTCGAAAGCTGCGGCACGCGCGGTCGCGCACCGTATGACGCGGTCCTGACGCACGGCTTCGCGCTCGACGGCCAGGGCCGGAAGATGTCGAAGTCGCTCGGCAACGTCGTCGATCCGCTCAAGATCATCGGCGAGTCCGGCGCCGACATCCTGCGCATGTGGGTCGCCTCAACCGACTATTTCGACGACGTGAAGATCGGCAAGGAAGTGCTCGCCACCGCCTCCGACGCATACCGGAAGCTGCGCAACACGTTCCGCTACATGCTCGGCGCGCTCGAAGACTTCGACGAATCGGAGCGCGTAGCCGTGTCCGACATGCCCGAGCTGGAACGCTACGTGCTCCACCGCCTCGGCATGATCGACACCGAACTGCGCCAGGCGGCCGAAGCCTACGAGTTCAACCGCTACACGCGCCTGCTGACCGACTTCGCGAACGAGGACCTGTCCGCGTTCTTCTTCGATATCCGCAAGGACTCGCTCTATTGCGATGCGCCGAGCGACATCAAGCGCCGGTCGTACCGCACTGTCCTCGACGTGCTGTTCCACGCGCTCGTCCGCTACGCCGCGCCCGTCCTCTGCTTCACCGCAGAAGAAGTGTGGCAGTCACGCTTTCCCAACGATGACAGCTCGGTGCATTACCTCGAATGGCCGTCGCTGCCCGAGGTGGAGGATGGCGTCGAAGTCGGGAAGAAGTGGACGCAAATCCGTGCCCTTCGCGAAACGGTTACCGAAGCCATCGAACCCATGCGTCGCGAAAAGACCGTGCGTTCGAGTTTGGAGGCAGAGGTTACGATCAAATCGATGTCGCCTCTCGCGCCGACTGAAGCTGCGGAACTGGCCGAAGCGTTCATCGTCGCCAAGGTCACGCCGGGCGATGCGGTCACCGTGACGCGGACTGACTTCCACAAATGCGGCCGCTGCTGGCGCCACCTCCCCGAGGTGACGGTCGACGGCGAGCTCTGCAACCGATGCGACGAGGTAGTGGCCGATGCGTAACCTGCCAAAAGCCGGGTTCGGCGCGGCGATCGCGCTCTTCCTGGCCGACCAGCTCAGCAAATGGGCGGTGACCAAGCCGCTCGGGATCGATTCGCTCGGCGAGTCGCAGACGATCACGTCATTCTTCGACCTGCGCTTCGTGCCGAACATCGGCATCTCGCTCGGGCTGCTCCCCGCCGACGGACACCTGACCCGATGGGCGCTGGTGCTGCTGACCGGCGCGATCGCGGTCGGCGTCGCGGTGTGGATGACGCGCGAGAAGAACCCCGCAGATCAGGTCGCGCTGGGCTTCGTACTCGGCGGCGCGATCGGCAATATCCTCGACCGGATCCGGCTCGGCTACGTCGTCGATTTCTGCGACCTGCATATCGGCGAGTGGCGTCCGTTTTTGGTCTTCAATGTCGCCGATGCAGCGATTACTGTCGGCGTGCTCGTCCTGCTTGTTCGGGCGCTCCTCGTGCGCGAGAAGCCCCCTGTGGAGAATTCCCATGCGTAAGTTCGTACCCCTGGCCGCCGGCCTCACATGCGTCGCGCTGCTCAGTGGTTGCGGGGCAGGCCGAAGCCTCGATCGCGCACGCCCGGACGAGTTTGCGGTCGCGCGCCAAGCGCCGCTGGTGATTCCGCCCGATTTCGCGCTGGTCCCGCCGCAGCCCGGCGCAGCCCGCCCGCAGGATACCGCCGCCAACGCGCAGACGCTCGACGCACTGTTCGGTGGGGCCGCTACGCGCAGCCCGGCCGAGTCGGGCGTCGTCGCTGATGCGGGCGCCGACAATGACGATCCCGGCATCCGCTCCAGCGCAGGCGATCCCGGCACGACGGTCGTCGACAAGGGTTCGACGACGCGCGACATCGTCGCGGCGCCGGAGGGCGACGGCCAGGACGCGAAGACTACCGCGAACTGATCTGGTCCTAGCGGCTGACGAAAAAGGGCGGCTCCTCGCGGGGCCGCCCTTTTTCGTGTCTGACGATGTGGTTCGAAGAGCAGGAGATGCCAGTGGAAGCCTTAGCTTCCCTTCCTTGTTCTCCCGCGAAGGCGGGAGCCCAGTCTGGGTCCCCGCCTTCGCGGGGAAACAAGGTTCAGGGGCGCTCTCTCCTTAGAGCGATCAGAACGCGGCGGTCAGCGACACCAACACCTTGCCGCCGGCGATCGAACCGGTGCCGTCCTGGCCACGGCTGAAGCTCGGCTGGAGATACGCCGACTCGCGCTTCGAGATGTCGGTGTCGACATACGCCACGCCCAGCGTCAGCGGGGTCGTCGGGATCACGTAGTCCGCACCGAACAGCCAGTCCCAATACTCGCCGGTCGGCGACACGCTGGTCGCGAACGGCCCGAGGCCCTTGTTGCCGTTCGAATGGCCGACATGCGCCTTCACGGTCAGCCCAGTGTTGGGGATCCCGCTGCTGATATCGCCCCAGAGGTACAGATTGTCGTCCTTGGCGTTGACGCGGTCGTACACCCCGTTCGCCGCCGACGTACCGTTGACATACCAAGGCCCGAGCGCCTGCTGCTTGGGCGCATAGGCGACGCCCGCGAGCAACGCGACCGGGCCGACGGTGCCCGACAGCTTGGCATAGGGCTCGATGAAGTCGGTGTTGTCGAAGCCGCCCGGATACATGTACCAGGTCGCGCCGACGTCGATCGCGCCGCCGCCACCGATCGGCGTCTTGTAGCCGGCGATCAGATCGAGCTCCATGTTGGAACCGCCGAACGTACCCCAGCCCGCGAGGTTTGAACCCCAGGTGCCGATATAGATGCCGCTCTTGTGCGCGATCGTGATGCCGCCCTGGACGGCGAGGTTCTCGTCCGACTGTGACACGCCGCGAAAGCGATAGTCGTTGGTCAGCCCGACCGAACCCGAGACGGTGACCTCCTTGGGGGGCGCCGTGGCCGCATCCTGCGCGAACGCTGGCGTTGCGGCAGCCAAAGCAATGCCGCCGAGAAGAAGTGTGGTGAAGCGCATCGTTTCCCTTTCGATACCGGAAGTCGATGTCCGCCCTGCATCCGTGGACGCCGCATCTTTCGGGGCCGAACCCCAGTGCGGTCTTTCCAACGGTGACACCGCGATGACAGCCCATGGTGCGCCGCACAAGCGAATCTTGCGTACAATCGGGCTTTGACAGCGCGCATGTTGCGCAACCGCCACACTCATTTAAAAGGCAGCCGTCGCATCCAACGCGCGTTCAGCGCGCTATGACGTTGATCGGGCTTCGGTTTTCCCAACCCTCGCGCTCGAGTTCAGGGATGACGGCGTCGGTCTCGGCATAGCCGATGCAGAGATATGCGACGAGCTGCCAGATCTCCGGCACGTCGAGGATCGCACGGATCCGCGACGGGTCGAGGATCGAGACCCAGCCGAGGCCGATCCCCTGTGCGCGAGCGGCGAGCCACAGCGTGTGGACCGCGATGACGGCGGAATACGCGACGGCTTCGGGCATGGTCCGGCGGCCGAGGCCGTGGCCCTGCTCCGGATCGGGTTCGACGAACACCGCGACGTGGCACGGCGCCCGTTCGAGCCCGGCAAGCTTTAGCCCTGCGTAGGTAGCGGCCCTCTCCCCCTCCTGCGTCGTCAACTCCGCCGCGTTACACGCCTCGAAGTCCGCGCGGACTGCGGCGCGGCGGGCGGGGTCATCGATCGTGACGAACCGCCAGGGTTGGCTGAGTCCGACCGACGGCGAGGCGTTGGCGACCTCCAGCAACCGGTCGAGCAACCCGGTCGGCAGCGGGTCGCGCCGAAAATGCCGGACATCGCGGCGCCAGCGGAACAGCGTTTCGAGTTCGGCTTGGAACGCGGGTGCGAAGATCGGTGCTTCGGTGGCCTCCCCCGCGTGCGCGACTTGGTCGGAAATCGCCTAGGTCCGCGCTGCGGTGAAGGCCGCGAGCCCGGCTTCGAGATCGGCGATCAGGTCGGCGGGGTCTTCGAGGCCGATCTGGAGGCGGACCATCGGGCCTGCGGCGTCGCGCTTGGTGACGCTGCGGTGGCGATGCGGGTCGGCGGGGATGGCGAGGCTTTCGAAGCCGCCCCAGCTATAGCCGATGCCGAACAGTTGCAGCGTGTCGATCAGGGCGGCGCGGGACGCTTCGTCACCGCCGTTCAGGACGAACGAGAAGAGCCCGCTGGAGCCCTTGAAGTCGCGGACGAACAGGTCGTGGCCGGGGCAGTCGGGGAGTGCGGGATGGAGGACCTGCGCGACTTCGGGGCGGCTTTGGAGCCACCTCGCGATGGTCAGCGCGCTCGACTGATGCTGCGCGAGGCGGATCGCCATCGTGCGCAGGCCACGGCTGCCGAGCCAGCAATCGTCGGGGCTGGCGACCTGGCCGAGCTGGAAACTCGTCTCGCGCAGTTTCTTGAAATGGCCGGGCGCGGCGGTGACCGAGCCGAGCATGACGTCCGAATGGCCGACGACGTATTTCGTGCCGGCGAGGATCGTCAGGTCGACGCCGCGCTCGATCGCGGGGAAGAACAATGGGGTCGCCCAGGTGTTGTCGAGCAACGTCGTCACGCCGCGCGCCTTCGCAGCGGCAACGATGGCGGGAACGTCCTGCACCTCGAAGCTCAGCGAACCAGGGCTCTCCATGAAGATCGCCCGCGTGTTGTCGCCGATCAGGTCGGCGATGCCCGCACCGATCATCGGGTCGTAATAGCGGGTGGTGATGCCGAACCGCTTGAGCAGGCCGCCGGCCATGCCGCGCGTCGGATCATAGGCGCTGTCGACCAGCAGCAGTTCGTCGCCGGGCGACAGCACCGACAGCAGAGCCGCTGCGATCGCCGCGACACCCGAGCAATAGAGGAACGTCCCCTCCGCGCCGGGCTCGAGCGAGGTCAGCGCATCGGCGAGGCTCCACTGCGTCGGCGTGCCCTTGCGCCCGTAGAACAGCCGGTGATGCGTATCGCGCGTGGCGCTCTCGCGGAGATGACCGACCGAGTCGTACAGAATCGTCGAGGCACGCCAGACCGGCGGGCTGACGATGCCTTGAGTCCATTCCGGGCGGCGACCGGCGAGGACGATCTTGGTCGCGTCGCCGACCGGCTTGTTCGTGTCGCTCATGCCGTGCCTGTCGCCTTGGGTGTCGAGGGATCGCCACCCCATTCGGACCAGCTGCCATCGTAAAGCGCAGCCTCGCTACCGAGCAGATGCGCGCCGAATGCGAGCACCGATGCAGTGATGCCCGAGCCGCAGGTCATCACGAGCGGTTTCGAGAGGTCGACGCCGGCCTTGTCGAACTCGGCCTTCAGCGCATCGCCGGTCTTCCACGTCCCGTCGCCGTTGAACACCGCGCCCTGTGGCAGGTTCTTCGAACCCGGAATATGCCCCGGTGCCGTGCCCGGCCGCGGGTCTTCCTCCGCGCCGGTGAAGCGCGCCGCGGACCGCGCGTCGAGCACCTGCTCCGCACCGCTTTCGACGTTCGCCTTCATCTGGTCGAGATCGCGCACGCCCTGGAGGTCCGCCCAGGTCGTGAAGTGGCGATGCCGCGGCGTTTCTTTCCCCGTCGCGGTCTCGCGCCCCTCGGCCTGCCATTTGGCGAGCCCACCATCGAGGATCGCAACGTTGTGCGCGCCGAACAGCCGCAGCATCCACCACGCCCGCGCGGCCGTGTGCCAGGGCGAGCTGTCGTACAGCACGATCCGGCTGCCATCGCCGAGCCCCAGCGTCTGCATCCGGCTCGCGAACTTCTCCGCCGAGGGCAGCGTGTTGGGCAGGTCGCTGTCGGTATCGCGCAACTCGCTGAGGTTCATGAACACCGCGCCGGGGATGTGCGCCGCCTCATACTCCACCGCCGCATCGCGCCCTTCCGCGTAGGTCGCGTCGACGATCCGCAGATCGCCCAAGCCTGATGCCGCGCCCAGTTCGTTCGCCAGCCATTCGGTGCTTACCAACGCGTCCATATGCGGCTCCTTGTGCTCGATCGGTCAGTAGCCAGCCGGGCCGCTCGCGTCGAGGGAGGCGAGGAACCCCGCCGCCTGCGCACGCGTCGCCTCACGGTCCGCCTCGGACTGTTTCGCCCAGTTGCGATATGGCATCGCCAGCCGGTTGTTGCGCCCCAGCTTGTCCTCGTGCCGCGCGAGAAAATCCCAGTACAGCGCGTTGAACGGACACGCATCGGGCCCGATCCGCTGCTTCACGTTGTACCGGCATGTCCCGCAATAATCGGACATCCGGTCGATATACGCGCCCGACGAGATATACGGCTTAGACCCCAACAAGCCGCCATCCCCGAACTGGCTCATCCCCAGCGTGTTGGGCAGCTCGACCCATTCATACGCGTCGACATACACCTCCAGATACCAGAGGTGCACCTTGGCCGGGTCCGCGCCGATCAGCAGCGCGAAATTGCCCGTCACCATCAGCCGCTGGATATGGTGCGCGTGCGCAGTCTCCAGCGTCTGGCCGATCGCCTCGCGCAGGCAGTGCATGTCGGTCTCGCCGGTCCAGTACCAGCCGGGGAGTTCGCGGTGATGATCGAGGAAGTTGCGCTCGACGTACTCCGGTCCCTCGCGCCAGTAGATCCCGCGCATATATTCGCGCCAGCCGATGATCTGGCGGATATACCCCTCGACCGCGTTCAGCGGCGCACGACCGGCGCGATATTCCGCCTCCGCGCGACGGCACAAATCGAGCGGATCGAGCAGCCCCGAATTGATATAGGGCGACAGGATCGAGTGCCACAGATGCCGCTCGCCGGTGAGCATCGCATCCTCGTAGTCGCCGAACTGCGCTAGCGCGTGCTTGAAGAAATTCGCCGCCTGCCGCTCCGCATCCTTTGCGGTCACGGCGTATTCGAACCCGTCGAGACTCCCCGGATGATCCGCGAACCTTTCCGCCACCAGCGCCAGCACGTCGCGCGTGATCGCATCCGGCGCGAACACTAGCGGGCGCGGCATCAGCAGGTCGTTCTTGGCGGGCTTGCGGTTCTCCTTGTCGAAATTCCAGCGATCGCCCTCGGGCTTGCCGGCGGTCATCAACAGTCCGGTGCGCGTCCGCATCTGGCGATAGAACCACTCCATCGTGAGCGTCTTCCGCTCGGCCGCCCAATTCTCGAAATCGGCATGGCTGGCGATAAAGCGGTCGTCGCTGCGGATCTCGACGGGGATGCCGAACAGCGTCTCCCAGCTTTCGAGCATCGCCATCACGCGCCATTCGCCACCCTCGGTGACGATGATCCGCTCCGGATCATGCCGCTCGACCGCGCGCGCGATCTCGCCGGTGAAGCTGCCCGCATTGTCGGGGTCGTCGAGCCTAGTGTATTCGACAGTCCACCCCGCCTCGCGCAGCGCCTCGGCATGATGCCGCATCGCCGACAGGATATACGCGATCTTGCGCTTGTGGTGGCGGACGTAGGTCGTCTCCTCGTCGACCTCCATCATCAGCACGATCGTCGCCGCCGGGTCGCAGTCGCGCAGCGAGGCGAGGTCGATCGTGAGCTGGTCGCCGAGGATCGGTACGAGTGTGGTTTTCTTGCGCGTCATCGCATCCTACATGGCGGCACATGACCGCTCCCCAGAACCCATTGCATCTCGGCCAGAACAGCGCCCTCCCCGCCTCTCCAGAAGAGGCCGTGCTCGATTATGTTCCGAACCCGCGACCGGGTCGCACGTATCTCGTGCGGTTCGCGGCGCCCGAGTTCACGTCGCTGTGCCCCGTCACCGGCCAGCCCGACTTCGCGCACATCGTGATCGACTACGTCCCCGGCGAGGCGATCGTTGAATCCAAGTCGCTGAAACTCTTCCTGAGCAGCTTCCGCAACCATGCCGGGTTCCACGAGGATTGCACCGTCGGCATCGGCGAGCGCCTGTTCGAGGAGATGAAACCGGTGTGGCTGCGCATCGGCGGCTACTGGTATCCGCGCGGCGGAATCCCGATCGACGTGTTCTGGCAATCGAGTGCACCGCCGCAAGATCTGTGGCTGCCGGACCAGGGAGTCGCCTCCTATCGCGGTCGCGGATGAGGCACGCGTAAAACCGGTTTGATCTGGGTTGTTAGTATTCCCGTGCTGCACTGCATCATGTGATGAAACTTTATGCTACCTGAACCGTTCAAATGGATGCGCGACCGGGTTCTCCCAGAAGTGCGCGCTCAAACGAGGGACAGGGTATGGTGAAACCGGCGGACGGTGAGAATATCGCGCGACTGGCGCTGATCGGTAATTTCCTGCCGAGACAGTGTGGCATCGCCACCTTCACGACCGACGTTTTCACGGCCATGCGCGCGCGCTTCCCCGAGATCGCCGTCGACGTCTATGCGATGGACGATCACCCCGGCAAATACGACTACCCGGCCGAAGTCACCGGCACGATCCCCGAGCCCGATCTGTCGGCCTATATCGACACCGCGCGGAAGATCGAGGCGAGCGGCGCGCAGGCGATCTGGCTCCAGCACGAATACGGCATCTTCGGCGGCCCCGCCGGCGAGCACATCCTCGCACTGCTCGATCGCACGACGCTGCCGGTCATCGTCACGCTGCACACGATCCTTGAAAAGCCCAATGGCGACGAGCGCCGCGTGCTCGAAGGGCTGCTGCGTCGTGCTGCCCGCGTGGTTGTCATGGCCGAGCGTGGCCGCGACATCCTCCAGCGCGTCTACGGTGCCAACTCGCGCCAGATCGTCATGATCCCGCACGGCGTGCCCGATCGCGACCTGCTCGATCCCGCCGTGCTGAAGGACAAGTTCGGCTGGGAAGGGCGGAAAGTCATGCTGACGTTCGGCCTGCTCGCTCCCAACAAGGGGATCGAGACGGTCATCAACGCGCTCCCCGCGGTGATCGCGAAGCATCCCGACCTGCTGTACGTCGTGCTCGGCGCGACCCACCCGAACCTCGTCGCGTACGAGGGCGAGAAGTACCGCGACAAGCTGAAGGCGCTCGCCGCCGAGAAGGGCGTTGCCGACAACGTCTCGTTCGTCGATGCCTTCCTCGAGCATGGCGAACTGCTCGATTATCTGCAGGCGTCGGACGTCTATGTGACGCCCTATACCAACCCCGCGCAGATCACGTCGGGCACGCTCAGCTACGCGATCGGGGTCGGCAAGCCCGTCATCTCGACGCCGTACGTGCACGCGACCGAGATCCTCGCGGATGGCCACGGCGTGCTCGTCCCGTTCGGCGACGTCGATGCGTTCGCGCGCGAGATCGACGCGCTGATGTCGAACGACCGCGATCGCAATCGTCTGGCCGAGCGTGCCTATGCGCGCGGCCGCACGATGATCTGGCCGAAGCTTGCCGAGGCGATGATGACGGAGATCCGTGCGATCGTGGCGGCGCGCCCTTTTCGCCTCGCCAAGGTGCCAGCCCCGCTGAAGCAGCTGACGCCTGATTTCGCCGCGGTCGAGCGGATGAGCGATTCGACCGGGATGCTCCAGCATTCGATCTACTCGATCCCTGATCGTCGCCACGGCTACTGCATCGACGACAATTGCCGCGCGCTGATGCTGATGAGCGCGATGCCGGGTCTCGACGACGTGACGCGCGACAAGTGGATGACGATCTACGCGTCGTTCGTGCAGTATGCCTGGAACCCGGACACGCGCCGCTTCCGCAACTTCATGAACTTCGACCGCACCTGGTGCGAGGATTCGGGGTCGGAAGATTCGAACGGCCGCACGCTCTGGTCGCTCGGCGTTACCGCACGCGATGCGCAGGCCGCCAAGCACCGCGACTGGGCGACGGCGATGTTCGATTCGACCGCATCGATGGCGCTCGAACTCGGCTCCTTGCGTGCGCAGGCGTTCGCGATGCTCGGCGCGGCGGCAATGCTGGAGGCCAAGCCCGGTCACCAGCTGTCGCTGTCGATCCTCGAAGCCTTCCCCAAGGTCCATCTCGACCTGCTTGCGAAAGCGCGCCGTCCGGAATGGCAGTGGTTCGAGATCGTCCTCGCCTACGACAATACGCGCCTCCCGCAGGCGCTGATCCGCGCAGGCCAGGCGCTGGGGCGTCAGGACCTGATCGATTGTGGCCTCGCCACGCTCGACTGGATCGTCGCCAAGCAAACCTCGCCGGAGGGTCGTTTCCGCGCGGTCGGGTCGGAGAGCTTCAACCGGCCTTATGCGGAACCGTTGCAGTTCGACCAGCAGCCGCTGGAGGCGCAAGCCACGGTCGACGCATGCGCCGCAGCGTACGACGCGACCGGCGATGTGCGCTGGCGTGACGAGGCGTTACGCGCGTACGGCTGGTTCCTCGGCGTTAACGACCTCGACCTGCCGTTGGCCAGTGTCGCGGATGGCGGTTGCTATGACGGTTTGATGCCGACCGGGCTTAACCGAAACCAAGGCGCCGAGTCGATTTTGGCGCTCCAACTCGCAAGTTGTGCCATTTCAGGGGTATCAAAGGCAGCGCAAAGCGTGGCAGGAGCGGCGCGCGTCGTCGCCTAGCCACGCTAGAGACAGCCTGACAGGCGACGGTGCGCTGAGTGGAACGACGCGGGGCACTGCTACGATGGATCTGTTCAACCACCAGCTGCGGCTGCACGCGGACCCTTCGCGTGTCGTCGTGCGGCCGTTCCATATCGCCTGGGGCGGTCATGGCGGCGCACCGAGCCGCACCGAACGGCTCGTCGGCGAAGTGCTGGAAATGTCGCCAGCACAGGCGCGCGCGCAGCTCGAGGTCGTGCTGAAGGATTTCGAGGCACGCCACTGGCAGACGCGGCGCGTGTTCATGACGCGCTACGACCAGATCGAGGATATGCTCGGGCTGAACGGCGCAGAGATCGGTGACGAGAAGCGCCAGTTGATCGGCGCGTATTTCTGCCACGAATACAGCTATGCCGCCGCCGCGCTGATGAACCCCAGCGCGGTGCCGCATTTCGACCAGTCGGGCATGCCGCCGGGCTCGATGCGGATTCTGATGAGCCTGCGCGCGGTCGGCGAGGGTCACATCTCCTCCGTAGCGTTCCGCGAGGGCATCATCACCTGCGAAAACCAGATGAAGCTCGCGCCCGAACCCCCGTTCGCGACCGCGACCGATGCGGTCGGCAGCGGCGAGGACGAGATGCCGATCGGCCCCGTCACCGTCTATCGCCACCGCGACAGCACGCTGAGCGGCACGGTGATCTTCCCGATCACGCAGGCGCAGTCGAAGGGCCTCGAGGATCTCCGCATCGTCCGCTTCCAGCACGAGGACGGCGACTACGAGTGGATCGGCACCTACACCGCCTACAACGGCTCGGTGATCCAGTCCGAGCTGATGCGCACGCGCGATTTCCGCGCGTTCGACCTCGTGCCGATGACCGGCCCCGCCGCGCGCAACAAAGGCATGGCGCTGTTTCCGCGGAAGGTGAACGGCCAGTACATGATGATCGGCCGGCAGGACGGCGAGAATTTGTTCCTGCTCAAGTCGGACACGCTGACCGACTGGGACGACGGCGAGAAGATCCTGACGCCCGAATATCCGTGGGAGCTGGTGCAGATCGGCAATTGCGGTCCGCCGATCGAACTCGACGAGGGCTGGCTGCTGCTGACGCACGGCGTCGGCGCGATGCGGAAGTATTCGATCGGCGCGGTGCTGCTCGACAAGGACGACCCGTCGAAGGTGATCGGCCGGACGAGCCAGCCGATCCTCGCCGCGAAGGACCAGGACCGCGAGGGGTATGTGCCCAACGTCGTCTATAGCTGCGGTGCGCTGAAGCATGGCGATACGATCTTCATGCCGTACGGGATCGCGGACAGCTCGGTGGGCTTCGCGTTCGTGCCGATCAAGGACATGCTTGCTGCGATGATGTGAGGCTAGTGGGTTAGCCCCCTTGCCCACACCAAAGCACCACCCCGGCGAAGGCCGGGGCCCAATTGAGGGACGCAGATAACGGCGGATAGCGCTCCGTTACTCCCACCTTTCCAATTGGGCCCCGGCCTTCGCCGGGGTGGTGCAAACGACCAAATGCCCTCTAACTTCTTGTTCTCCCGCGAAGGCGGGAGCCCAGTCTGGATCCCCGCCTCCGCGGGGAAACACGCTCACCTACCCCCCTCTCCCCTCGGGGGAGAGGGAAGGGGCCCGCCCGGCTCTTGCCGGGTGGGAAAGGTGAGGGCACGCGCCTAGCGCGAAGCCGCAATAGTCCGCCGGTACATCACCCACGTCAGCACCGCGAACAGCAGCGTCCCGCCAAGCAGCGCCACGCTCGCAAACCCGTCCCCAACGAGCGCCAACGGCGTCTCCTTGTTGGTCAGATACACGATCCCCGCAAAGCCGACGCCCCACAGCGACTCCCCGACGATCATCCCGGTCGCGGTCAGCACACCCATCCGCTTCGCCAGTTCGGGATCCCGAGCCCGATCCGCCCAACGATCGTAAGCAAACCCCACGACCGCCCCGATCGTGACCGGCAACGTCACCGACATCGGCAAATACACACCGAGCCCGACCCCCAGAGGCGGCAACCGCAGCTTCCCCGCCTTGCCGAGCAACTCATCGACCGCGATCACCAAAACGCCGGTAAGCGCCCCATATCCGATCATCGCCCAGTTGAGATTGCCCCCCAGCACACCCTTCGCCAGCGCCGAGATCAACGCCGCCTGAGGCGCCGCCAGCGCATTCGGCCCTGCCCCCGGCGCCCCCGCAAACCCGAGCGTACTCCCGAGCAAGTTCAGCACAGGCGGCACGACGATCGAGCCGAACACCACGCCGATCAGCAACGCGACCTGCTGCTTCCACGGCGTCGCGCCGACCAGTTGGCCCGTCTTCAGATCCTGAAGATTGTCGTTCGAGATCGTCGCGATCCCGAACACGATGCCCGTCACGATCAGCCCGTACGCGACCAGCGCCTGCGTCGTTCCCGGCTCGACCGCACGGCCGAACCAAGACACCAGCAGGATCGACGCAGCCAGGATGGCGAGGATGCCGATTCCCGACACCGGCGAATTCGACGCGCCGATCAGCCCCGCCATGTACCCGCACACCGCCGCGATCACGAGACCGATGACGAGGATGAACACCAGGCTGCCCGCGATCAACCCGATCGCCGACGCCTCCAGCGGCCCGCCCTGCAATACGGTCCAGAGCAGGATGCCGATCGGCACCAGCATCGCCAGCGAACCGATCCCGACGATCCCGATCGGAATGTCGCGCTCCTCCAGCGCCAGCACTTCCCCGCCGCGCTTGGCCGCCGACGCCGCCAGCGCCGAGCGGACGCCGCCGACCACCGGCCCGGCGATCTTCAACAATGTCCAGATCGCCGCGACGCCGATCACGCCTGCGCCGAAGAAGCGCACGTCCGAGCGGAACACGGTGTTGGCGATCACTTCCGCGGTCCCGGTGACGCTGCCGCCCGAGGTCAGGATCGGCAGCAATATCCACCAGCCGATCACCACGCCCGCGAACATCGCCATGCCGACCGAAATCCCGACTAGATGCCCCGCGCCGAGCAACGCGAACGACAGCCCGCCCGAGATCCCGGTCGCGCCCGCGCCGACGCGGAACCACGTCGCGGCTTCGGCAGCGGCGAGCTTGGTCTGCGTCAGGATCGCGAACCCGGCCGAGACGACCGCATTGGCGACGATGATGCCGAGCCCGCGCGCGCTCTCCTCGCCGCCCTCGCGACTGCCCGCGCCGACCTTCAGCACCTCGGCGGCCGCGCGGCCTTCCGGATACGGCAGCACCGTGTCGACGACGAGCGCACGGCGCAGCGGCACCGAGAACAGCACGCCGAGCACGCCGCCGAACATCGTGATTGCCGCGGTGGTGAAGAACGGAAAGCCCTGCCACCAGCCAATCATCACAAGGCCCGGCAGCACGAAGATGATCGCCGCGAGCGTGCCTGCGGCGGACGCGATCGTCTGGACGATGTTGTTCTCGAGGATCGTCGAATCCTTGAACAGCCGCAGCACCGCCATCGAGATCACCGCGGCCGGGATCGACGTCGCGAATGTCAGCCCGATCTTGAGCCCGAGATACACGTTGGCCGCGGTGAACAGCAGCGTGATGATCCCGCCGAGCACGATCCCGCGAAACGTCAGTTCGCGCATGCTGGTCTCGGGGCCCGTGTCGGTTACGCCCCGCGTCGCGTCGGTCATGTCGTCAGCCTCAAAACAATTTGGGCGACTTGTGGCATGATGTGCGATCAGAGGAAACAGTATCGACCGTCACTAGCTTGTTCTCCCGCGAAGGCGGGAGTCTAGACTGGACTCCCGCCTTCGCGGGAGAACAAGGAGGAGGGAGCGCCCCCTCCCCAAATCTACCGCGCCGCCATCCGCCGCGCGAAATGCACCTCGACCGCCCGCGTGACGCTCTCCGCGATCCGGTGCCGCCCCTCTTCACTGTCCAGGAACGCCGCGTCCTGCGGGTTCGAGATATACCCAGTCTCGAACAGGATCGACGGCATGTCCGGCGCCTTCAAGACCATCAACGACGCCATCCGGTGGAAGTTCGCCTTCAACGGCATCAACGGTTTCGCCTCACGCCCCAGCAGCCGCGCGAATGTCGCCGACGCGTTCATCGTCTCGCGCTGCGTCAGGTCGATCAGGATCGACGACACGTCCGCGGGCGCCTCGCCGAGGTTCACCCCCGAGATCACGTCCGCCTTGTTCTCGCGCGCCGCCAGCCTTGCCGCTTCCTTGTCCGACGCAACCTCAGACAACGTGTACGCCGTCGCCCCGGTAGCGTTCTCGGAACCCGTGCTGTCGCAATGGATCGAGATGAACAGATCGCCCTTCAGCCGCCGCGCGACGCCATACCGCTCGCGCAAAATCAGATAGCGGTCGTCGTTCCGCGTCAGCGCCACGCGGACGCGCCCAGACGCGAGCAACTCGTCGCGGATCGCCTTGGCGACCTTCAGCGTCACGTCCTTCTCGCGCAGCCCATTCGGCCCGATCGCGCCCGGATCGACACCGCCATGCCCCGCGTCGATCACCACGAGCGGTCGCGTATCGTCGCCCTGCACGCGTGGCAGTTTCATGCCCCGCGCCTTGGGCGGCACCGGTACCGACACCTTGTACTTCGGCCGCGACGCCGCGCCGAAATTGAATGGGAAGAAGTTCAGCGGCCCGGCGATCCCGGCTTCCGCGAACTGGTCGTAATCGACCGTGCGCAACGCCAGCGTCAGCTCGCGCCCGTCGGAATCGAACCCGCCGTCGGTGACGATCGCCGGCTCGGCCAGATCGAACACCATCCGCATCCCCGATCGCCCGCTGCGCATCTGCGTGACACCAGTCACCAGACCGCGCCCCAACACCTCCCGACCCGGCGTAGCGCCCGACACGTCGACCGCGATCTGGCGCGGGCCGGTCAGCACGCGGCTGGCGGCATCGCCGACTGCCTCGTCAAAGCGGATGACGATCCGCCCGTCCCTGATCGCGACGCTCTGCACGGTTGCCGCCCAGGCGGGGACGCTCGCCAGCCAGCCGGCGATGAGGGCGATGACCGTCAACACCCCGCGTCCTTGCCGTGCGGCCCTGCCGCCGGTCCAGCGAAAACCCATGCTACACCCCTTTGATCGATACATCCGATCTCTGTGAGCGAGCGATAGCGCCTCGCATCACAAGACGCGGTTGCGCAGTGCGGTTAATTTGCCGTTTGCCACGTATTGGCCGGCAAGGCTCTGCCGCCCCGGCAAGTCTGCGCCTCGCTGCCCCTAATTCGAGCCGAAACGCCCGCGAAAGCGTCGGTTCCGGGGCCAGTTGCGAGATCGGGTATGCAGTGCTAGTCCTGTCGTACAGCCGTGTGTCGCCTGGATTTTACCAGCGACGCGCCGGTCTCGACGCCCGCCAGCGGATTCTCGCCGGCGCGGCAATTCAGGTTGACGCTCGAATGACGCATTCCCCCCGCCCCGCACTCCGACCGGCCTTCGCCGACGGACTCGCGGTCGTGCGGGCGCCGCAGGGAGAGTTCCCGCGGCATGCACTTCGCGCAGAGGCAGTTTCGCATACCATCCGCGAGTCCGGGCGTCCGTGCCCGACCGCACCACCATCAAGCGCGCGACGGCTGCCGACAGGCCCGGCGCGCGCGCGGAGAATCTATAATGACAACGCGCATGCTGATCGACGCACGCCACCGGGAAGAGACCCGGATCGCAGTCGTCAAGGGTAACCGGATCGAGGAATTCGATTTCGAGAGTGCCGAACGCAAGCAGCTCAAGGGCAATATCTACCTCGCCAAGGTCACGCGGGTCGAGCCGTCGCTCCAGGCGGCGTTCATCGATTACGGCGGCAATCGCCACGGCTTCCTCGCATTCAGCGAGATCCACCCCGATTACTACCAGATCCCCAAGGAAGATCGCGACGCGCTGCTCCGTGAAGAAGCCGAGCACGCCGCCGAGGAAGCAGCCCTTCGCGCCGACTACGACTCGGACGACGACGAGGGTGACGACGAGGACGACATCGAGCGCTTCGAGGACGATGGCGGGGTAGATCCCGACGTCGCCGAAGAACTCGAGGGCGGCGAATCCGGCGAAGCCCCCCGTCGCAAGCGCAAGCCGAGCGCCGACGATGCCGCGGTCGAGGACCTGCGCGAGCGTCGCATGAACCTCCGCCGTCGCTACAAGATCCAGGACGTGATCCATCGCCGCCAGGTGCTGCTCGTCCAGGTCGTCAAGGAGGAGCGCGGCAACAAGGGCGCGGCGCTGACCACGTACCTGAGCCTCGCCGGTCGCTACTGCGTGCTGATGCCGAACACGTCGCACGGCGGCGGCATTTCACGGAAGATCTCGAACGCGGGCGATCGCAAGCGCCTCAAGACGATCATGGCCGACATGCAGTTGCCACCCTCGATGGGCTGCATCGTCCGCACCGCGGGCCTCCAGCGCTCGAAGGTCGAGATCAAGCGCGACTTCGATTATCTCGCCCGCCTCTGGGACGGCATCCGCGAAGCCACGCTGAAAGCGTCGGCCCCCGCGCTCGTCTACGGCGACAGCGACCTGATCAAGCGTGCGATCCGCGACATCTACAACAAGGAAATCGAAGAGGTCATCGTCGAGGGCGAGGACGGCTATCGCCAGGCGCGCGAGTTCATGCGCCTGCTGATGCCGACGCACGCGCGGCGCATCAAGCATTACGCCGATCCCGTGCCGCTGTTCCAGCGCGCCGGCGTCGAGGATCAGCTTGCCGCGATGTACCACCCCGTCGTCCAGCTGAAGTCGGGCGGCTACCTCGTCATCAACCCGACCGAGGCGCTCGTCTCGATCGACATCAACTCCGGCCGGTCGACGCGCGAGCACAGCATCGAACAGACCGCGACCGCGACCAACCTCGAGGCGGCTCAGGAAATCGGCCGCCAGCTCCGCCTGCGCGACATGGCCGGGCTCGTCGTCATCGACTTCATCGACATGGATAACAATTCCAACGTCCGTAAGGTCGAGAAGGCGATGAAGGAGGCGCTCAAGAACGATCGCGCGCGCATCCAGATCGGCCGCATCTCGTCGTTCGGCCTCATGGAAATGAGCCGCCAGCGCCTGCGCACCGGCGTGCTCGAAGCATCCACGCGTGCCTGCCCGCATTGCGAGGGCACTGGCCTCGTTCGCACCGCGTCGTCGTCGGGCATCTCCGCGCTTCGCCTCATCGAGGACGAGGCCGCCCGTGGTCGCGGCTCGCTGCTCACCCTGCGCGCGAGCCAGGAAGCGGCCGTGTACATCCTCAACCGCAAGCGCGCCGACATCGCCGAGATCGAGGATCGCTACGGCGTGATCGTCGAGATCATCCCCGGCCAGGACGAGGAAGGCGCGCACATGACGGTCGAGGCCAGCGGCCCGCCGCCCGCGCACGCCCCGAAGTTCGTCCAGATCATCGAGGAAGACGAAGACGACCTCCCCGAGGAGATCGAGGACGAGATCGAGGAGGAAGAGGTCGAGGAGACCGAGGCCGAGCAGCCGCGTCGTCGTGAGGGGGGTCGTGAGCCCCGCGAAGGCAATGGCGAGCAGCGTGCGCCGCGTGAGAACGGTCGCGATGCGGACGGTGAAGGCGGCAAGAAGCGTCGTCGTCGTCGCGGTCGTCGCGGTCGTGCACGTCCGGGTGAGGAAGGTGCAGCAGAGGGCGTCAACGAGGACGGTACGTTCGAGGATGCCGACACCAACGTCGAGGAGATCGACGAGGTCGAGGGCGACATCGTCGAAGTCGGCGGTGGCGAAATGGTCTCGGCTGGTGCGCCATCCGAGCAGGCTAACGGCGCAGAGGGCGAAGGCCGCCGTCGTCGCGGTCGTCGGGGACGTCGTGGCGGTCGCCGCAACGAGCAGGGTTCGGAGAACGGCCAGTCGGTCTCCGTCAGCAGCATCGACGATGCCCAGCTGATCGCCGAGGCTCCCGAGCCGGAAGCGTATGAGCCGGTCGAGTCGACCTATGCCGAGCCGCCGTACGAACCGGCGTTCGAGCCGGTCGTCGAGGAAGCCCCGGTGGTGGAAGTCGCCGAGGGCCCGAAGATGCGCCGTCGTCCGCGTGCCCGTGCGGCAGCCGCAGCGGCGAACATTGCCGAGGCGGTCGCCGATGCAGCCCCCAAGGCACGCCGTGGTCGCAAGCCACGCGCGGTCGAAGCGGACGCCGAGACGGTTGCGCCGGAGCCAGTGGTTCCGGAGCCGATCGTTCCGGAGCCCGTCGCGGCCGAGCCGGCTGCACCGAAGCCCGGTCGTCGCCGCCGCGAAGCGGTCGCAGAGGCGACGATGGACGAGGTGAGCGCAACGCCCGCCGAGACCATCGAGGCGTCGGCGCCCAAGCCCAAGCGTGCACGTCGCAAGGCGTCGGACGCGGTGGTCGAAGCCCCAGCGGTTGAAGAGGCGGTCGTCGAGGAAGCCCCCGTCAAGGTCGCCAAGCCCCGCGGTCGCCCACGGAAGACGCCGATCGTCGAAGCCGGCGACGCTGCGCCGACCAGCGAGCCCCTCGCCGAGCCGATCGCAACCACCCCGCCCAAGGCCGAAGTCCAGCCCCAGGACGTCGCGACCCCCCGTACCGATGACGGCGCCAACGACGACCCCGACGGCGCCCCCCGTCGCGGCTGGTGGCAGCGCACCTTCGGCTAACCCCGGACGCTGCGACCAAAGAACGGGCGCGACCGGAAGGCCGCGCCCGTTTTCGTTTGTAGGGGGCGGGAGGGGCGTGAGACCGCACGCTATCCGTCACCATCCAAAGCTTCCCGTGGTAACGGCGAACGGCAAAAAGCTTGTATCCCCGCGAAGGCGGGGACCCAGACTGGGCACCCGCCTTCGCGGGTGAACAAGACACGAGAGCGACGCGAGGTTTGGGTTCCAGCGCCGTAGTGACGCATGCCGAACTCCACCCACCACCACCCCGGCGAAGGCCGGGGCCCAATTGGAAAGGTGGCAATAACGACGCGCTGCCCTCAGTTAGCCCGGTCCCCCAATTGGACCCCGGCCTCCGCCGGGGCGGTGGTCTGATAGCCAGGGAGGAAACCAATAGCCGGGTAAATGGCCGACAGCCGGCGCAGCAACCTCTTAAGCCCCCCCCCTCAAACCCCTGTCCTACACACCAAACCCTGCTCCCCTCCCCCAATGCCACCCGCACTCCCACCAACCGCAAAACAGCTCCCAGCGTCTGCACTTCCTATACTTCACTCCACCGCACGCCCGACCGCACGACCATTGCCCCCCCGCCCCCAATCGACGATACCCCGTAATATGAAGCGTCTAGTAGCCGCCGCAGCCACCGCCCTCCTCCTCTGGACGACGCCCCTCCAGGCCCAGTCGATCCTCCGCGACGCCGAAACCGAAACCATGTTCGCGGAGATGTCCAACCCGCTGATCAGGGCGGCCGGGCTCTCGACGCGCGACGTGAAGGTCGTCCTGATCAACGACGACTCGATCAACGCGTTCGTCGCCGGCGGCCAGACCGTCTACGTCCACTCAGGGCTCATCCAGGCGGCCGACAACGCCAACGAAGTCCAGGGCGTCATCGCACACGAACTCGGCCACATCGCCGACGGCCATGTCGTCCTCGCCGATCGCGGCACCAAGCCCGCAATGGGCATGTACCTGCTCTCGATGGTGCTCGGCCTAGCCGCGATGGCGGCCGGTTCCGGCGAGGCAGGCGCCGGCATCATGGCGGCGGGGCAGCAGGCGGCGATGGGCAGCTACCTCTCGTTCAGCCGCGTCCAGGAATCGACCGCAGACGCGACCGGCGCGAAATTCCTCCGCGAGGCGAACGTCTCGGGCCGCGGCATGCTCAGCTTCTTCAAGAAATTGCAGCAGCAGGAATACCGCTTCGGCACTGCGAACATCGATCCGTTCATGCAGTCGCATCCGCTCTCCGGCGAGCGCGTCGCGACGCTGACTGCCGACCTCCAAGCCTCGCCCGCCTGGGCCAACAAGCCCGACGCCGCGCTGGAGGAACGCTTCCGCCGCGTGAAGGCCAAGCTCGCCGGCTACGTCATGCCCGCCGACCAGACGCTGCAAGCCTACCCGCCCAGCAACCAGTCGATCTACGCGCACTACGCCCGCGCCTACGCCTATCACAAAGCCGGCTACCCCGAGAAGGCCGACGCCGAAGCCAACGCACTGGTAAAGGCCGAGCCGACCGACCCGTATTTCCTAGAGATCAAGGGACAGATCCTGCTCGAAGCCGGCAAGCCCGTCGAATCGCTCGCCCCGTTACGCGAAGCAACCGAAGGGTCGCGCAACAATCCGCTGATCGCCACGACCTTCGGACACGCGCTGATCGCGACCGAGAACAAGGCGAACTACCCCGAGGCGACCAGGGTCCTGCGCACCGCGGTAGGTCGCGACGACCAGAACCCGTTCGCCTGGATGCAGCTCGGCACCGTCTACGAACTGACCGGCGATACCGCGCGCGCCGCGCTCGCCACCGCCGAGCGCGCCAGCATGGGCGGCGACATGCGGACCGCGTCGGCGAGCGCGCAATATGCCCTCGCGAACATCCCGGCGAACACCACCGACTGGATCCGCGCACAGGATATCGCGATGGCCGCGCAGAACGAGATGGACGACAATCCCAAGCAGTATAAGCGCCGCAAATGAGCAAATTTACATTCCCCGCGATCGCAGTCGCGGGCGCCGTCATCGGAGGCCTCGCGGTCTGGGGCTATGACCGCCAGGGCGGCGGCGTCGAGCGCGCACAGGTCGAATCGATCGTCCACGACTATGTGCTCGCACATCCCGAGATCCTCCCCGAGGCGATGGAGAAACTGCGCGACCGCGAGTCGGGCAAGACCGTCACCGCCAACCGCGACGCGATCGTCACGCCGTTCGGCAGCGCCTGGGCCGGCAACCCCAACGGTGACGTCACGCTCGTCGAGTATTTCGATTACAATTGCGGGTATTGCCGCGCGAGCCTGCCGATGATCGCCAAGCTGATTGCGGCCGACCCCAAGGTCCGCGTCGTCTTCCGCGAACTCCCGATCCTCAGCGCCGAAAGCCGCATCGCCGCCCGCGCCAGCCTCGCCGCCGCGCAACAGGGCAAGTTCGCCACCTTCCACGACGCGCTCTACGCCGGCGGCCCGGTCAGCGACGCCTCGATCGCCGCGGCTGCGAGCAAGGCCGGAGTCGACACGACGCAGGCGAGTTTCACCAAGACGGCCGACGCCGAGATCGCCAAAAACATGGAAACCGCCGCCAAACTCGGCATGACCGGCACCCCCAGCTGGGTGGTCGGCGACCGCGTGTTGTCGGGCGCGCTGCCGCTCGAAGACCTCCAGAAAGCCGTAGCAGCCGCTCGGGCCGGTTGACGCTCCTCTCCTTGTTTCCCCGCGAAGGCGGGGACCCAGTCTGGGCTCCCGCCTTCGCGGGAGAACAAGAAGGCGCGGGAAGGCCTATCATTCACGTGCCACCACCCCCATCTGACACCCACGAAAAAGGGGTGCCAATGACCGAACCGATCCTGTCCATCGCGGGCGTCACCAAGACCTACAAGAGCGGCACCACCGCCCTCCACCCCGTCGACCTCGACATCCAGAAGGGCGAGATCTTCGCCCTCCTCGGCCCCAACGGCGCGGGCAAGACGACGCTGATCAGCATCATCTGCGGCATCGTCACGCCGTCCGCCGGCACGATCAAGGTCGCGGGCTACGACGCGATCCGCGACTATAAGCAGGCCCGCAGCCGCATCGGCCTCGTGCCGCAGGAACTCAACGTCGACATGTTCGAGACGGTGCTCGCCACCGTCACCTTCAGCCGCCGCCTGTTCGGCCGCTCGGGCCACAGCGCGTACATCGAACAGGTGCTCCGCGACCTCTCGCTCTGGGACAAGCGCGACGCGAAGATCCGCGAACTTTCGGGCGGGATGAAGCGCCGCGTGCTGATCGCGAAGGCGCTCGCACACGAACCCGAAATCCTGTTCCTCGACGAGCCCACCGCGGGCGTCGACGTGGCGTTGCGCCGCGACATGTGGAAGCTCGTCCACCGCCTGCGCGAAGGCGGCACGACGATCATCCTGACGACGCATTACATCGAGGAAGCCGAGGAAATGGCCGACCGCGTCGGCGTCATCAACAAGGGCAAGCTGCTGCTCGTCGACGACAAGGCGTCGCTGATGAAGAAGCTCGGCAAGCGCGAACTCGACATCGCGCTCCAGGACCCGATGACGACGATCCCCGCAGACCTTGCCGACTGGGATGTGTCACTGGAAGACGACGGCAAGCGCCTGCGCTACGTGTTCGATGCGCAGGCCGACCACACCGGCATCCCGTCGCTGCTGCGCAAACTCAGCGAACTCGGCATCGGCTTCAAGGACCTCGAAACCAGCAAATCGAGCCTCGAAGACATCTTCGTCGATCTCGTCGGAGAACGCGCATGAACACTCACGGTATCTGGGCGATCTACCGCTTCGAGATGGCACGAGCGCTGCGCACCTTGTGGCAGAGCCTCGTCACGCCCGTTCTGACCACCTCGCTGTATTTCATCGTCTTCGGTGGCGCGATCGGCAGCCGCATGCAGCAGGTCGGCGGCGTCGGCTACGGTAGCTTCATCGTCCCCGGCCTGATCATGCTGTCGCTGCTCACGCAGAGCATCTCGAACGCGTCTATCGGCATCTACTTCCCCAAATTCACGGGCACGATCTACGAGCTGTTGTCGGCGCCCGTCTCGGCGATGGAGATGGTGATCGGCTATGTCGGCGCGGCGACCACCAAGTCGGTGATCCTCGGGCTGATCATCCTCGCGACGGCGTCGTTCTTCGTGCCGCTCCGCATCGAACACCCGTTCGCGATGATCGCGTTCCTGATCCTCACCGCGGTCGCGTTCAGCCTGTTCGGGTTCATCATCGGCGTCTGGGCCAACGGCTTCGAGCAGCTGAACTTCGTCCCCGCGCTGCTGATCACGCCGCTGACGTTCCTCGGCGGCGCGTTCTACTCGATCGACATGCTGCCCCAGCCCTGGCGGACGTTCAGCCTGTTCAACCCGGTCGTCTACCTGGTCAGCGGCTTCCGCTGGAGCTTCTTCGGGGTCGGCGACGTCGCGGTCGGGGTCAGCCTCGCGGTGACGGCCGGCTTCCTCGCGGCATGCCTGATCGCGATCGCCTGGATCTTCAAGACCGGCTGGCGGATGAAGAACTGAGTTGAACGTCAGAGACCACCACCCCGGCGGAGGCCGGGGCCCAGTTGGGAGGACGGTAATAACGAAGGACCGCACTCCGTTACCTCGACCTTCCCAACTGGGCCCCGGCCTCCGCCGGGGTGGGCAACTGTCCGCAGACCCTAGCGCATAACCGGCAACGTGATCCGCGAGCCCGCGCAAACCCTTTGCGTCGCCTTCACGTAATCCGCCGCCTTCGCCCGCACGATATTCGGCACGAACGACTGCGGGTTGCGGTCGATCATCGGGAACCAGCTCGACTGGATCTGCACCATGATCCGGTGCCCCGCCTTGAACACATGGTCATGGTCGCGCAGTGGCACGTCCCACGCGACTACCTTCCCCGGCACCAGCGGCTGCGGCGCCGTATCGCTCGCCAGGAAGCGCCCGCGCCGCACCTCCATCGCGATCGGCAGCTGATACCCGTTCAACGTCTTCGCGTAATCGCCCGGCCGGGCCTGAGACTTGTCGAACGCCTCGGTATCGTCGGGCAGCACATCGATAAGCTTCACCACGAAATCGCTGTCCGTCCCGCTCGTCGACGCCTGCAACGTCGCCGACAGCGCGCCCGTCACGGTCAAGTCCGCGGCCAGTGGCTCCGACACATACCCCAGCACATCGGGCCGGTGATCGACGAAGCGCTGGTCGTCCGCCTCCCACCACGCCCAATCCGGGCTGGCATACGTCGCCGACATCGGTCGCCGACGGAATGGCACCGGGTTCGCCGGATCGGACACGTAGTCGCGACATCCCTCGCCAGCGGCCGGCGCGGTGAACGACAGGCTGCCGTCCGCATGCAGATACAGCTCGGTCGCCTTCGCGCCCGTCGGAGGCCAGGCAGCATAGGTCTTCCAGACGTTAAACCCCGACTGGAACATCTTCGCCGCAAAGTCCGGCCGCGGTCCTTTACCGTGCAGCCAGTATGCGAAGAACGGCGCCTGGATCTGTTCCTGGAACTGCGTGCCACTCGCCGTGCCAAGCGGGATCGGCCCGAGATGATCCGCCACGCCCTGCCACCCACCATGCCGCCACGGCCCCGCCACCATCTGCGCCAGATGGTTCGGGTCGTTCCGCTTCTGGCGCGCGTAGATCTGCCACGAGCCCCACGGATCCTCCTGATCCCAGAACCCCGCGACGTTCAGCGTCGGCACGGTCGTCTTGCCCAGCGAATCGGTCCAGCGTTGCGCCGTATAGAACGCGTCGTGATTGGGGTGATCGAGCAGCGACGTGAACATCGGCACGCGGCCCTTCAACACGGTCCGGTCGATCGCCTCGGCCGACCCCGCCTTCAGGAAATAGTCGTAGGTATCGCTCGGATACGCGAAGTCGGAATTCTTCGTCTTGTCGAGTTGCAGCGACGACACCCAGTCGGTCGCATAGCTCAGCCGTAGCGCGCCGTTGCGGTGCAGGTCGTCCGACTGCCAGTAATCGATCCACGCTGCCTGCGGAGACACCGCCTTCAGCGCCGGATGTGGGTGTGCCAGCGCAACGGCGGCGGCGAAACCGGGGTAGGACACGCCCCACATGCCGACCTTGCCGTTGTTGGCCGGGACGTTCTTCACCAGCCAGCCGACGGTATCGTACGCATCCGTCGCCTCGTCGACCGCCTTCGGATCGTTCGGATGGACTGCGGTCGACAGCGTGAAGACACCGTCCGACTTGAACCGCCCGCGCATCGACTGGAACACGAAGACATAGCCGTCCTTCATCAACGGTCCGAAGCGATCGGCGGTGGCGAATGGCGCATCGGGCACGCCGTAGGGAGTCCGCTGGAGCAGGATCGGCAGCGGCCCGGTCATGCCGCGCGGCCGCATGATGACCGTCTGCAACTTCGCACCATCGCGCATCGGCACCATCACCTCTTCGAAGGTAAAGGGGGATTGGGTCGCACTTTGCGGCGCGGTCTGCGCGACCGTGGCGACCGGGACGGCTGCGGCGACTGCAAGCGCGAGCAGGAAGGCGTGACGCGACATGGAATTTCCCTTCGTGGACCGTGCCACGATTGGACGAACCCGCGCCTGCGAAGTCAAGCCGCGCGCCATGCTCCGCTCAGTATCGGGCGCAATACCAGCGAGTTGAGATCGATCAGCGCGTGCAGCAGCATCGCCAGCCACAGTTCGCCGGTCATCAGATACACCGCCGCCATCAGCGCGCCGACCAGCGTGGTCGCGATCACGCCCGCCCGCCCCTGATACAGATGCATCGCGCCGAACGCCGCGACCGCGACACCGAACGCGACGAACGGGCTGCCGGAGACGAGCGCGACCAGCAGCGGCAGGAGCAGGCGGAAGGCGAGCTCCTCGGAGATGCCCGCCACGATCGACATGGCCGCGGCATGCGCGATCTCCGGCCGGTTGCGCGGGAGCAGCGAGCCGACATTGCCGACAGTCTTGAGGATACGCCAATTGCGCCGCGTCGCGAGCACCGCGCCGATGATCAGGCCACCGAGCGCGCTGCCGCCGATCATGCCGAGCAGTTCCGCGCGGCTGTAGCCTTCAAAGCTGGGGAGGAGCATGCGGAGGGCGTCGAACTCGGGCGGCACGGTGACGAGCGCATCGAGGCGTCCGAGCAAGGCTAGTCCGATCACCGCCGGCAGGACGAAGGCGATCGCCGCCTTGGCGATCCACAGGCGGTAGGTCTGCTGGCGCGAGGCTGTGTCGGAGAGGCGCTTGATCCGGCGGTAGCCGAGCAGGTCGCCCTTGAGGAACCAGACGAGGCTCATGCTCGTGACGAGCAGAAGGACGTTGGGAAGGATCATGCCGACACTTCGCCCCTCATGCGTTCCACCGCTCGGCCTTTATGTTCTCCCGCGAAGGCGGGAGCCCAGTCTGGGTCCCCGCCTTCGCGGGAACACATGGTGGTTGGTTCACCACCCTCACCCAGCGCTCCACCCCGGCGAAGGCCGGGGCCCAATTGGAACGTCCGGCGTAACTAAGCGCGGCGCTACGTTAGCGGCGTTTCCCAATGGGCCCCGGCCGTCGCCGGGGTGGAGCTTACTTTGCAACTGGGATGGTCACCAGATCAGTCAGTCCGATGCTCACCCTTGACCCAACGCACCGTCCCCGAAGACGCGCGCATCACCACGCTCTCGGTAGTCATCTTGCCCTTCTTCCGCTTCACGCCAGCCAGCAGCGACCCATCGGTAACCCCAGTCGCCGCAAAGATGCAGTCGCCCTTCGCCAGCTCGGAAAGGTCATACTGCTTGTCGAGATCAGTGATCCCCCACTTCGCCGCACGCCCGCGCTCGTCGTCGTTGCGGAACAACAACCGTCCCTTGAACTGCCCACCGACGCAGCGCAGCGCCGCACACGCCAGCACGCCCTCGGGAGCACCACCCGAACCCATGTACACGTCGACGGTCGTCTCGGGATCGGACGTCGCGATCACGCCGGCGACGTCGCCGTCACCGATCAGCATGATCCCGCAACCGACCTGGCGCAGCTCGGCGATCAGCGCCTCGTGACGCGGCCGGTCGAGCACGCACACGATCAGGTCGCGCGCCGGCACGCCCTTCGCGGCGGCGACGGCGTTGATGTTCTCGGTCGGCGTCTTGTCGAGATCGATGATGCCCCCGGGATAGCCCGGGCCGACCGCGATCTTGTCCATGTAGACGTCGGGCGCGTTGAGCAGCCCGCCCTCTTCGGCGATCGCCAGCACGGCGAGGCTGTTCGGCCCCGCGGTCGCGCAGATCGTCGTGCCTTCGAGCGGATCGAGCGCGATGTCGATCTTCGGGCCGTTGCCGATCGCCGAGCCGACCTTCTCGCCGATGAACAGCATCGGCGCCTCGTCGCGCTCGCCCTCGCCGATTACGACCGTGCCGTCCATGTACAGCGAGTTGAGCGCCTCGCGCATCGCCTCGACCGCCGCTGCATCCGCTGCCTTCTCGTCGCCGCGCCCGACGAGCGTGGAGGCGGCGATCGCCGCCGCTTCGGTCACGCGGACCATTTCGAGGACGAGTACGCGGTCGAGAACCTGGCTGGCGGCAGCGGTCAAAGTCTATCTCCTCGGTATGTTTCGACCCGGATAGGCAGCCCCCGCCGGGTTGTCGACCCGATCAGTCCCTCAGCAGGTCGTTGATCGAGGTTTTGGAACGAGTTTGCGCATCGACACGCTTGACGATCACCGCGCAGTACAAGGCCGGCTTGCCGTCCCCGCCACCGATCGAGCCCGGCACGACGACGGAATAGGGCGGCACTTCGCCCTTGAACACTTCGCCGGTCGCGCGGTCGATGATCTTGGTCGAGGCGCCCAGATACACGCCCATCGACAGCACCGCGCCCTCGCCGACGCGGACGCCCTCCGCCACTTCCGCGCGCGCGCCGATGAACGCGCCGTCGCCGATGATGACGGGGTCCGCCTGCAACGGCTCGAGCACGCCACCGATGCCGGCGCCGCCCGACAGGTGTACGTTCTTGCCGATCTGCGCGCACGACCCGACCGTCGCCCACGCGTCGACCATCGTCCCCTCACCGACATACGCGCCGATGTTAACGAAACTCGGCATCAGGATCGCGCCCTTGGCGATGAAGCTGCCGCGGCGAGCGACCGCGCCAGGAACGACGCGGATACCCGCCGAGCGGAACTCGGCTTCACCCCAGCTCGAGAACTTCGACGGCACCTTGTCGAACCCCGGGGACCCCGCCGAACCGCCGTCGATCACGACGTTGTCGTTGAGCCGGAACGAGAGCAGAACTGCCTTCTTCAGCCACTGGTTGACCTGCCAGCCATCAGCGATCGGCTCGGCAACACGCGCGGTGCCGGCATCCAGCATCGCCAGCGCGGACTCGACAGCGTCGCGAACCTCGCCCTTGGTATCCAGGCCAAGGTTCGCGCGGTCGTCCCAGGCGGCGTCGATGATGGTCTGCAAGGTCATGATGTCTCCAGGATGGTTTCGAGCCATGGCGCAAGCACCGGCACGGTAAAATCGATGTGATCGCGCGCCGCGTCGGGCGACTGCTCGGAGCCGTTGTCGATCCAGACGGTCGTCATCCCGATCGCCTTGGCCGGCGTCAGGTTGCGCGCCATGTCGTCGGCGAACAACGACTCCCGCGGATCGATGTCGAACGCCGCGCAGAACCCTGCATAGGCGGATGCATGCGGCTTCGGCATCAGGTTCATCGCGTGGATGTCGTGGATCGCCTCGAAGCTCTCGCCGAGCCCGAGCCGGTCGAGGATCTTGAGCGCATAGGGCTTGTCGCCATTGGTGAAGACGAGCTTGCGCCCCGGCAGCTTGGCGATCGCGGCGACCAGCGGTGCGTCATGCTCGATCACGTCCATCTCGATGTCGTGGACATGCGCCAGGAACGCATGCGGATCGACCTGATGCTCGGCCATCAGCCCCGACAGCGTCGTGCCGTGATTGTGGAAATACCCCTTTTGCACGCGCCGCGCCTCGTCATGCTCCAACCCGAGCAGGTCCTGGATAAACCCGGTCATCCGCGCATCGACCTGCGCGAACAGGTCCGCGCTCGCCGGGTACAGCGTGTTGTCGAGATCGAAGATCCAGTTGCGGACATGGTCGAGGCGGGGGTCAAGGCGGGCAAGCATCGGCCGGAACCTCTACGGACCGCCGCGCGCGGCGACAAGCGGGGTGCGACACTGCCGACCTTCAGGGCCGATGTTTACGATCGCGTAAGGCTTTGCATTCCAGTATGTTACGGAAAATTACAAAAGGGCGGACTGGATGCGCGGCACGAAGGCGGGGCTGCTGAGAACGGCGGCGGTGGCAAGCGGCCTGCTGCTCGCCGCCTGTGGAGGCGGCGGCGGTGGTGGCGTCAACAGCACGCCCGCCCCTCCCACGGTTTCCACGCCGACACCGCTTCCGACACCAGCGCCCACCCCTGCCCCGACTCCCGCGCCGACCCCGACCCCGACACCGACACCGTCCAGCAACGACACCGGCGAATATCGCGCGACCGTTGGCGCGGTCTCGATGAACGCGCTGGCCGCGTACAATGTCGGCGCGACCGGCAGGGGGATCGGCGTCGGCGTGATCGACAGCGGTATCGACCTGCAAAGCCAGGAGTTCGGCAGCCGCGTCTCGTCCTCCTCGCAGGACGTCGCCGGCAATAGCTCGATCGACGACGAGGGCGGCCACGGCACCGCGGTCGCCTTCACGCTGGCGGGCCGGAGTAATGGCGCAGGCTCGCACGGCGTGGCATTCGACGCGACGCTGATCGTCCTGCGCGCCGACCGTCCCGGTACTTGCGCCACCGCGAGCAAGGACGACGAGGATTCAGGCTGCAAGTTCGGCACCGACGCGATCACCCGCGGGCTCGATGCGGCACGCACGGCAGGCGCGAAGGTCGTCAACATCTCGCTCGGCGGCTCCGAGATGCCGCAAAGCCTGAAGGACGCGATCGGCCGCGCGACTGCCGCCGGGCTGGTCGTCGTGATCGCGGCGGGCAATGACGGTTCGGTCAATCCCGATCCGTTCACCAACGTTGCAGGCGAAGCGCAGGGCCGCAACCAAGTGATCATCGCCGGTTCGGTCGGCGCGAGCGACGGGATCTCCACCTTCAGCGACCGCGCGGGCACCGGCGCCGCGCACTTCCTCACCGCGGTCGGCGAAAGCGTCCGTGCGCCCGACGCGACCGACACCGCCTATCTCTGGTCGGGCACGTCGTTCGCCGCGCCACAGATTTCCGGCGCGGTGGCGTTGCTCGCGCAGGCCTTCCCCAACCTGACCGGCGCGCAGATCGTCGACATCCTGTTTCGAAGCGCACGCGATGTCGGCGCGCCCGGAGTCGACGCGGTCTACGGCAATGGCGTGCTCGACCTGACGCGCGCGTTCCAGCCGCTCGGCACGACCTCGATCGCGGGATCGAAAGCGGTCGTCTCTACGACCGGCAATGCCAGCCTGTCCGCGCCGATGGGCGACGCCGCCCAAGGCGAACTCGGCGCGGTAATCCTCGACGGCTACAGCCGCGCGTTCGCGATCGACCTCGCCAAGACGATCGCCCGCCGCAGCCCGGAACGCTTGCTCGGCGGCGCGCTCCAGTCCCGGTTTCGCACGGTCGCGCTGGCGCAGGGCGGCAGGACCGTATCGATGACGCTAGCGCCGCGCGCCAACGGCGACGTCGCGCTCGACCGCACCGCGCTCTCCACCGCCGACGCGACCAGCGCGCGCGCGATCGCTGGAATGGTGACGCAGAAGCTCGGCAGCACTTTGTCGTTCGGCTTCGGCTTCGCACAAGGTTCGGGCGCGCTCAGCGCACAGCTCTCGGGCCAGTCCGAACCCGCCTTCCTGATCGCCAACACCGGCGGCATGGGCTTCGACAGCAACACGCGAGCGTCGAGCGCGATGCGGCAGAGCTTCGGTGGCTTCGGCTTCACCGTCGGAATCGAGAATGGCGACGTCCTGACGCAACGCGACAGCGACCTCCGCCTGCGCGACCGATGGCAGCGCTCCGGCTACAACCGGGTCTCGCTGGCAGTCGATCGACGCTTCGGCGCGCTGTCGACGATGGTCGCCGCGACGCGGATGGACGAGCGCGACACCGTCCTCGGCGCGCGCTTCGACGCGGCGCTCGGCGCGACCCGCGCGGCAACGTGGTTCGTGGACACCAAGGCGCGGTTCGATGCGGGGAGCGGCTGGAGCATCGGCGGATCGATGCGCCAGGGCTGGACCCGCGCAGCCGTCCGCGGAGGGCTAAGCGGCGACGGCCTCGTCCGCACCAACGCGTTCGCGGCCGACATCGGCAAGGACGGTGTATTCGCCCACGACAGCATCGGCCTCCGCATCGCGCAACCGCTGCGCGTAGCCCGCGGTGGCATCGACCTGGGGCTGCCAACCTATTTCGACTACACGTCCGGTACCGTCACCGACTGGACCACCCAACGCCTAAACCTCGCCCCCCAAGGCCGCGAACTCGATGTCGAGATGCGCTACGGCGTGCCCGCATTTGGCGGCGGCCTGGACACCAACCTGTTCTTCCGCCGCGACCCCGGCAACTTCGCGGCGCTCCCGAACGAGTACGGCATGGCGATGCGGTACAGCCTGGGCTTCTGATCCCTTCCCCCCTCCCTGAAAGGGAGGGGCTGGGGGTGGGTCGGCCCGATCGAGCCACAACCCTGCGAACATGCGGAACCCAACCCACCCCCAACCCCTCCCTTCCAGGGAGGGGAGCCGAAGCCGAACAAACCATTCGACCCAAACACTGGATAAGCTACCGGTCGGTACCTATCTCTGCCGCATGACACGCTATTCCCTGCTCGATCTGGTCCCCGTCATCGAAGGCGGCACCGTCTCCCAATCGCTCGCCAACGCGGCCGACCTCGCGCGGCACGCCGAGAGCATCGGGTTCCAGCGCTATTGGGTCGCCGAGCATCACGGCATGACCGGCATCGCGTCGGCCGCGACTGCGGTCGTGATCGCGCACATCGCCGCCGCCACGAAGACGATCCGCGTGGGCTCGGGCGGCATCATGCTCCCCAACCACGCACCGCTGACGATCGCCGAGCAGTTCGGCACGCTCGACGCGCTGTTCCCCGGCCGCATCGATCTTGGCCTCGGCCGCGCACCCGGTTCCGACCAGCGCGTCGCCCGCGCAATGCGCCGCACGCTCGAGACCGACGCCAACGCCTTCCCGCAGGATGTGATGGAGTTGCAAAGCTACTTTGCCAACGACGGTCAGACCGGCATCGTCGCGACGCCGGGCGCCGGCGCGGACGTTGAGATGTGGATCCTCGGCTCCAGCACGTTCGGCGCGCAGTTGGCGGCAGCACTCGGCCTGCCCTACGCGTTCGCCTCGCATTTCGCGCCCGATGCGCTCGATGCCGCACTGGCAATCTACCGCCGCGATTTCCGCCCGTCGGCGCGCCTGTCGAAGCCACACGTCATGGCCGGCTTCAACGTGTTCGCAGCCGAGACCGACGCGGAGGCAGAACTGCTCGCCACCTCGCAGCAACAGTCGTTCGTCGCGCTCCGCACCGGCAACCCTGGCAAGATGAAGCCGCCCCTCGCCGGGTACCGCGAGTCGCTCGGCGCGCAGGGCAACCAGATTCTCGACCACGTCCTGCAATGCTCGGCGGTCGGCAGCCCGGCCAAGGTCGCCCGCGGCATCGCGGCGTTCGTCGAGCGGACCGGCGTCGACGAGGTCATGGTGACCAGCGCGATCTACGACCACGAAGCCCGCAAGCGGAGCCTCTCGATCACCGCCGACGTCATGCAGGACTTGAAGATCGCCGCATAAGGCTGGGCCTGTGATCACGGACTGAACGCGGATCGACGCCGCGTTCAGTCCGCTCAGCCGCCGCCGGCTTCGACATACTCGAAATAGCTGAAATCGGCCGGTTCGCCTGCTCCCGACATATCCTGGCACGCCATCCCGACAAAGGCGCCGGTGAAGTTCGGCAGGCCCGGCAGCGTCGCCTCGTCGGACAGCACGCTCGCGTCGAACCGGTCCGCGAGCCATGTCCACGCGCTCGACCCCGCACACCGGTAGCCGAAGCGAAGGCTTTCGTGATCCACCTCGACCCGCAGTCCGATCGGTCCCGCGTCGATCGCGATCGGCTGGGTGATCATGCTGCTGCCGAGCGGGGTCGGTATGGCCGACAGCACCTGCAGCACGCGCCGGCCATCGTCGTCGGCGGTGACGTGCAGATAATGGAACTTGGTCGAATTATAGTAGCAGACCAGCCCCGCCGCCTGCTGGAGGTGACGCGGTTCGAACGTGACGAGCGTCTCGGCGACGTAGGCGAACGCCTGCTGCCGGCGCGCGACCAGCGATTGCGTGAAGTGGCTGCCGATCGTCTCGCGGCCGTAGAGGCGCAGATAACCGGGACGCGCGGTCAGGCTGAACAACCGGCCGGCGTCCGGGGTACGCAGCCACTGGAAAGCCTCGGGCAGCGTCGCGGTATCGAACACACTACGCTCGCGCCGCGGTTCGGGCGCGGCCGACGCCGTGCCATCCTCCACGATCAGCGCCGGACTCGCATCGCCATCCATCGTCCGCAGCCAGCCATCCTCGCCCCATCGCATCGGCTGGATCGCGGTCTCGCGGCCCAGCACGCACCGATCACTGACGGGCAGCGGCCGCCCGCACAGATACACCATCCAGGTTTCGCCGGTCGGTGTCTCGACCAGGTCGCCGTGCCCGGTTCGCTGCAACTGCACGCCGTGCTTGCCCGCCGCGGTCAGTACCGGGCCATCCGGATGCACCTCGTACGGACCGAACAGCGACCGTGACCGCGCCATCACGACGGCATGGTTGCGCTCGGTGCCGCCTTCCGCGACCAGCAGGTGATACCAGCCGTCGCGCTTGTAGAGGTGCGGGCCCTCGGTGAAGCCGAGCGACGTGCCCTCGAAGATCATGCGACGGTCGCCGAGCATGTCGCCCGTCGCGAGGTCGATTTCCTGCACGACGATCCCGGCAAAGCGCCGCCCGCCCGGCCGATGGTCCCACAGCATGTTGAGCAGCCAGCTCCGCCCGTCATCTTCGTGGAACAGCGCCGGATCGAACCCGCTGCTGTTGAGGTGGACGGGATCGGACCACGGCCCGTCGACATGCTCCGCCGTGACCCAGTAATTATGGAAATCGCGCAGCGACGCGCCCCGCGCACCGTCGATCGTGGTCTGACCGTAGCGCTTCACGTCGGTGTAGATCAGGTGGAACCGGCCGTTCGCATGGCTCAGGTCCGGCGCCCATACTCCGCACGAGTCCGGGTTCCCGCGCATGTCCAGCTGGCTCGCGCGGTTGAGCGGCCGCGCTGCCAGCCGCCAGTTCGCGAGGTCGCGCGATTGGTGGATCTGGACGCCCGGGTACCATTCGAAGGTCGAGGTCGCGACGTAGTAATCGTCGCCGACGCGGACGATCGACGGGTCCGGATTGAAGCCGGGAAGGATCGGATTTCGAATAGTCATGTGGGCTTTCGTATCAGGACCCAGAGGAGTGCGGCGCCGACCAGGTCGAGCAGTCCGAGCAGGATGAAGAACGGCTGGTAGCCGACCTCCGCGACCATCGAGCCGAGCACCAGCGTGAAGATCAGCACGCCGAGATTGGCGGCGGTGCCCGACATCCCCGTCGCGGTCGCGACCTGGTCCTGCGGGAACAAATCCGACGACAGCGTGATGACCGTCACCGACAGCGTCTGGTGCGCGAAACCGCCGAGGCACAGCAGTGCGATCGCCGCGATCGGGCTGGTCACCGTGCCGACGAACATCATCCCCGTCATCAGCACCGCACCCACCGTGAAGGCGCCACGCCGCGCATCGATCAGGTCGACGCCGCGCCGTTGCAGCCACGCCACCACGATCGGCCCGAACAGGCATCCGAGGTCCGCCGCCAGGAACGGCAGCCACGCGAACATCGCGATCTGGCCGAGATCGAAATGGCGCACCTGCACGAGATACAGCGGCATCCAGAACGACAGCATGCCCCACACCGGATCGGCGAGGAACCGCGCCGCCGCGATCGCCCACAGGTTACGACGCCGCAGCAGTTCGCCGAGCGGGGGACGCTTGCGATGCGTGGCGAGCGATGCCTCCTGTCCTTCGACGATCAGCGTCCGTTCCGCCGGCGACAACCGTCGATGTTTTGCGGGCGGCGCATACCAGAACAGCCAGGCGATCACCCACACCAGCCCGAGCGCGCCGGCAATGAAGAAGGCCGCCCGCCAGCTATGGTTGAGCACCGCCCAGGCCACCAGCGGCGGCGCGAACACCGCGCCGAACGAGGCCCCGATCTGATAGATGCCGCCCGCGACACCGCGCTCTCGGGCCGGAAACCATTCGGCGACCAGCTTCATGCCCGCGGGTTGCGCCGATCCCTCGACCAGCCCCAGCGCACCGCGCAAGCCGGCGAATCCCATCCAACCGGTCGCCAGTCCGTGCGCCATCGTGATCAGCGACCAGACCGTGACGAACAGCGTGAAGCCGATCTTCAGCCCGACCACGTCGAGCACATAGCCGGCGAGCGGCTGGAACATGATGCCGATCTGGAATGCGCCGGTGATCCAGGAATATTCGGCGGCGCTGATATGCTGCTCGGCCATAATCGCCGGCGCCGCGACGCCCAGCACGCTGCGTGCAAGATAGTTGATGACCATCGCCACCACGAACAGGCCGATGATGGTCCAGCGGATATTCCTGAAGCGCCGCACCCTCACCCCCTCGGTAACGTTATCATCGCGTGGTAGCCGCCGACGCTCGCCTTAGGCAAGCATTGCTGCTGCAAAAACGCGTCGAATTGCGGTCGAGAGCAACTGGAGCCACGCGCGGCGCGGTCGCGGTCCGGCTCAGTGCTCCGCCGCGATCGGCAATTCGTAGATCGCCGCGGAGATCGCCGGTACCATCACGGTGCGTGTCCCCGCCACCTTGCTTTCGACGATCGTCACGCCGCTTGGGGACGCAATGGTGTTCGCCGCCTCCACCGTCCTGCCGGTCATGACCCAGCGCCTGCCACTGCCGCGCAGCCTCATGCCGGAAAGCGCAAGGTTCAGATGCTGCGGCTGGAACGTCGCGTTCACCACTGCGAGGCGCAGTTTGGTGCCGTCCGGCGACAGCCCCGCGATCACGTCGAGCGGATAGGTCGGGCTGCCCGCGCGCACCTTGGGATGCGCATGGCCGACCGGGTATTTCGGCTCTGGTTGCGGTACATCGCCATCGACCTTCAGTGGAACCGTCCCGGCGCCGAAATGCTCGCCGTACAGCTTGAACACGGTGCCAGTGGCGTTGAGGGTCGCGGCGGATGGCGAGATGTGCATCGTCGACAAGCCGGTCGTGAACGCCGACATCGTCAGGAAATCGGTGTGGCGGAGCATCTCCTGGAATACCATCGCATAGGCCAGCGAGGATTTCAGCGTCGGCGGCCCCGCCATGTACGCATATTCGTCGATCGACAGGAACGTCTTGGCAGCGCGGATCTTGGGGAACTTCGTCTCGTAGATCGCCCATTCCTCCGCCTCCATGCGGACATGGTTCGAGGGCGAACGGACGAACTCGATAAGTTCGTCGGCGGCCGGCGCGTCGGGCCGCTTTTCCGCACGATCATACCAATGCTCGGTGATGCCGTCGAAATTGCCCCATGCCTTGGCGAAGAAGCCGCCGGTCCAGTCCTCCTCGGTACCGAACTTCGCCTGGATGCTTTCGATCGAAGAGTTCTGCTGCACGCCCTTCGGATGCAACTGGTCGGGCATCGCGCCCGATGCGATCAGCGTTATCGACGGGTCCTTGGCCCGCATCGCCTTCGCGAATTCGTTGTGCTTGATCATGAAGTAATCGAGCGAGGTCTTGCCGACCTGCCACCAGCCGAACGGTTCGTTGCCGATGTTCCACCATTTGACGCGGTAGGGCTCGAGATGACCGTTCGCTGCACGCTTCGCGCCCCATTCGGAGGTCGCCGCGCCGTTCAGATATTCGACCTCCTCCGCCGCCGAGTTCGCATCGCCCAGCCCGGCATTGACCGTGACATAGGGTTCGACGCCCAGGAGACGCGTCAGGTCCATCCATTCGTCCATGCCGAGATCGTTCGGCTGCATCGCGCTCCAGGCGTGATCGAACATCGGCGGGCGTGCATCGCGGGGCCCGATCGCCTCGTGCCAATCCCAGTCGGACAGGAAGTTTCCGCCGGGCAAGCGCCAGACGCCCGAGTTCAGCGACTTCGCGATCGCGGTCGTATCCGCGCGCCAGCCATTGACGTTGTCCGCCGGCATCAGCGACACCACGCCGACCCGAAAAACGCCGGGGCCGGTGCCAGTGCCAGTGATCTCCAGCCGCGCATCGCTCGCCGCCGCGGTCGGCGTGAACGCGAAGCTCGCCTCGCTCCAGTCCGCGCCCGGCGTCGGCAACGGCACGACCTGCCGGTCCTGCGGCCGATCGCCCCAGATCAACGCCACCGACACCGCCACGCCCGGCTCTCCGCTCAGCCGAAGCTTGCCGACATACCGCCGCCCGCGGACGACCTCGATCCCGCCTTGGCCTATGCCGGTGACATGGTCGGCGAACACCGCGATCCGAGCGCTTTGCGTGCCGACGTACGGATGCTGCGTGTCCATCGTCACGGCCGCGTCGCCGCCGATCGGGCGCCATTTGCGGTAGACGACACCGGGCCGCCCTTCGGCATTGACCGGTGGCGGCGCGTCGCTGGCGGCGGGGCCGACCGGGTAATAGAATTTGCGGTCGTCGAGCATCTCCGCCCACAGCGTCCGCGCGACGAGTCCGCCGATCGGTTCGATGAACATGCCGTATTCATAGGGTGTGACCGCCGCCGACCGCGCCGTTGCGTCGACCCGGACGGCGATAGCCTGAGCCCGTTGCGCCTCGGCCGAGACCAAGACCGTGACTTGACCCGCGAACAGGACGAACGCTGCGATGACCGGTTTCATCGACCTCTCCCCTTCCGTGCGTGCTCGCCATTGCGGCGATGATCGCGACGCGCCGGTTCGATCCCGACGTCGCAGCGCATCTCCAGATAGATTACGCAGACTAATGATAACGTCAACATGGACGTTCGGCATGTCGGCATACTCTGGTCGAGATCCGACCAACTTGCATCGCGGGGCCAAAGGTCTAGGTCGCTTCGACGTGTATGGTTCGTATTGAGGGGCTCGACGTGACGGTCGTCGGGCGGGGTTGAAGGGATCGGTGTGAAGGAACGCGCTCGGCGCTCGCGCAGCCCGACGATCATCGATGTCGCCGCGCAGGCCGGGGTATCGCCGATGACCGTGTCGCGCGTCATCAACGGCCGCGCCAGCGTCGATCCGACCACCCGCGCGAGCGTCCAGGATGCGATCGACGCATTGGGCTACACGCCGAACCTCGCCGCGCGCAGCCTGGTCACGTCCACCGAACTCAAGATCGGCGTGATCTACGCCAACCCTAGCGCCGCGTTCATGAGCGACTTCCTCACTGGCGTGTTCGAGGAGGCCTCGATCCGCGGCGCACGGCTGATCCTGCTGAAGGGCGAGGACGGCCGTCCGCCCAGCCCCGCCGCGCTGGAGAACCTGGTCGCTACGGGCATCTCCGGCATGATCTGCGCGCCGCCGTTGAGCGAATCCGCGGCGGTCCTCGACGTGTTGCGCAAGGCGCGCGTGCCGGTGGCGGCGGTCGGCGCGCACGATGTCGACAACGTGATTTGCGTCCGTATCGACGATCGCCTCGCGGCATATGAGATGACGCGCGAACTGATTGCGATGGGTCATCGCCGGCTCGGATTCGTCGTCGGCAACCCCGATCAGGTCGCCAGTCTGAAGCGGCTCGACGGCTTCTACGCCGCGGTGCGCGAACATCCGGGCGTTCGCGCAACGATCGCGCAAGGCGATTTCAGCTTTGCCTCGGGACTCGCCGCCGGCGACCAGTTGCTCCAGGCCGATCCGCCCCCCACTGCGATCTTCGCGAGCAACGACGACATGGCCGCCGCCGTCGTGTCGGTGGCGCATCGGCGACAGCTCGATGTACCGCGCGAACTGACGGTCGTCGGATTCGACGATACCACCGCAGCGGTGATGCTCTGGCCGCCGCTGACCACGGTGCACCAGCCGGTCCGCCGACTCGCCGCGGAAGCGCTCGGCCTGCTGGTCGCGGAGATCGCCACGCCGCCGAGAACACCCGCCAAGCGCGCCGACCGGGTGCTGGACCACGAAATCATCAAGCGACAGTCGACGTCGCCGCCGCAGGACGACGCCACGCCTTAACGACGTCCGCCGTTTCTGCGGACGTCGACGGCCTTCACTCCACGCCGCCGATAGTATGAGTATTGACTCCTCCATGATGTCGACGCATTGTTGCGTGGTAACGTTATCAAACAGCAACATCGAGTTGCGGGATGACGTTGTGGGAACGCCGGTAAATCGGCGCGCCGTTAAAGGGGGTAGGATGCAATGGTTTCCAGAATCACGACTCTGTCGGCTCACGTCCGCGCCAGCGTTTGGGCGCAAGAGACATCGCGTTTAACAACAGCGGCACGATCGGTTTCTACCGTTTCCAGTCCGACTACACGGCAACGGCGCACCCTCATCGCCGGATCGAGTAGCATCGCCGCTCTTATCCTCTCGCTATACGCAGCACCGTCTTTCGCACAGGCCGCCCCAGCGCAAACCACCGACACCGTCGCCGCCCCAGAGCCGCTCGCCGAGACGCCCAAGCCCGCCGAACCCGAGGCCGTCAGAACCGCCGACATCATCGTCACCGGCTCCCGGATCCAGTCGAGCGGCTTTACCGCCCCGACGCCGACCACGGTCATCAGCGAAGCCGATATCCAGAACAACGCGCAGCCCAACGTCTTCACGACGATCGCGCAGCTGCCGTCGTTGCAGGGGTCGAGCGGTTCGACGACCAACACCTTCAGCACGTCGAGCGGCCAGCAGGGCCTGAGCTCGTTCTCGCTCCGGGGCCTGGGCACTATCCGTACGCTCACCCTGGTCGACGGCCAGCGCGTTGTCGGTGCCTATTATACGGGCGTCACCGACGTCAGCCTGCTCCCGCAACTGCTGATCAAGCGAGTCGACATCGTCAACGGCGGCGCGTCCGCATCCTATGGATCCGACGCGGTCGGCGGCGTCGTCAACTTCATCACGGACACCCATTTCCAGGGCTTCAAAGGCAACATCCAGGGCGGCATCACGAACTACGGCGACAACGGCCAGGGGCTTATCCAGCTTGCCGCGGGACGGAGCTACCTGAACGATCGACTCCACCTCGTCGTCAGCGGCGAATATGCCAAGGAAGCAGGCGTTGGCCCTGGCGATTTCGGCACCGACCTCGCCGGTGGTCGCGACTGGTTCACGCAGACGACGATGATCAACCGCAACGTAGTCGACGACGGATCGCCGCAATACGTCCTGCGCGATTTCGCCCAGCCGTATAACTTTACGAAATACGGCCTCATTACCGCCGGTCCGCTGCAGGGCACCGCGTTCGACCAGAGCGGCCGCCCCTTCCAGTTCCAATATGGCTCGAACGGCGTGCCCGCACGCGACAATTCCGGCGCGGTCCGAGGCTGCCTGCCCGGCTTCTGCGTCGGCGGCGACCTGTCGGGGAACATCGATACCGGCCGCACCTTGCAGTCGGCGATCCAGCGCATCGATAGCTATGGGCGGATCGGCTATGACTTCGCGACCGACAACGAAGTCTATGTCAGCGTCAATGTCGGCCAGGTGAAGACCCATAACCAGCCGACCAACGGGGCCAACCGACCCGGCCTGAGGCTCCAGTGCGCGAACCCGTTCGTCCCGGCGTCGATCCAGGCGGCATGTGCGACCGCGGGGATCACGGACTTCCAGTTCGGCGCCAGCGTCGCGATCCTGCCGAACACCATCGTCCATACCGATCGCCGCCAATACCGTGTCGTCGGCGGCCTGAAGGGCAAGTTCGAACTCGGTGGGTCGCCCTGGACCTATGACGCCTATTACGAGCGCGGCATTACCGACACCGCGATCGACGTCGACGACATCGTCCTCACGCCGCATTTCAACCAGGCGATCCAGGCGATCACGCTCAACGGCGCGATCGTCTGCGCCAATCCGGTCGCACGCGCCAATGGCTGTATCCCGCTCAATATCATCGGCGGCGCGGCACCATCCGAGTCGGCGCGCCGGTATGTCCAGCCAGAGAACGGCCCGATCCAGCGCCTCCACTTGACGCAGGACGTTGCGAGCCTCGCCTTCTCCGGCACGCCCGTCGAGCTCTGGGCAGGTCCCCTGTCGGTCGCGTTCGGCGGCGAATATCGCAAGGAATTCTACAAGGTCCGCGCCGATGCGTACGGCGCCGGCGTTTCCGCGCTCAGTCCCTATACCAGCGAATACCCCGCCGACCCGACCCTGCTAACCGCGGGCAACAACTGGTATGCCGGCAACTACAAGAACGGCACCGGCGCCTATGACGTCAAGGAAGCGTTCCTCGAGCTCGACGTCCCACTCTTCAAGTCGGACATGATGGGCAGGGCCAATATCAACGGCGCGGCCCGCATCACCGACTACAGCACGTCGGGCCGAGTCTGGACGTGGAAGATCGGCGGGACATGGGACACGCCGCTCAACGGCCTGCGCCTGCGCGGCGTCACCTCGCGCGACGTTCGCGCACCCAATCTGTCCGAGCTGTTCGCCGCACCGGTGACGACCACGCTGCCCAACTTCCTCGACCCCGCGCGCAACGTCAACGTCGTGGCCATCCAGAACGCGATCGGCAACCCGGCGCTCACGCCCGAGATCGCGCGCAACACCGAAGTCGGCGCGGTCTATGCCAATCCGTCCTGGCTGCCGGGGTTCAGCGCCTCGGTCGATTACTACAACATCAAGGTCACCGACGTGATCTCCAGCCTTGGCGCGGCCCAGATCGTCGACCTGTGCTTCCGCAACATCCTGCCCGAAACGTGCAGCGCGTATAATCTCAACAACACCGCCGGGCCCAATTTCATCAACACGCAGGCGTTCAACCTCGCGTCGATCAAGACCGACGGCTTCGATATCGAGGCAAGCTATCGGTGGCGGCGCCCGCTCGGTGTGGACGGGACGTTCACGCTCCGTGGCCTGGCGACCCACATCCGGAAGTTCGTCACCGATACCGGCCTGCCGGGGACGATTCCGACCGACGGCGCCGGCGTCAACCTCGGCGCCACCCCGCGCTGGAAGCTGCTCGCGGTACAGGCGTTCAGCAACGATCGCTTCAGCCTGACGGTGCAGGAACGCTGGTTCAGCGACGGCAATTACGGCAACCAGTACGTCGTCTGCGCGCCCGGAACATGCCCCAAATCGACCACCACCGCGCCGACGATCGACCGCAACTTCATGCCCGGCGCCTTCTATCTCGACGTCGGTGGAACGTATAATATCACCAAACAGGTGTCCGGGTATTTCAAGGTCGACAACGTCTTCGATCACGACCCGGCCGCCTCGCCGCAGAGCGCCAACCCGGCGCTGTACGACATCGTCGGGCGCATCTACCGTGTCGGCGTCCGCTTCTCGTTCTGACGCCCCACCTCTACCAATACGGAGATCCAGCATGCGCGCTCTCGCCCTTCTGATTGCCGGGATGATGCTGAGTTCCTCCGCGATCGCGCAGACCGCCGGGGCCGCGGCGGCGCAACCGACGCCACTGGAACGCGGGTCGGGCACGTACCCCGCGATCTTCGAGGAACGACCGGACCTGCCCGACCATGTCGTCTACCGCCCGGCGGATTTTGGTGCGCTGGGTCGGGCCAAGCTCGGGATCTACGTCTTCGGCAATGGCGGCTGCAGCGCGGACGGTACGAGTTCGCGCAACCACCTGCTGGAGATCGCCTCGCACGGCTATCTCGTCATCGCCTCGGGCACGATCCCCAAGCCGAAGTCCGACGCCGCGACCAAACCCGACCCGACCCCCGCCCCCGGCACGAAGCTGACCTCGGCAACGTCGACACGCGCACTGACCGACGCGATCGACTGGGCGCAGCGGGAGAATGCCCGCGCCGGCAGTCCGTTCAAGGGCAGGATCGCCACCACCGAGATCGCGGCGTCCGGCTGGAGTTGCGGCGGCTTGCAGGCATTATCGGCGGCGCAGGACCCGCGCGTGACGACCGCGGTGATCATGAACAGCGGCTTCTTTCCCGAGGGCGCGAACCCGATCGGCGGCGTCGTGTCCGACAAGGCGTTGCTGAAGACGCTGCACGGCTCGATCCTCTATGTCCTCGGCGGCCCGACCGACATCGCGGTCGCGAACGGCACCGACGATTTCCAGCGGATCGACCATATCCCCGCGGCGCTGGTCAACATACCGGTGGGTCATGGCGGCACCTACATGCAGCCGCATGGCGGTATCGCGGCGGAAGTCGTGACCGCGTGGCTGGACTGGCGTTTGAAGAACGACCGAACCGCCGCCGCGCGCTTCGTCGGCAAGGATTGCGGCTTCTGCCAGGACACGCGGCTCACGATCGAGCGCAAACACTTCGACTAGATCGGCCGTCCGCACGGTGATGGACGGAGATATCGAAACCGCCCTTCCCGGAAGGCGAGGTCGGTAACCGAAACGCGGGTGATCGCCGGGAGGACGCTGCGCCGTCCCGTCAGAACCAGCCGGTTCGACACCAAGGCGCGCGCTTGCCGCCACCGTAACGGCGCGCAAGCCCGGTCCGTACCAGCGCCTCGCCGAGCGATTTCCCGTCACGCTCGACGATGCGCAGTTTGCGGCCATAGCGGTCGACGTCGCGCTTGATCGGGACCAGCGTGAAGGGGCCGGCGTTGAGCAACGCCTGCATCTTGAGCGTAGCGGCCTTGCCGGCGCGGGCTTCGGACGCGCAACGGGGCGGATGGGTTTCGGGCGTGTCGATGTCAGCGATGCGGATCTTGGTGCCCGCCATCCAGAAGGTGTCGCCGTCGACCATGCAGTCGATCCGCTTGGCATGGCCGCATATCGTGAAGCGCGCGGATACCGCCTTGCCGCCCGACAGAGCGGAGGCGGCGGCAGCGGCGGTCGACGCCGCACTCGCGACGCCTGCCGCGGTGGCCAGCGCACCGGTGGTGGTGGAAGCGGCGGCGGCGGTAGCGTTTGCGGAGGACGACGCGTCCGCCACGGCAGCGTCCGCGGCCTTGCTCCAGCCGCCGGGCACACGCAGATGCCCGGCCGGCCAGGCAATGCCGAACCCGCTGGGCCATTCGACCTTCAACCCCGGCGGCACCAGAGCCGCCCAGTCGATCTGGCGGATCACCGGCACCATCAGCCCGAGCAGCACACCGTAGAATACCAGGCGGAGTTGCAGCAGGACTCCGGGCGCCGGGCGCCGACCGGATCCACCGCGGCGCGTGGCGCCAGCGCGATCGCCACTTAGCAACCGCATGAAATCAAACACATACTCCATCGTCCCTCGCGCGTACGCGCGCGCGCGACGATGTCACCTCGCGGCGGCGAAGGTTGCGACGGGCGGAGTCGGAAATAAGGCGAACGCATCGTGAACATCGACCGGATGCACATCTCGGGTGCGATGGCGGGCGTGCGTTGCCGCATCAGCGTCGTGCCGGAGCAACTTCATGGGGGCGTCCAACATCCCGGGAACGCGGCGTGGGCACGAGCGATGCTGCTGTCCTACATTGCCGAGCCGTGATCAGATGCAGCGTGAGCATGGCACCCATCCGCATCCGGACGACCGATTACGACGCTGTCGCGCGATGTGCACAACCGCGCCAGCGTGTGAACTTTGTGCACTTCCGCGCAATCCGGGCATCGGCGACACCGCGATCGCAAGCGTTCGAACCGCTCGATCTCGGCCCGAAAGCCCGACGACCTCAGACGCACGAAGGGCGGGAAATGGCCCTAGCCACTCCCCGCCCCCGTTACGCGTCCAGCTTTTCCCTCTTGCGAGGCAAAGGCTTAGAAGTGCGTGATGATACCGAGCATCGGACGGAAGCTCTGCGCGTCGCCGAAGGTGTTGACCTCGGCGCGGATGCGGAAGCCTGCGTTGCCGGTGATGCCCTTCAGGCCGATGTTCTGCGGACCGACTTCTGCGCCGATGCCGTAGGTGATCGCGCTGTAGTCACGACCGGTGTCTGCGACGACGTTCGAACGACCCGAGAAATGGTCGAAGTTGACCCACTGGTAGCCGACCTTGCCGTAGATCAGGCCGCTGTCGCCAGCGCGGAAGCCGAAGCGGCCTGCTGCGCCGTATTCCCAATCGATGTTGCCATCGATGCCCTTGATCACGTTGCCTTCTGCGCCGACGAAGACCGGGCCGAGCGGCACGTTCACGCCGAGCACGCCCTGAACCAGCGAGCCCGATGGCTTGTAGCTGCGACGGGTCGAACCGTCAGCGTTGATCGCCTGCGGAATGCCGTGGCCGCGCTCGTTGTCGAACTGCTCCCAGCCGCCCATCACGCCGAAATACGGCTCGATGCCGAATGCCTTCGAGCCGTCGGGCGCTGCTGCTTCGCCGGGCTGTGCGCTGTTGTCGACGGGTGCCGGTGCCGACATGTCCTGCGCGAAGGCGGGAACTGCGACCGTTGCGGCGGCGAGGGCGATTGCCAGGGAAAGCTTACGCATGAGTTTGACCTTATACCGTGTTGTTGCGTGGATCGCCGACTGCACGGTGCGTCGGTTCGGTCCAGGCAAGCCAAACCGGTCGGCGAGCACATGGTTGCACAAAAAACGTCACATTCAGGGAACTGGCAGGGAACTGTTCCGCTGTGTTGCGTTACAGCAACGGTTCCTGTCATTTGGATGAACGAACCATGGCCGCTGCGGGGCGGACTAGGCAGGAATACAGCGGAAAAGCGGCAAAAAGCAGCCGCGACCGGTGTTAACGCCGTCCGTTTACCCTCTGGTGACAACCAGTGTGCGATGCAGCATCGATGGGGTTTTCACGCCTGTTCCGCAGCCGCTGGGCGGCGCTCTTCTGGTCGGCGGGAATCGTGTGGACGGCCTATGACGTCGCGAGCGACGCACCGGAACCGGCCGCAACGAACGCGACTTCGGGTAATACGGTGGAGCGACCGACCGACGCCGCCGGTGCTGCATTCAACGCAGACGATCTCGCGATCCTCGCCAACGCCGCCGGCTGAGGGCGACGCGCCTGTCAGAGGCGCGTCGCGGATAGTTCAGGGCTTCAGCGCAACGTCGTCGGCGTCCTTCAGGTCTTCGTCGTCGTCGATCGTGTCGTCGTCGAGCTCGTTCTGGACGTCGTCCTCGTCCATGTCGGCTTCGTCCATCGTCACGGACGAGTCCGTCTCGCCGACCTCTTCGGAATCCATCTTGGTCTCGTCGATCGACTCGTCGTCGGTGTCGTCTTCGCCCAGATCGGGTTCGAGGTCGGTCAGGATGATGCCGTCGCTCGGCCCGTTGCGCGTGGCTTCGAGGATCTCGGCGCGCTGGCTCTCGTCATAGCCCTCTTCGTCATAACCGTCGTCGCCCGAACCGGCACTCGGCACCTGATGTCCGCCCATGGTCACACTCCCTCGTTCCAGGACGCCCGCGTTTTGCAGGCCTACCAGATGCGAACGGTGGACGTGCGCGGTGGTTCCTTCAAGCGCGGACCGGTGCCGTCGACGCGGGCCGGAACAGGCGACCGCGCTCGGTTATCAGGATCGACAGGAGTGCGGCGAGTCCGGCGAGCAGGAACCCGCCGACCAGCGGCACGGTGGTGCCGTTAAAGGCCTGCCCGATCAGTGCGCCGAACACCGCACCGATGGTCACGCTCAGGAACCCCTGCACGCTCGACGCAGTACCGGCGATCCGCCCCATATTCTCCATCGCCATCGCCGAGAAATTCGACGTCGCCAGCCCGAAACAGCCGAGCGTCAGCGCCTGGAACACCGCGAAGCTGACCAGCGTCTCGAAGCCGACCTCGATCGCGAACAGGTGGACGAGCGACACCAGGATCATCAGCGACAGAGCACCATGGCTGATCAATCGCGTCCCCAGCCGCATCACGATCCGCGAGTTGAGCAGGTTACAGATCGCCATCGTCACCGACGTGGTGGCAAAGATCAGCGCGAGCAGCGACGGCTTGTGGAACACGTCCGCCATGATCTGCTGGATCGAATTGAGATAGCCGTACAGCGATCCGAGCAACGCGGTCGAGGCGAGCGTGTAGCCGAGCGAATTGCGGTCGCCGAGCGTCTGCCGCCAGTCGCTGAGGATCCGTCCCGGCGTGATCGGCAGGACGTTCTCGGGCGCCAGCGTCTCGGGCATCCGCAGATAGAACCAGACCAGCACCCCCAGCGTCAGCACCGCAACCGTCCAGAAGATCGCGCGCCAGTCGCCGAACTGCAGCACCGCCCAGCCGAACGTCGGCGCGAGGATCGGCACGATCATGAACACCATGAACGCGATCGACATCACCCGCGCCATCGCCCGCCCGTGGTAACAGTCCCGCACCAGCGCGATCGTCGCGACACGGGCCGCGGCGATCACCGCGCCGCCAAACGCGCGCGCGGCCAGCAACCAAGTGAAGCTTCCCGCGGTCGCGCAGGCAACGTTGGCGATGATGTAGAGCATGAGCGACCAGAGCAGCACCGTCCGCCGCCCGAACCGATCCGCAAGCGGGCCGTGGACGAGCTGCGCGACGCCGAAACCGATCACGAACGCGGTCACGACGAACTGCCGCCCGTTCTCGGTCGCGACACCGAGCGAGTTGCCGATCGCCGGCAGCGCTGGCAGCATCGAGTCGATGCCGAGCGCGGTCAGCGACATCAGCGAGGCGACGAGCGCGACGAACTCGACGAAGCCGATCGGCGCGCCGCGCATCGCTGGCGCGTCGGATTGTGGATCCTGGGTCTGCATGATGCGTGGCCCTGTACCCGCTCGGGCGGTCGCGCGGAACCCGCTAACCGGCGCAGCTACGCGACGATTGCGCAGTGCACCGACGACCCCTATCTGTATTGCAAGAACAACACACTTCGGAGATGACCATGATCCGCCCGTATTTGCTCGCCGCTGTCGGTCTCACCAGCGTGCTTGCCCTGTCCGCCTGCGATCGCTCGAACGAAGGCGCATCGGTCTCGATCAACGCCGATGGCGGGAACGTGCTCGGCGCGATCAACGGCGAGACCGGCGAGATGAAGATCGACGTGCCCGGCTTCCAGGGCTCGGTGAAGCTGCCGAAGATCAAGATCGACACGAGCAATTTCGATCTCAACGGCGTGCGCCTGTATCCGGGATCGTCGATCAAGACGCTCAACATCGTCGGCGACGACAAGGCCGGCGGGTTGCGCGTCGCCTTCGCCAGCCCGGCAACACCCACTATCGTCCGCGACTGGTTCGCACAGCGGCTCGGCAAGGTCGGCTACCAGGTCCATCCCGAGGGCGCGAATCTGATCGGCACCACCGACGAGAACAAACCTTTCCGCCTCGAACTCGCGCCCGACGGCAAGGACAAGGCGACCGGCACGATCGTCATTAGCGGATAAGTCTACGATCCTCTCCCGCCAGGGGGAGGATCATTACAGATTCCAAATCCCGACCAACCCTAACCCAAGCATTTGGCACGGCACCCCCAATCCCCTATATCGGGCGTCCCCCAATCCGGACACGCACCTCATGCTCGACACCCCCGCCGCCCAGGTCCCGACGCTCAGCCTCGCCACGCAGGATTCCGACCCCGACGGTTTCGCCGCCGCGTTCGGCGAATCGTTCGAGCGGTACGGCTTTGCGATCGTCGCCGATCACGGCATCCCCGCCGACCTGATCGAGCGCGCCTGGGCCGAGACGAAACTCCTGTTCGACCTCCCCGAGGACGAAAAGCGTGGCTACCACATCCCCGGCGGCGGCGGCGCGCGCGGCTACACGCCGTTCAAGACCGAGATCGCCAAGGACGCCAAGGTCGTCGACCTCAAGGAATTCTGGCACGTCGGTCGCGAGCTGCCCGAGGGTCATCGCTATGCGGACACGATGGCGCCGAACGTCTGGCCGACGCGGCCCGAGGGCTTCAAGCCGGTCTTCCTCGAACTGTTCGCCGCATTCGACCGCGCCGGCGACAAGCTGCTGTCGGCGATCGCGCGCCACCTGCAGCTCAAGCCCGACTGGTTCGATCCCGCGGTGAGGGACGGCAACAGCATCCTTCGTCTGCTCCACTACCCGCCCATCCCCGCCGATGCCGAAGGCGTACGCGCCGGCGCGCATGAGGACATCAACCTCATCACGCTGCTGCTCGGCGCCGAGGAAGCCGGGCTCGAACTACTCGACCGCGCCAACGGCCGCTGGCTGTCGATCAAGCCGCCCGAGGGCGCGATGGTCGTCAACGTCGGCGACATGCTCCAGCGGCTGACCAACAACGTGCTGCCCTCCACCACGCACCGCGTCGTCAACCCGCCGCCCGAGCGCCGCGGCCACTCGCGCTATTCGATGCCGTTCTTCCTGCACCCCGCGCCCGATTTCCTGATCGAGACGCTGCCGGGCACGATCACCCCGGACAACGCGAACCGCTATCCAAACCCGATCACCGCGCACGATTACCTGTACGAGCGGCTGGTCGAGATCGGGCTGATCAAGAAGTAACGGCGGATCTATCGATCCTCCCCCCCAGGGGGAGGTGGCTGGCACTCGCCAGACGGAGGGGGAGGAAAGGGGTAACCGTCGTTCCGTACCCTCCCCCTCCGTCACCTTCGGCGCCACCTCCACCTAGCGGGGGAGGAATGAGATGACGCGCAGGCCCCGAACCTCCGCTACCCCTTCCTCCTCCACCCCGGCGAAGGCCGGGGCCCAATTGGGGGACAGCAATAACGAAGCGCAGCGCGCCGTTACGACCACCTTTCCGATTGGGCCCCGGCCTTCGCCGGGGTGGTGTTCCGCACGGGACCGGTAAAGCCGCCCAAACACCCCACCGCTTTTCTCCCCACCTGATACCCAACAACCACGCATCGCCCATTGGTGCGCGCCCCCGCATCCGCTAGACCGCGCGCGATGCCCCATCTCTATCTCGTCGACGGCTCCGGCTATATCTTCCGCGCCTATCACCGGCTGCCGCCGCTCACCAACAAGCATGGCGAGCCCGTCGGTGCGGTGTACGGCTACACGACGATGCTGTGGAAGCTCGCCGACGAGGTTCACGCGGCAGACGGCCCCACCCACATGGCGGTCATTCTCGACAAGTCGTCGAAGACGTTCCGCAACGATCTCTACGACAAGTACAAGGCCCAGCGTCCGCCCCCGCCCGAGGACCTCGTCCCCCAGTTCCCGATGATCCGCGACGCGACGCGTGCGTTCAGCCTCCCCTGCATCGAGACCGAAGGCCTAGAAGCCGATGACATCATCGCCTGCTATGCGAAGGCCGCGCTCGCCCAAGGCTGGGAAGTCACGATCGTGTCGTCCGACAAGGACCTGATGCAGCTGATCGAGCCCGGACTCGACATGTACGACACGATGAACAACCGCCGGCTCGGCGCGGAGCATGTCGCGGAGAAATTCCACGGCGTCACGCCCGCGCAGCTCGGCGACGTGCTGGCGCTGATGGGCGACAGCGTCGACAACGTCCCCGGTGTCCCCGGTGTCGGCCCCAAGACCGCGGCGAAGCTGATCCTCGAACATGGCGATCTCGAATCCGTGCTCGCCGCCGCCGACGGCATGAAGAAGGGCAAGCTGCGCGACAACCTGATCGAGCATGCCGAGATGGCGCGGCTGTCGAAGGTGCTCGTCACGCTCAAATGCGACGTCGCGCTGCCCGAACCGCTGGAGGATCTCGAACTCAAGGGCATCCCCGACGCTCCGTTGCGCGCGTTCCTCGAACACCACGGCTTCAAGTCGCTGATCGCCAAACTGTCCGCGGTCGCCGAAGCCCCCGTCGCGGAACCGGCAAGCACGGCCGAATTCGACGAGGACGAGCCCTGCAAGCATGACGACTATGAAACGGTCGTCGACGAAGCCGCACTCGATCGCTGGATCACCGTCGCCCGCCATCAAGGCTGGATCGCCATCGACACCGAGACCACCGGCATCGACGCGACGCGCGCGGACCTCGTCGGGGTGAGCATGGCGCTGCATCCGAACCTCGCCTGCTACGTACCTATCGCACATGGCGGCACCGATTTGCTCGCGGAAAACCCGGTCCAGCTCGATCGCGCGCTCGTGCTAGAGAAACTGAAGCCGTTGCTGGAGGATCCGAGCGTCCTGAAGATCGGCCACAACCTCAAATACGACATGATCGTCCTCGGCCGCGCCTATGCGTCCACCGGCGGTGTACAGATCGCGCCGTTCGACGACACGATCGTGATGAGCTTCGATCTCGACGCCGGGCTGCACGGTCACGGCATGGACGAGCTCGCCGCCACGCACCTGTCGCACAGCTGCATCGCGTTCAAGGACGTCGTCGGCACCGGCAAGACGCAGCGGACCTTCAACGAAATCGACCTGAAGGCCGCCACGCGCTACGCCGCCGAGGATGCCGACGTGACGCTCCGCCTCTGGCGCCGGTTCAAGCGCCGCCTGCCCGCCGAAGGCTCGACCCGCGTCTACGAGATGGTCGACCGCCCGCTCGTCCCCGTCATCGCGCAGATGGAGATGCACGGCATCAAGGTCGATGCCGCGAAACTGTCGAAGTTGTCGACCGAGTTCGCCGGCCAGATGGCGAGCCTGGAGACCGAGATCCACGCGCTCGCCGGCGCGCCCTTCACGATCGGCAGCCCCAAGCAATTGGGCGACGTGCTGTTCGAGAAGATGGGCATCAAGGGCGGCCGCAAGGGCAAGTCCGGCGTCTATTCGACCGACGTCAACGAGCTCGAACGGATCGCGGCGGACAAGGACTCGCCCGGCGCGGTGATCGCCCGGAAAGTGCTCGACTGGCGCCAGCTGTCGAAGCTGAAATCGACCTACACCGATGCGTTGCAGGCGCAGATCAACCCGGCGACGGGCCGGGTCCACACGTCCTACTCGCTGACCGGCGCACAGACCGGGCGCCTGTCGTCGACCGATCCGAACCTGCAGAACATCCCGATCCGCACCGAGATCGGTCGCCAGATCCGCGACGCGTTCGTGGCCGAGCCCGGCAACGTCATCCTCGCCGCCGATTACTCGCAGATCGAGCTGCGGCTGGCCGCGCACATGGCGAACGTCCCCGCGCTGAAGGCGGCGTTCGCGAACGGCGACGACATCCACAGCCTCACCGCGCAGGAACTGTTCGGCGAGGTCAACCGCGACACCCGCGGCCGCGCGAAGACGATCAACTTCGCGATCCTCTACGGCATCTCGCGCTGGGGTCTCGCAGGGCGTTTGGACGTGTCGGCGGACGAAGCGCAAGCGATGATCGACCGCTATTTCGACCGCTTCCCCGGCATCTCGAACTATATCGTCGAGACCACCGAGAGCGTCCGCGCGAGCGGCTTCACCACCACGCTGTTCGGGCGCAAAACGCACTTCCCCCGCATCCGCTCGAAGATCCAGCACGAACGCCAGGGCGCCGAACGCGCCGCGATCAACGCGCCGATCCAGGGGACGAGCGCGGACATCATCAAGCGCGCGATGGTGCGGATGGGGCCGGCCTTGCTCGAAGCGGGCCTCCCGAATGTCCGCATGCTGCTCCAGGTCCACGACGAACTTGTGTTCGAACTGCCGGAAGGTGACGTGGAGGCAGCCAAGCCGGTGATCGAGCAGGTCATGGCCAATGCGGCACTCCCCGCGGTCACCCTCGACGTGCCGCTGGGCATCGAGATCGGCACCGGCCTTAGCTGGGGAGCGGCACATTGAACGCGCAGGGCGGCAGCCGGCCACGTCCGGCTGACTCGCACCAGCGCGGCCGGCGGAGCGTTCGCTCCGACCGACGACGCGGCTTTGCCGCGGCGCGATCCACGAATGGCGCAGCAGCGTGACCGAGGCCACGCAGGATATCGACACGCTTGCCAAGGGTGGTCGGACCAACATCGCCGGCTTCGTCCTCCGCCTCGCCGCGCGTATCCCGTTCCTGTTCATCGCCGGCCGCATCTACGGCCCTGACCTCGTTGGCCGCTTCGCAATCGCCGTCGTGGTGGTCGAACTCGCCGCACTCCTCGCGACGCTCGGCCTCAAACGCGGCCTCGCGCAGGCGCTCAGTAGCGCCGACCGCCCGCACGCCAACGTCGTCTGGGACGCCATGGCCGTGGCATTCGTCGCCTCGCTCGTCGCCAGCGCAGTGCTCTGCACCTTCCCGCAGATCATGTATCCGAACAGCGCGATCACCGGGCTCGACCGGTTCCTGCCGCTGATCATTGTCGCGGTCGCCTGGTCCGACGTCAGTCTCGCCGCGCTCGCTTACCGGCTGAACGTCAAGGCAGCCGTCACCGCCCGCGCGGTGGTCGAGCCCTGGACGATCTCGATCGCCGCCTGGGCGTTCTCGTATTTCACGATCCGCGACGGCCTAGTTCTCAGCTACGTTGCGTCGATGACCGCGGCACTGATCGCCAGCCTCGTGCCGTTCCTGCGCAGCTACGGCGTGCCGCGCGGCTGGAAACCGCAGCTACGTCCCCTCTACGCGCTCGCCCGCGCCAACGTGCCGCTCGCCGGTGCCGACATCCTCGAATGGGGCAGCCGCAACGTCGACCGCTTCATCCTCGGCGTGATGTTCGAGCCCAAGGTCGTCGGCATCTATTACATGGCGCAACAGGTCGCGAGCCTGCCGCAGAAATTGAAGACCAGCTTCGACCCGATCCTCGGACCCGTCATCACCCACAGCCTCGCGATCAACGACCGCGCCGCCATCGCCAACCAGGTCCGCCAGGTCGCCTTCTGGATCATGGCCGCGCAAGGCGGACTCGCGCTGATGGGTTCGATCCCCGGCGAAGCGGTGATGGGCGTGGTCGGACCGCAGTTCGTCGCCGGCACCGCCGCGCTCGCGTTCCTGCTGACCGCCGAGGTGCTCGCCTCGACCGGCGCGGTCAGCGAATCCGCGCTCGTCTACATCGCCCGACACCGCAACCTAATGATCTCGGCGGCGATGCTCGCGTTCCAGGTCGGTCTGAGCTTTGCGCTGATCTTCACGATCCGGGCACTGGGCTATCCGGTCAATTACCAGGCGGCAGGCCCGGCGATCGCGCTGATGCTGTCGGTGGGTCTGACCTCGATTATCAAGTCGAAGCTGCTCGGCCATCTGCTCGGGACCAGCGTCTCGCCGTGGCGCTGGCCACTAGTGTGGGCCGCACTAGCGGCGATCGTGGTGGGCGCAGGCTTCACCGCGCTACCCAAGCGTTACGAATGGGTCGAGCTGGCGATCGGCGAACCCGCGATCGCGGCCACCTATCTCTACATCCTGTGGAAATACGCGTTTGGCCCCGCGGACCGCGCCTTGTTCGGCAAATCGACGCCGGTCGGCGAGGCGACGCTGCCGAACGCCGGATCACCCATCCGCTAACGCGATCAGTATGCGCGGGCGACCGCGAACTCGACGGCTTCGATCATTGCGTCCTTGGCGGCGCCGTTGGGGAAGCCGGCGATCGAGTCGATCGCGCGCTGGCCGTAATGACGCGCCCTGGCGAAGGTGTCGTCGATCGCGCGAGTGGAGCGGATCAGGCGGATCGCATTCTGAAGATCGGCCTCGCTGTCACGACGACCTTCGACCGCATCCTTCCAGAACGCACGGTCCTCGGCCGAGCCACGCGCATAGGCGAGGATCACGGGAAGCGTCATCTTGCCCTCACGGAAGTCGTCGCCCGCATCCTTGCCCATCGTATCAGCATCGGAGACGTAATCGATCGCATCGTCGACCAACTGGAATGCGATGCCCAGATTGCGGCCATAGGCGTCGAGTGCGGCCTCTTCGGCCTCGGGGCGATCGGCGACCACGGCCGAAATCCGGCACGCGGCCGCGAACAACGCCGCGGTCTTCGCGCCAATGATGTCGAGATAGCGCTCCTCGCCGAGATCGACGCGGCGCGCAGCAGTGAGCTGATTGACCTCGCCCTCGGCGATGACCGCGCTGGTCGAGGACAGGATCTTCAGCGCCTTGAGGCTGCCTGCCTCGACCATCAGTTCGAAGCTGCGGCTGAACAGGAAATCGCCGACCAGCACGCTGGCGGGGTTACCCCAGATGATGTTGGCGGTGCGCTTGCCACGGCGCAGGTCCGAGCCATCGACGACGTCGTCGTGCAGCAGCGTCGCGGTGTGGATGAACTCGACCGCGGCCGCGAGCAGATGATGCTGCGTACCCGCATAGCCGATCAGTTGCGCGCTCGCGAGCGTCAGCATCGGCCGCATCCGCTTGCCGCCACCCGCGATCAGGTGACCGGCGAGTTCGGGAATCAGCGGGATCTCCGACTCCATCCGGCCGCGGATCACCGCGTTGACCTGGTCCATGTCGCCACGGACAAGCTTGACCATCGGGTCCAGCGAGGGCTGGGACTCGGGCGTGGGACGAAGGGTGTCGAGGCGGTGGACGGTGGCGCTCATCTTCCCGAGCCTCTGACGCCTATGCCCCTGCAAAGCAACCCTTGCCGGGCGTCGAGCTGCCCCGGCTCGCCCCGATCTGCCGTGCGACGCCTTGCCGATCCGGTTGCACCACCGCAAAAGGCGCGCCGAACCAACGAAAGGGTATTTTGGTGGCTGACGACCTGTTGACCGGATACCGGCAGAGCATCGACAACATCGATGCGGCACTGATCCACATGCTTGCCGAGCGCTTCAAGGTGACGCAGGCGGTGGGCCGGCACAAAGCGACGCATGGCTTGCCCGCTGCAGATCCCGGCCGGGAAGAGCGCCAGATCGCCCGGTTGCGCCATCTGGCGGCGGAAGCGCAGCTCGATCCCGAGTTTTCCGAAAAATTCCTGCGCTTCATCATCGACGAGGTGATCCGTCATCACGAGCGGTTGGCGCACGATCCGGTTTGAGGGGCGAGATGGTTCTTCCCCCCCCTGAAAGGGAGGGGTCGGGGGTGGGTCGGTTTCCGCATATCAGACCGTTACGGCACGAGCGCGCCAACCCACCCCAGCCCCTCCTTCCAGGAAGGGCAGCAGAGCATGAAGAAAACTTCACTATCGCTCCACGTGCCGATCACCCGCCCCGGTGCAATCGGTTGCGGATGACATGGCTCTACCGATCCCTGCTCGCGCTGGTCCTGGCCGCTATCGCCGCGGCTGGCTTCATGGGCTGGCTCGGCTATTTCGGTGGGCCGTTGTTCACCGATGTCTACCCGACCAAGCCGGAGCGGCCATTCGCCGTCGTGCTCCTCACCGGCGATCTCGGCTACAAGATCGGCATGGCGCCGCAGATCGCACGGCGGCTGGCGGCGGATGGCGTGCCGGTGGTCGCGGTCAACACGCTGACCTATCTGCGCACGACGCGGACGCCGGCGGACATCACGACGCTGATCGCGCGTGCCGAGCAGCGCGCGTTGCGGCTCGGCCATGCCGATCGGGTAGTGCTGATCGGCCAGTCGTTCGGCGCGGACATGTTGCATGTCGGGCTGGTCGACCTTGCCCCCGAACTGCGCGCGAAGATCGCCAAGGTCGCGCTGATCGTGCCCGAGGACAACGTCCAGTTCCGCGCGTCGCCAAGCGAGGTCTTCGATCTCTGGACCCCGACCGTCGACGCGGTGCCGACCGCGCGCCAGCTGGCCTGGGCACCTTTGCTATGCGTGCAGGGCGTGGAGGAAGTCGGCAGCCTGTGCCCGTTGCTGACTCAGGCCAATACGACGCGGATCGCGTTGCCGGGCGGACACCCGCTTCACCGCGACGCCGATGCGCTCTACGAGGTGCTGGCGCGGTTCGTTTTCGCGGATTGAGGATCGACCGATGATTCCTGTGATGATGGCGCTCGCGATGGCCGTGGGCAGCCCGGCCCCTGCTTCCCCCGTGGAAGGCACCTGGCACAATCCGAAGAACAGCGTGGCCGTGAAGACAGGCGCCTGCGGGGACAGGCTGTGCGGCTGGGTGGTGCGCGCCAGCGACGAGGCGCAGGCCGACGCCCGCGATGGCGGCACGCCGAAACTGATCGGCACCGCCTTGCTTCGCGAATATCGCCCTAGCGGCCGCAGGAAATGGTCGGGCCAGATCTTCGTCCCCGACATGGGCCGCACCTTCGGGTCGACGCTGACGCTGGTCGACGCGAATACGATCGACGTGAAAGGCTGCCTGATCGGCGGGTTCCTGTGCAAGACGCAGACCTGGCACCGCGGTTGACCCGATGACGACTCGTCCGTTGATCATCCGGACCCGCGACTGGATCGCGCATCGCCGCGGCACGCTAATCGCGCTGGCGGTACTCATCGTCGCGGTGCTTGGCTTTGCTGCGATCCACAAGCTGACCGCCGAAATCCGCCTGTCCGAAGTGCGCGCCGCGTTTTCCGCGCTCGGCTGGTCGCAGCTCTCGGTAGCGATCGGGCTGACCGTCGTCAGCTATATCGCGCTGACCTTCTACGATTCGATCGCGCTGAAAGTGATCGGCCATCCGCTGCCGTGGCGCACCGCCGCGGTGGCGTCGTTCACCAGCTATACGATCAGCCACAATCTCGGCCTCGCCATGCTGACCGGCGGGTCGGCGCGATACCGCGTATATAGCCGCGCCGGGCTAGACGAAGCCGCCGTGGCGCGCGTCGTGCTGATAGCCGGCGTGACGTTCTGGGCGGGGGTCATCACGGTCGCGTGCCTGTCGATGGCGATCCATCCGGGGACGCTTCCAATCGTGAAGTGGACGATGCCGCCTCTGCTGGAGCGCAGCGTCGGCATCGTCATCCCGCTCGTCATGCTGGGGGTCGTGCTGCGTCACCGACAGGGTGGATCGATCGGGCTGCTCGGCTGGAGGCTGCCCCTGCCGAACTGGCGGCAGGCGCTCGCGCTCCTGCTGGTCTCGACGGTCGACCTCGCAGCGGCGAGCGCAGCCTTGTTCGTGCTGCTGCCGAACGCTTCGCCCGAACTCTATCCGGTGCTGTTCCTGGGCTACGCGGTGGCGATCGTCGTCGCGTTGATCAGCCATGTGCCGGGCGGGCTCGGCGTGTTCGAGGCGGTGATCATCGCGACGATGCCGCAGGACAATGCGACGGTCCTCGCTGCTTTGCTTGCCTACCGCATCATCTATTACGTCGCACCGCTGATCCTCGCTGCTGTACTGATGGCGTTCCACGAGGGGCGTCAGTGGCGTGGGCGAGGCACCGATCCGCTGGCGATCGCGCTGCCGCTGGCGCCCTTGCTGCTGGGCGTGCTGGTGTTCCTAAGCGGTGCGATGCTGCTCGTCTCGGGCGCGCTGCCCGCGGCCCCTGGTCGCATGGACACTTTGGCGACGATCCTGCCGCTGCCGATCAGCGAGATGGCCCACGTCGCGGCGAGCCTCGTCGGCGTGATGCTGTTGCTGGTCGCACTCGGGCTGTACCGGCGGCTCGACGGCGCGTTCTGGGCGGCGCGGACGTTGCTCGTCGCAGGCGCGCTGCTGTCGATCGCCAAGGGCCTCGACTACGAGGAGGCGACGATCCTGCTGCTCACCGCCGCCGCGCTGCAATGGACGCGCGCGGCGTTCTACCGGCGGACGCGGCTGACCGCGGAGCCGCTATCCCCCGAATGGCTGGTCGGCGTCGGTGCCGCGATCGGCCTGTCGGTGCTGATCGGCTTCTTCGCCTACCGCCGCGTCGGCTATTCGAGCGACCTGTGGTGGCAATTCGAGACCAACGCCAACGCCTCGCGCTTCCTGCGCACCAGCCTAGCGGTCGGGCTATTGCTGATCGGTGCGGCGATCTGGCGACTGTTCGCCGCGGCACCGGTGCCGATGGTCCACGACATGCTGCCCGACGATGTCGCGACCGCCGCGCTCGCGCATGCCGACCGCACCGACGCGATGCTCGCCTTCACCGGCGACAAGCGCTTCCTGGTCTCGGACAGCGGCGACGCGTTCCTGATGTACCAGGTGAAGGGCGCGAGCTGGATCGTGCTGGGCGATCCGGTCGGGCCAAGCGAGGCATGGTCGGAGCTGTTATGGGCCATCCGCGCCCGCGCCGACGCAGCTCAGGGCCGGCTGCTGCTGTACCAGATCGGCCTGCGCATCGTGCCGATCGCGATCGAGATGGGCCTCAAGCTGGTCAAATACGGCGAAGAGGCGACCGTCGAGCTCGACGGCTTCACGCTGGAAACACCCGAGATGCGCAGCGTGCGGAAGGCCAGCCGTGTCGCCGAACGCGCAGGCGCGGAGTTCGCGGTCGTGCCGGCCGCCGAAATGCCCGCGATCATCCCAGAACTGCAAGCGATCTCCGACTGGTGGCTCGCCGACAAGGATCATGCCGAGAAGAGTTTCAGCGTCGGTCGGTTCGAGCCGGGATACATGGCGAAGTTCGACTGCGCGGTGGTGCGGATCGAGGGCAGGATCGTCGCCTTCGCCAACGTCTGGGGCACGCCGAACAGGCAGGAGCTGTCGGTCGACCTGATGCGCCACGCCGAGGACATGCCGCAGGGTGGCATGGACTTCCTGTTCACGCGGCTGATGCTATGGGGGCACGAGCATGGCTATCGCAATTTCTCGCTGGGGATGGCGCCGCTGTCGGGGATCGAGGCGCGGCGGCTGTCGCCGACCTGGTCGAAGGTGGCAGCGTTTCTGTTCCGCCACGGCGAGCGCTTCTACGGGTTCGCCGGCCTGCGCGCGTACAAGGAGAAGTTTCGCCCGAACTGGACGCCGCGCTATATCGCATCGCCGGGCGGCACATCCTTGCTGCGCGGGCTGATCGATTTGCGGGCTTTGGTGAGCCGGTAAGGCTTGCTAGGGCCGCTCCATGAGCTTCCTCCTGGCAATCGAAGGCGCCGACGGCGCGGGCAAGGCTACCGCCTCGGCACTGGTGGTCGAGCAGTTGCGCGTCGCGGGCCGCACCGCCGACGTCGTATCGTTCCCGCGCTATACCGAGACGGTCGGCGGCTGGGCACTCGGCGCGATGCTGGCCGGCACCTTGCCGCGCGGCACGTCGCCCAAGGCAGCGGCGGTGCTATATGCGCTCGACCGTATGGAGTCGCGCGATCATCTGCTGGCGACGATGGCGGCGAACGATGTGGTGGTGTTCGACCGCTATATTGCCTCGAACATGGCGTATCAGGCGGCGCAGGTGCCGGCGGACGAAGCGGACGCAATGATGGTGTGGATCGCCGATTTGGAGACGGGCTCGTTCGCGCTCCCGAAGCCCGACCTGTCGGTGTATCTCGACACGCCGGCCGACATCGCGCGCGGGCTGATCCTGAAGAAGCGGAAGCGGTCCTACACCGACGATGCGTTTGACGCGTACGAGGCGGATACCGGACTGCAGGACCGGGTTCGGACGAACTACGCGGCGATGGCCGAGGCTGGGCTGTTAGGCCGCTGGGCGACGGTGTCGACGGTCGCTGACGGCGCGTCGCGCTTGCCCGCCGAGATCGCCGCGGAGATCGTCGCTCTCCTTTCCTAACGCCGCTGCCCTCCACCCCGGCGAAGGCCGGGGCCCAATTGGAAAAGTCACAGTAACGGCGTGCAATGCCCGCCAAGCGTCGTCCCCCAATTGGGCCCCGGCCTTCGCCGGGGTGGTATGCGGTTGCGCGTACGTGCGCGTCCGCAAATCCCTCTATTCGTTTTCAAACTTCTCGTTATGTAGCTCGACTATATAACGAAGGGGCGACGACAATGCGGGGACATGATTTCACGCGGCTGAGTGCCGTGCTGCTGGCTACAACTTGCCTACCGATGATGGCAGCCGCGCAGGCCAGCGCCGCCAATCCGGAACAGACACGCACCGAGGGCACCACAGCCCAACCGAGCGACGACCCCGACACCTCGATGGAGGTGATCGTCACTGCTCGCCGTCGCGCCGAGAACGCCCAGAAGATCCCCGGCTCGCTGTCCGTTGTCGGTGGCGCGCTACTCGACCGCTCCTACAGCGTGAACACGCAGCAGCTGGCGCAGCTCGTCCCCGCGTTGAACTACAGCTCGGCCAATCCCCGCAACACCGCGTTCACGATCCGCGGGCTCGGCAGCAGCGTCGTCGCGGTCAGTCAGGCCAATGACGGGCTCGAACCCGGCGTCGGCTATTATGTCGACCAGGTCTATCACGCCCGCCCCGCCACCGCCGCGTTCGACTTCAGCGACATCGAGCAGGTCGAAGTTCTACGCGGTCCACAGGGGACGCTGTTCGGCAAGAACTCGACCGCTGGCGCGATCAACATCACGACGCGAGCACCGACCTTCACCACCGAAGGCGAGGCGGAGATCAGCTATGCGAGCTACAACTTTCTCCAAGTGAAGGGCGCCGTCTCGGGCCCGATCATCGGCGACACGCTCGCCGGCCGCGTGTCGGTGGTCAGCACGCGCCGCGACGGCGTGATCGACAACGTCGTCACCGGCCGCGACCAGAACACCATCGGCAACCAGGCGATCCGCGGCCAATTGCTGTTCCGCCCCTCGGCGGTGTTCCAGGTGAAGGTCAGCGCCGACTTCACCAACTTTCAGAGCAACTGCTGCACGCAGGTCTATTACAACGTCGCCACTCGCCCCGGCAGTGGCACCGACGGCCGGTTGTTCCGCACCGCCACGCGCCAGTTCGGCGGCCCGACCGGCCTCGCCGCGCAGTTCAACTACGCACCACCGAGCACAAATCCGTACGACCGCAAGACCGACATCGACGCCGCGCTCGGCGTCGATACCAACGAAGGCGGCGTCGGCGTGATCGCGGATTGGAACCTTGGGGCCGCGACGCTCACTTCGGTCAGCGCGTGGCGCTTCTGGAACTGGGATGCCGACAACGATCGCGACTATACCGGGATCCCGATCCAGACCGAACAGCACATCCCCTCGCGCCAGGACCAGTATAGCCAGGAACTGCGCCTCGCCTCGAACGGCGACCACAAACTGAGCTACGTCGGCGGGCTGTATTTCTTCCGCCAGCGCGTCATCGGCCGCCCGATTTCGATCTACGGCCCCGCCGCCGCACGCTATCTGATCGGCACGTCGACGGGCACGGGCGCCGCCGCAACCGCCGTCCCCAGCAACCTGCTCGATGGCTACGGCACCGACGGCCGCACCGATTTCCACTCGGACAGCTATGCCGCGTTCGGCGAAGTGAACTGGAAGCCGATCGACCGCCTGACGCTGACCGGCGGGCTTCGGTATACCTATGAGGAAAAGGAGGGGACGTACGACACCTTCACCTTCGGCGGCTTGCAGACGACGAACGCGGCGCTCAATGCGGCCAAGCTGTCGATCCTGCGCGGCCAGAACTACGCCGCCAGCGACAAGGACGGTGCGCTGACGGGGCGCGGCAACATCGCGTACCAGGCGACCGATAACGTCCTCGCCTACGCCAGCTACGCGCGCGGCGAAAAATCGGGCGGTATCAACATGTCTGGCCTTCCGCTCAATGACCAGAACCAGCCCGCGATCGGCACCGCCGTGGTGCGCCCCGAGAAGAACACCGCGTACGAGATTGGCCTGAAGACGCAGCTGTTCGACAATCGCCTGATCTTCAACGTCGACGGCTATTATACGCGCGTCACCGATTTCCAGTCGAACGTCACCGACACCCGCGCCGCCGCTGCGCTCCGCACGTACCTCGCCAACATCCCGAAAGTGACGGTGCGCGGGTTCGAGGCGGACGCGACCGCGCTCGTCACCCGCAACCTGTCGCTGCGCGGCAGCGTCGCCTATGCGGACGGCAAGTTCAATTCCTACCCGGCCGCCCCCTGCCCGATCGAACGGATCTTCAACACTGCCGCCTTCTGCGATCTCAGCGGCCAGCGCCTATCGAGCCTGCCGCGATGGTCGTACACGCTCGGCGCGGACTACAACCAGCCGATCGCCGACATCGGCAGCGGCTTCGTCCATGTCGATTCGAACACGCGCACGCGGCAGTTCGGCGATCCCTCGGGTTCGGCGTTCACGGTCATCCAGGGCTACACGATCGTCAACGGCAGCATCGGCTTCCGCTCGAAGCAGGGCTGGGAACTCGCCGTGTTCTCACGCAACCTGCTGAACAAGGACTATATCCAGAACGTGACGATCCAGGCGGGCAATTCCGGCCTGATCCTGGCCACGCCGAGCGACCCGCGCACGATCGGACTTACCTTCCGCATCCGCCAGTGAGTATGGGGGTGGGATGCCCGACCCCGCCCTCCACGCCACGATCCTGCTCGCCAAGGACCAGACAGGCCGCGTCGGCGCCGACCGGATCGCGCTGCTCCGCGCGATCCGCGACGGCGGCTCGATCACCAGCGCGGCCAAGGTCGTGGGGCTGAGCTACAAGGCGGCATGGGACGCGGTGCAGGTGATGAACAATCTGTTCGACCGGCCGCTCGTGCTCCCCGCGGCGGGCGGCAAGGACGGCGGCGCGAGCCCAATCACCGAGGCGGGCGTGGCGGTGCTCGACGGTTATGCGGTCGCCGAGGCCGAGCTCGCCAGCGCGATGGCGCGGATCGAGGCTAGCGTGTCGAACGGGCTGTCGCTGAAGCCTTTGCTATGGGGAATCGGAATGAAGACGAGCGCGCGCAACGTGTTGCGCGGCACCGTGTCGCGCGTGACCCCAGGGACGATCGATGCCGAGGTTACGCTGGCGGTGGCGGATGGCGTCGAGATCGTCGCGACGATCACGCGCGGCAGCGCCGAGGATCTGGGACTGGTACCGGGCGCGACAGCGTTGGCGCTCATCAAGTCGAGCTTCGTGATCCTCGCGCGTGGTGACGAGAGCTTGCGGACGTCGGCCCGCAACACGCTGGCGGGGACGGTGATCGCCCGCGAGGACGGCGCGATCTCCAGCGAAGTGACGCTGGAACTGACGCTCGGCAAGACGCTGACCGCGACGTTGACCAAGGAGAGCGCGGAGGCGCTCGACCTGCAGATCGGCACGCGCGCGCTGGCGTTGATCAAGGCCAGCCATGTGATCCTGGCGGTCGAGTAAGAACGTTTACCCCACCCGATACCGCCCCGGCGGAGGCCGAAGCCCAATTGGGGAACGTTGATAGCGGAGTTCGGCCTTCCGTTACCGCGACCTCTCCAGTTGGACCCCGGCCCCCGCCGGGGGGTGCAGATCGGTTTAACGCCAATCCTAACATTTCCGTCATGATTCTTTTCCGCATTGCAGCATGAGAAAACGGCATTACTTAGCACGCTAATGACTTCTCACCGCGCCTTCCTTGAGTCAGCCTACGCTCGCACTCTCCTGCCGCTCGCAAAGATGTGGCGGCGGGCTGCCGATCGGGCGCTCAGCGACATGAACGTCTCCGCGTCGATCGGGTGGACGTTGGTGCAGGTAGGGCGGCTCGGCGACGACGTCCGCCAGACCGATCTCGCCAACGAACTCGACGTCACGCAGGCATCGCTGGTCCGCTCGATCGACCAGATGTCGGCGGCCAACCTCGTCGAGCGTCGCCGCGACCCCTCCGATGCACGCGTCAGCCGTATTCGCCTGACCGACCACGGCCGTGCCCTCGTCACCACGATCGAGGCGAAGTTCGCCAGCCTGCGCGCGGGGATGCTCGACGACGTGTCCGACGACGATCTCGCCACCGCGTTGCACGTCGCGGAGCGGCTCGGCGCACGGTTCACCGCGGATCACGCCCGATGAGTCCGGCACGATGAACCTCACCCGGTTCGGCGGAAAGGAAGCGCTCTTCTCGGTCAAGTGCCTGATCGCTGCTTTTCTCGCCTATTACATCGCGCTCAGGATCGGGCTGACGCGTCCCTATTGGGCAGTGACGACGTCGTACATCGTAGCGCAGCCACTGGCCGGCGCGGTGCTGTCGAAGGCGGTGTTCCGCGTCGCCGGCACGGTGCTCGGCGCGGCCGCCGCGGTGGTGCTGGTGCCGAACCTGGTCAACGCGCCCGAATTGCTGTCGCTCGGCCTGGCGCTGTGGCTCGGGCTGTGCCTGTACATCTCGCTGCTCGACCGGACGCCGCGCGCGTACCTGTTCCTGCTCGCAGGCTATACGGCCAGCATCATCGGATTTCCGTCGGTCACGACTCCGGGTGCGGTGTTCACGATCGCCGCCTTGCGCGTGCAGGAGATCACGATCGGCATCCTGTGCGGGAGCCTGGTCCACGGCTTCGTCTTCCCGCAGACCGTGACCGCGACGCTGCTCGCGCGGATCGACGCGATCCTGGCAGATGCCGAGCGCTGGTCGCGCGATTCGCTGGCGGGAGCATCCGATGCCGCACTCGACCGCGATCGGCGGCGCCTCGCGCTCGACATCAACGAGCTTCATCAGTTGTCCATCCACCTGCCATTCGACACCGCGCGCCTGCTGCCCCGTACGCGGACGCTGCGTGCGTTGCAGGCGGAGTTGTCGATGCTGCTGCCCCTGGCAAGCGCGGTCGACGACCGGATCGTCGAGCTGAAGCGCGGTGCAGATGCGCCTCGCCCCGAAGCGCTCGCGTTGATCGAGGACGTCCGCGAATGGCTGCGCGATCCGCCGCCCGTGGCCGACCGCGGCCCGACCGCAGACGCCTTGATCGAACGCGCCCGCGTTCTCGAGCCGGTAGTAGGCGACACGCTCATCTGGCGCGATGCGTTGCGGCTCAGCCTCCTCGCGCGGCTTGGCGAACTGGTCGACGCGCACCGTAACGCGCGCGACCTGCGCGACCAGATGCGCTCGCCATCGCGCGCACCGGTCACGCCTGCGGTCGCACGGCTGCTCGCCCGAATCGCCAAGCGACCGCTTCACCGCGACCGGGGTATCGCACTCCGCGCCGCCGCCGGCACCGTCGCGACCATCCTGCTCGGCTGCGTCTTCTGGATCGGTACGGGCTGGTCGGACGGCGCCGGCGCGGTGCTGATCGCGGGCGTGTGCTGCGCGCTGTTCGGCAACAGCGATGACCCCGCACCATCGATCCTGGCGTTCTTCTACGGCACGATCATCGGGCTGGTCATATCCGCCGTCTACGCCTTCGCCATCCTGCCGCGCGTGACCGATTTCGTGACGCTTGCCGCTGTGCTCGCACCGCCGATGCTGATCGGAGGGATGTTTCTCGCCCGTCCAGCGACCTTGCTGATGACGCTCGGCGGGTTGCTCGGCGCGCTGAACACGGTCGGCCTCAACGACCGGTTCGGCGGCAGCTTCGACGCGTTCCTCAACGGCGGCATCGCGCAGTTGATCGGCACGCTGTTCGCGGTCGTGACGGTCGGCCTGTTCCAGACGATCGGCGCGGATACCAGCGCGCGGCGGCTGATCCGCGCAGGCTGGCGCGAACTGGCGGCGCGCAGCGATTCGATGAGCCGCCCCGACGCGGCGGGCTGGATCGCACGGATGCTCGACCGCATCGGCCTGCTCGCCCCGCGCCTCGCGTTGCAGGGCGAGGATCCGGGCAAGCCGCTGCTCGACGCGTTGACCGACCTGCGCGTCGGCGTCGCTGTCGGCGAACTCAAGCAGTTGCGGATCGATGGCTCCCCCGACGAGGCCGCGGTGATCACGCCGGTCCTTCGTGGTATCGGCGCGCATTACCGTGCGTTACGTCCGGATGAACCCGCGCCACCCGAACCCGACCTGCTCGCCGGAATCGACACCGCGATGAGAGGTTTCGCGACCAGCACGCCCGATCGCCACCGCACCGGCGTGCTCGCGCTGACCTCGCTCCGTCGCAACCTGTTCCCACAAGCGCCAGCATACGGAGCACCGGCATGACCGGCGAAATCTCGATCGGCGGCGTCTACTTGCCGAGCATCCTGCTGCTCGCCGTCGCCGCCGTCATCCTGACCGGCATCGCCACGCGGCTGCTCGCGTTCGCGGGCGCCTACCGCGTGGTGACGTATCGACCGCTCGTCGACCTCGCGCTGTTCATCCTCATCCTCGGGCTGCTCGCCCTGCTGACCGGACCTTCCGCATGACCTCTTCCCGCCTCAAGTCGCTGTTCGCCCCGCTGGGTCGCTCGGCCGTCACGCTGATCATCGTCGCGCTCGCGGTGCTGGTCGCGCTGTGGCTGTGGAAGCGGTACGAGACCGATCCGTGGACGCGCGACGGGCATATCCGCGCTGACATCGTCCGCGTGACGCCCGACGTCGCCGGCTTGGTCACGCAGGTCGCGGTGCACGACAACCAGGCGGTGAAGCCCGGCGACGTGCTGTTCGTGGTCGATCGTCCGCGCTTCCAGCTGACGCTGGCGCAGTCCGACGCGTCGATCGCGAGCGCGCGCGCGACGCTGTTGCAGGCGCGCCGCGAGGCGCAGCGCGATCTTGCGCTCGGCGATCTGGTGGCGAAGGAGACGCACGAGCAGAACGTCGCGCGCGTGGCCACAGCGTCGGCTGCACTTGCCCAGGCGCAGAGCGCGCGCTCGACCGCGGCGCTGAACCTCGCGCGGACGACGGTGCGTGCGACGGTGCACGGCATCGTCACCAACCTCGATCTCCATCCCGGTGACTATATCGCGACCGGCGCACAGGCGATGGCGCTGGTCGACACCGACTCACTCCGCGTCGAGGGTTATTTCGAGGAGACCAAGCTCGGCAGCATCCGAGTCGGCGATCCGGTGGTCGTCCACCTGATGGGCGAGCCACAGGCGCTCCACGGCCGCGTCGACAGCATCGCCGCGGGGATCAACGACAGCGAACGGACGAATACGACCAACCTGCTGCCAAACGTGAACCCGACGTTCAATTGGGTGCGACTGGCGCAGCGTATCCCGGTGCGGGTGAAGCTGACGAGCGTGCCGAAGGGTACGCAGTTGATTGTGGGCCGCACCGCAACGGTGACGGTGGTGCCGCGGGTCGCTCCGGGGACGACATCATGATGCGCGCCTCCATCCGCCCCACCCCCCGCCGTCATCCTGACGAAAGTCAGGACCCAGGGTTACAAGCGATGTCCTGCGTGGCTCTGGATCGTGACTTTCGTCAGGATGACGCAAGAGGGGGCACTAAGCACGCCGGTCGCCGCGGTCTCGCAACGATCATCGCCTCGCTCGCGCTCGCGGCCTGCACCACCGCCGGCCCAAACTACGCGCTCCCCGAGTCCGCAGTCGTCAACCGCCCCTCCGCCCAAGGCGCATTCGACAGCAGCCACGAGAAGGCGTTCGTCGACACCCCGCTCCCCGATCACTGGTGGCAACTCTACGGCGACCCCCGCCTCGACGCGTTCGTCACCGAAGCGCTCGCCGCCAACACCGATCTCCGCGCCGCCGACGCCAACCTGCGCCGCGCAGACGCGGTCGTCGCCGAAGTCGCCGCGGGCCGAACGCTGTCGACCGTGCTCGGCGGCGGCACCTCGCTGGACCGTCCCTACACGACCGGCGGCAGCCTGCCCGGCACGCTCGACTACAACCTCGGCATCACGCTCGCCTATCCGCTCGACCTGTCGGGTCGCATCCGCCGCGCGATCGAAGCGGCGCAGGGCGATGCCGAGGCGGTCGCCGCCGCACGCGACAATGTCCGCGTCACCGTCGCCGCGGAAACCGCGCGCAGCTACGCCACCGCCTGCACCGCCAACTCGGTGCTGGCCGCAAACAACCGTATCCTAGCGCTGCAACGCCAGACGCTGAACGTGACGCAGCGCCTGCAACGCGGCGGCCGCGGCACCGCGTTCGACGTAACGCGCGCAAGAACCGCAGTCGACCAAAGCGAAGCGCTGATCCCCTCGCAGGTCGCGACACGAACCGCCGCGCTGTACCGGCTCGCCACGCTGATGGGTCGCGCGCCCGCCGACTATCCCAAGGACGTCGCGACCTGCGCCAAGCCGCCCGCGCTCACCCGCCCGCTGCCGATCGGCGACGGGACCGCGTTGATCCTGCGCCGCCCCGACATCCGGCAGGCCGAACGCACGCTCGCCGCCGCGACCGCGCGGATCGGCGTGGCAACCGCCAACCTCTATCCGCAGGTCAGCCTCGGCGGCTCGGCCGGGTTCACCGGGCCGGTCTCGTCGCTCGGCTCGACCAACGCATTCCACCTCGGGCTCGGACCGCTGATCAGCTGGAGCTTCCCCAACCGCCCGGTCATCCGCGCGCAGATCGCCCAAGCCGGCGCCACTGCGGACCAAGCATTAGCGCAGTTCGATTCGACCACGCTCGAAGCGCTCCGCCAGACCGAGACCGCACTTTCCGCCTATGCCCGCGAAGGCGACCGCAACGCAGCCCTCCGCCGCGCGCAGTCCAGCGCCGCGCGCGCCGCGGATCAGGCCGGCACGCTCTACCGTTTCGGCCGCACAGACTTCCTCTCGTTGCTGACCGCGCAGGCGGCGCTGACCACCGCGCAGGCGAACCTCGCCGCCTCCGACGCCCTGCTGGTCGATCGCCAGGTCGACGTCTTCAAGGCACTCGGCGGGGGGTGGCAGACTTGAGGCTGCGTCGCCGCGGGCTGGCGTCGATCAACAGCGAAATCCGCGATGGCATCATGCCCGCCGCCGACACGATCGCGCGCGTCGCCAAGGACCCGGACGCGTTGCCGCATACGCCGAGCAACTACCGCATCACCGCGCTGATCATCGCCTGCGCACTGTTCATGGAACAGATGGACTCGACCGTGCTCGCGACCGCGCTGCCGACGATGGCGCGCGATTTCGGCGTCCCCGCCACCAGCATGAGCTCGGCGCTGACCTCGTACCTGCTGGCCCTCGCGATCTTCATTCCGGCAAGCGGGCGTCTCGCGGACCGGTTCGGCTCGCGGACGATCTTCCGCGCGGCGATCCTGATCTTCGTGGGTGGCTCGATGTTGTGCGGCCAGGCGACCAGCCTGCCGTTCATGATGGTCGCGCGCTTCCTGCAAGGGCTCGGCGGCGCGATGATGATCCCGATCGGCCGCCTCGTCCTGCTCCGCAGCGTCGCCAAGGAGGACATGGTCCAGGCGATGTCGTGGCTGATCATGCCCGCGCTGATCGGCCCGATCCTGGGCCCCCCGGTCGGCGGCGCGATCGTCACCTATCTCGACTGGCGCTGGATCTTCTACCTCAACGTCCCGATCGGCCTGCTCGGCGTGGTGCTGGTGACACGCTTCATCGGCGAGGTCCGCGAGGACAAGCCGGCGCGCTTCGACGTGCCCGGCTTCATCCTGTCGGGCGTGTCGCTCGGCTGTCTGTTGTTCGGGTTCGAGATGACCAGCCGCACCGGTGAACTCTCTCGCGCGATCGTCCTGATCGTCGTCGGACTGGTCGCCGGCATCGCGTATATACGCCATGCCAAGCACCGCAGCGACCCGATCCTCGACCTGTCGCTGATGCGAATCCCCACCTTCCGCCTGTCGGTGATCGGCGGATCGCTGACCCGCATCACGCAGGGCGCGCAACCGTTCCTGTTGCCGATGATGCTCCAATTGGGCTTCGGCATGACCGCGGCGGCTAGCGGCGCGATCACTATCGCCGGCGCGATCGGTTCGCTGGGAATGAAGGGGCTCGCCCCGCGCGTGCTCCGTCGCTTCGGGTTCCGGAACAGCCTGATCGTCGGCGGACTCTGCGCAAGCTCCGGCTATGCGCTCGCAGGCCTCTTCCGCCCCGACTGGCCGATCCCGGTGATCTTCGGCGTGCTGATGATCTCGGGCTTCTTCATGTCGTTCCAGTTCTCGGCGTACAACACGATCGCGTATGACGAGATTCCCTCGTCGCGGATGAGCAGCGCGACAAGCTTCTACGCGACGTTCCAGCAACTTATGCTCTCGCTCGGCATCTGCGTCGGCGCGGCGTCGCTGCATGTCGGGATGCTCGGGACGGGCGCGACGCGTCCGGCGCTGACGGACTTCACGCTGGCGTTCCTAGTGGTGACGGCAGTGTCGGCGTCGGCGACCATCTGGAACCGCCGGTTCGCGGTGGATGCGGGGGCGGACTTAAGCGGACACCGGGCATAGCAGGACCAACCTGCCCCCCTCCCTGAAAGGGAGGGGTTGGGGGTGGGTAGGCCAGCTTGTGCCGCGACCGTTCGGCGTACGGAAAGCAACCCACCCCCGGCCCCTCCCTTCCAGGGAGGGGGGAAGTAGAGAGCGTCAGACCTGCGTCGCCGGCAGCGACGGTCGCGAAAGCACCGACACATGCTCGCCGGGCTCCACGAACATCCCATGCGCAGCAGCCCACCGCCCCGCCTTCTCGCTCGCCGTCAACATCGTCAGGAACGGACTTAGCAACAACCCCAGCGTCACCGGCGCAAGCCAAGCCGCGGTGATCGGCGCGAACGGCGTGACCAGCAGCAACGCCACCCCCACCCCGACATGCCAGCGATATCGCGGCATCACGTCCGCCAGCGACAGTTCGTGCGCGTCACGGTTCTGCGGCGCCCAACCGGATTTCCGCCCCATCAGGATCCCCGCGAGATCCATCGTCTGCGTTAACGCGATCACCGGCGCGGACAGCATCGAGAACGGCACGTCGACCAGCACCGAGCGGACGATCCCGCGCCGCCCGCCGAACCCCGCGCGCCGCTCCGCATTCGAGAATGCCCAGATCACGCTCAACAGCTTCGGCCCGAACAACAGCAGCAGTGTGACGAACAGCACCTGCAGCGAAGTCTGCGCCTCGACGATGTTGCGCTCGCCAATCAGCGCCTGCACGACGCTCGTCGCGATCATCAGCAGCCATACCGGCGAGGTGATGAACGCGGACGCGCCCATCAGCAGTTGCAGCCGGCTGATCCAGTGGAACCCCGACGACGTCAGCAGGCTGAGATGCTGGATATTCCCCTGCGCCCAGCGCCGGTCGCGCACCGCCGCGTCAATCAGCGTCGGCGGATATTCCTCGAACGTCTCCTCGGTCATCAGCATGTGGACGCGCCAGCCGCGCCTGCGGAGCAGTGCCGCCTCGACCATGTCGTGGCTCATGATGACCCCACCGAACGGCGCGCGGCCGGGAAGGTCCGGTAGCCCGCAACTCGAAGCGAACGCCTCGATCCGGATCAGCGCATTATGCCCCCAGAAGGTCGCTTCCGAGCCTGACCACCAGACCAGCCCGGCGGTGGAAATCGGACCGTACAACCGACTGGCGAATTGCATCCAGCGCTGGAAGAACGTCACGCCGTTGATCACTGCCGGTACGGTCTGGAGCAGCGCGACCGCCGGACGACGTTCGAGCACCTGCGCCATGCCGATGATCGTATTCCCGCCCATCAGGCTGTCCGCGTCGAGCATCAGCATATAGCGATAGCCGCCGCCGAACCGCCGGATCCATTCGGCCACGTTGCCGGGTTTCCGCCCCACGTTCACGGTGCGGCGGCGGTAATAGAGCGCGCAGTCGAGCGTCGGCGCGAGGCGCTCCCACGCCGCGACCTCGGCCGCCTCCGCCGTTTCGCCGGAATCGCTCAGGATGAAGATATCGAACCGGTCGGCGACACCGCCCGCGGCGATCGCGCGCGCCATCCACGCGATCCGCTCGAACACCGCATCGATGTCCTCGTTGTGGACCGGCATCAGGATCGCGGTGCGGCCCTCGAGCGGTTCGGACTGGCGCGGCGTCGGTACGAAGCCCGGATGCCCGCCGGTCATCAACAGCACGAAGCCGATCGCGGCATTCATGAATCCGAACGCGATCCACGCGAACAGCGGGAAGAACAGCGCGAGCAACGCCGCGTCCCAGAAGCTCAGTCCGTCGGCGAGCAGCGATTCCTGCACCGCCGACGACGCCGCGGTTGCCAGCAGCCCGGTCATCAGCACGAGGAGGATGCGGCGCGCGAGCATGTCGTCGGAGGATACGACCATGCCCGGGCCCGGCTCGGGCGCGGACCAAGGCGGCGGCGGACCGTCGAAACGCTGCGAGGGCATCTCGATCGGCGTTTCGCCCGGCATCATTGCGGGAAGCGCGGGCATCAGAAGATCGGGGTCAGGACGGTTTCGCTAAGTGCGCGACCTCCGCGCGTGAGGAACAGCCTGACGTCGGCGGGTCCTTGCGCGTCGGGGGCCACGTCGGCGGTGACGCGCCAGCGGTTCTTCTGGCCGACGACGGGATAGGCCGCGTTGGCGAGTACCTTGCCGCGGACGACGTCGATCTTGGCGGTCACCCCGCTCTGGCGATCGAGACCAGCAAGACCCTCACCGATGAAATCGACCACGAGCTTCCGCGCGCCCTTCACCGGCTCGGCGCCCGGTCGGCCGGCGACGCCCTGCCAGCAATCGACGACGTGCGCTGTCGCGGCGACGGCGGTCGGATCGACCGATTTCCACGACAGCGAGTAATCGAACTGCAACCGCTGCCCCGCTTTTGCAGGCGCTGCCGGGGTCCAGAACGAGACGACGTTATCCACCGTCTCGCTGTTGGTCGGGAACGCATAGAGCATTACCGCGCCCTTGCCCCAGTCGCCCTGCGGCTGAACCCACAAGTTCGGCCGGCGATCGTAGAACGCGCCGTCGTCCTGATAATGGTCGAAATTGCGATCGCGCTGGATCAGCCCGAAGCCCTTGGGCGCCTGATCTGCGAAACTATCGAGCGTATCGTGCGGCGGGTTGTTGAGCGGGCGCCAGATGCGTTCGCCGGCGCCGGTGAGGAGCGCCAGGCCGTCCGAATCGTGGATCTCGGGACGCCAGTCGACCGCAGCGGCGCGATTGCCTTCGCCGTACCAGAACATGCTGGTCGCAGGCGCGACGCCGAGCCGTTCGATGTCGCGACGGACGTTGAGCACGGACGAGACCTGCTGCTCGACCCCCGCGCCGGCGACGTGGCGCGACTGGATGCGGTACGCGCCGGTGACGCTCGCGCCGTCCATCAGCGCATAGATCGTGTACGCGTCCGCGCCGGTCCGCTCGATCCAGAATTCGGTGAAGTCGGGAAATTCCTCGCGGCCCGGCAGCCCGGTGTTGATCGCGAGCCCGCGCGCGGACAGGCCGTACTGGTCCTGCGCGCCGGCGGTCCGGAAATAGGAGGCGCCCTGGAACGCCATCCAGTCGCTGGTCCCGCCCGGCGCCATCGCGCGGAACCCGGCGATACCGAGCGAGGCGGCGTGGCCCTCTTCGGCCTCGAACAGGTCGCGCGAAAACTCGATGCGGCGCGCCTGCCCGCCCTCGACGACGTTGATCGCGACCGGCATCGGCGCATAGCGGCCGAGCGGGAACAGGCGGATACCGCCCGCCAGCGTCTTGTCCGCGCGGAAGCGGATGCTGCCGACCTTGTCGTAATCGATCGCGGCGGCTGCGGCGACCTTTGCGGGAGCGGCGTATGGCTTGGTCGCGAGCGTCGCGGCGCGCTGCTGGAGCGCGTCCCAAGAGAACGGCTCGGCCTTGCCGGGCGCTGCACGCATCGCGGCGGCGGCCTGTGGGAGGACACCCAACAGACCCAGCGCGGTTACTACTTCGCGTCGACCGATCATGCAGAGCGCTCCCTTGTCGTCATCATGCTGCAGTGCGGTAGCATAGTGACGATGCGCGCGCGCGTCGACAGGTCCCGCGGCGGGCGCGCCCTATCGCGCGGCGCGTTGCCACCGGGCGCTGATACTGACCGGGTCGTGGATATGGCTGCCGACAACCACCAGCATCGCGCCGGCACTCGCGCAGACGAAGCCGATCGTGGCGAGCAGAAACGCGAACGGGCCGGCTGCCGAGTGAAGGCGAGCGAGCGCGTGGACCGCGGTAATGGCAATCGCAAGCGACAGAACACCACTGGCGCGGAGGCTGAGATCGGTGCGGAGGCGGTGGGCGTCGGTCATGCGACACGTCAGCTATCGCCTGCCGCATATGCGTTCGAGATCGATAACGAAGGGAGCCATAGTATTCACATAGTGCGCAACCCCGTCATCCCGGCGAAAGCCGGGACCTCGCGCGGCGGGGGCGACCTACTGCGGGGAAACACACTAATATTCCCGGTTCAGGCGTCGACCAACAGCCGGTACCCGATCCCGAGTTCGTTCGCGATCACCGTGCCGACTCCCCCCGTCCCCTCCAGCTTCTGCCGCAAGTTACGCACGACGATACGGAGATATTCGATCCGGCGATCATGATCGGTCGGCCACGCCGCCTCCAGGATCCGCTGATGCGTCACGACCCTCCCCGGATGCGCCGCGAGTGCCGAGAGCACGTCGAACTCCTTCCGCGTCAGATGCGCCTCCTCGTTCCCGCGCCGGACGAGCCGATGCTCGAAATCAATCTCCACCCCATGCGCACGCAGGACCGTCGGCCGCGACGTCGCCTCCCCTCGACCGCGCAGCGCGACGCGGAGGCGGGCGAGCAGTTCCTCGGTGTCGAACGGCTTCGTCACATAATCTTCCGCCCCCAGATCGAGCGCCGCGACCTTCTGGTCGGTCGCCTCGCGCGCGGAGACGACGAGGATGATCGGATCGCCGAGCTTCTTCAGCAGCGGCACCAGTTCGAGCCCGTCGCGATCGGGCAACCCCAGGTCCAGCAGCACCGCGGTCAGTGGTCGGCTCGCCGCGATCCGCAACGCCTCGCGCGCGTCGACCGCTTCCTCGACGCCGTACCCCGCCCGCTCCAGCGTGTTCTTCAACAACCGCCGGATATGCAGTTCGTCGTCTACGATCAGGACCGTTTGCGTGCTCATAAGTTCGCTCCACCGATGTCGCGAACGAGCAAGGCCACGGGGAAGCACAGGCTGAATTGCGCGCCGGTGAGGTCTTCGCGGTTGCTGGCTTCGACGGTCATGCCCATCGCTTCGGCGAACGCTTTCACGATCGCAAGCCCGAGCCCGGTGCCACCGATCGCGCGGTCGGAGCCTTCGAGGCGGCGGAACGTCTCGAACACCTCCTTCTCGCGACCGGGTGGCAGGCCGGGCCCCTGATCGATCACCGACAGCCGCAGCATCCCGAAACGGTGTTCCGCCCTCACGACGATCGGCGTGCCGGGGTCGGCATAGCGCCCCGCATTGTCGAGCAGGTTGAGCAGGCAATGATGCAGCAGTTGCGGATCGACGCGGACCAAAGGCAGGTTCGGCGCGACGTCGAGTTCGATCGCGTGGCCTTCGAGCACGCGTTTCGTGTCATGCACCGCGCCCGCGACCGCGTCAGTGAGGTCGGTCGGTTCGAGACGCAGTCGGAGCGCGCCTGCCTCGACGCGCGCCATGTCGAGCAGATTGCCGACGAACCGATTGAGCCGCGCCGCCTCGGTCTCGATCGTGTCGATCAGCTCAGGCGTGACGCCGCGGTGCAATTCCGCTGCCGCTGCCATCACCGAGGTGAGTGGCGTGCGCAGGTCGTGGCTGACCGACGACAGCAACGCCTGCCGCAACCGATCGCGCTCGCGCACCGCATCGACGTCGCGCATCTCGACCTCCAGCCGCGCGCGTTCGAGCACAAGCGACGCCTGATCGACGAGGCTCATAAGCAACGGCAACTGGTCCGATCGCACCGGATCGCCCCCCGCCTCGCGAGCCAGCCCAAGCACCGCCAGCGTCCGCTCGCCCGAGCGCAACGGCTGGAAAAACCACTCCGACGCCGCCAGCGTGCTCGACCCGCGGCCCGCCGGCGCGCCGGTATCATACGCCCACTGCGCGGCCGCCATCTCCATCGTCTCGAGCCGGTAATCCGCGCCGTTCGCCGCCTGGACCGCAAGGCCAGGGTCCCCCGCGACGAGGATCACCGCGCGCACGCCGAACAACCGGCCGATTTCCTCGCAGATCGCGCGGGCCAGCGCGACGGGCTCGTTGAGCGAGGTCAGTTGGCGCAGGAAGCCGGCGAGCGCGGCGTTGGTGCGCGCGCTGGCGGCGGCGATGTCGGCCTGTGCGCGGACCCGTGATGTGAGCTGGCTGGTCACGAACGCGATGCCGAGCAGCACGAGAATCGAGATTACGTTCTCGGGATTGTTGATCGTCAGCGTGCCGGTCGGCGGCAGGAAGAAGAAGTTGTACGCGATCGACGAAACCACGCCTGCGAACAGCCCGGTACGCAGGCCGAACAGGCTCGCCGCGGCCATCACCGGCAGCAAATAGAGCAGCGCGACGTTGCCGAGGTTGAGGATGTGGAACAGCGCGCTCGCCACGCCGGTGACACCCGCGACCATCGCCGTCGTCCAGGCGTAGCCAGATTTGCTGCCCCATCCGCCGGTCCGCACGCGCGTGCCGCGAGGCGCGGTGGGCGGGTCCATCGGCAGGACGTGGACGGCGATGCCGGGTGACTCGCGGACCATCTGGTCGACGACAGAGCCGTGGCGCAGTTCGAACCAGCGCGAGCGGGTGGACTTGCCGACCACCAGCTGAGTCGCGCGGGCTTCGGTGGTGAAGGTCTTCAGGCCGTCGACCACCGACGTCGCGGGGACGGTCGCGACATCGCCGCCCAGTTGCGTCGCCAGGTTGAAGACCGCGGCGAGCTGGCGGTGCTCGACCTCGCCAAACGACTGCGCGCGGGGCGTCTCGATATACACCGCCGTCCAGGGCGCGTGCATAGCGTCGGCGATCCGCTTAGTGGCGCGGACGAGACCAAGCGCGCCGGGCAGTTCGCTGATCGCAACGACGATCCGCTCGCCGCCTGCCCATGTCCCGCCGACGCCAAGCGCGCGGACGTGTTCGAGCATCTGCGCATCGACGGCCTGCGCGGCGCGACGGAGCGCGAGTTCGCGTAAGGCCGAGAGGTTCGACTTGGAGAAGAAGTGCGCGAGCGCTCGGGTGGCTTCGTGGGGGAGGTAGACCTTGCCCGCCTTCAGCCGCTCGATCAGTTCGTCGGGCGGGATGTCGACGACTTCGATTTCGGCGGCCTCGACGATGCTGTCGGGAACGGTCTCGCGAACGCGGACGCGCGTGAACGACGCGACGACGTCGTTCAGGCTCTCGATGTGCTGAATGTTGATCGTCGAATAGACGTCGATGCCGGCCGCGAGCAGTTCCTCGACGTCCTGGTAGCGTTTCGGGTGGCGGCTGCCGGGCGCGTTGGTATGGGCGAGTTCGTCGACCAGCACGAGCGTCGGCGCGCGTTCGAGGATGGCGTCGAGGTCCATCTCGTCGAGCGTGCGGCCCTCATAGAGGATCGCCTTTCGCGGGACGATCTCGTGGCCCCTGGTCAGCGCTTCGGTTTCGACGCGGCCGTGCGTCTCGACCACGCCGATGACGATATCTACGCCTGCGCGGCGACGTTCCGCACCCTCCGAGAGCATCTCATAGGTTTTCCCGACACCGGGGGCGGCGCCGAGGAAGATCTTCAGACGGCCGCGACCCTCCTGCGACGCCTGTCGCAGAAGGGCCTCGGGTGATGGTCGCGTGTCGTCGTTCAACGTGCGCCCGTTGCGTCCAGCGCGCGGTTGAGGGCGAAGACGTTCACGCGTGGCTCGCCAAGGATGCCGAGCATCGGGCGGTCGACGTTGGCGGCGACTAGCGCGCGGACCTTGGCGGCAGGGAGGCCGCGGGTACGGGCGACGCGGGCGACCTGTGCGTAAGCCGACGCTGGCGACAGGTCCGGGTCGAGACCCGAACCCGATGCCGTGGCGAGATCGGCCGGGAGTGGCCCGGTCACACCTTCTGCATGACGCTTGGCGACATCGGCCTTGGTGCGATCGACGAGCGCCTGGCTGGTCGGGCCGTAGTTCGAGCCCGACGAGGCCAGGCCGTCATAGCCTTTGCCCGCTGCAGACGGACGCGTCTGGAAATAGCGATCGGTGGTGAAGGCCTGCCCGACGACGGTCGAGCCGATCGCCTTTCCGTTGGCCATGACGAGGCTGCCGTTCGCTTGCGCGGGGAAGATGGCCTGTCCGATCCCGGTCATCGCTAGGGGATAGACGATCCCGAGCAACAGCGCGAACAGGATCGTCATGACGAACGCCGGGCGGAGGGCGGAGGTGAAATCGGAGGTCATTCTGTCGTCTCCATGTGTCCGCGCGAAGGCGGGTACACAGTCTGGGCACCCGCCTTCGCGGGTGAACATTTCTTTGGGGTGAGGTCACACGTCGAAGCTCGCGACCACCCACCTGGCACCTCCCCGGCGAAGGCCGGGGTCCAGTTGGGTGACGTTGCTAACTGCGGATGCGCTTCGTTACTGCGACCTTTCCATCTGGGCCCCGGCCTTCGCCGGGGTGGTGTTGGGGGTCGGTGCGAGGGTGCATGTGCGCGCAACGGACTGGTCTGGATCATCAGGCCAGCCCCAGCGCACCGACCAGCAGGTCGATCAGCTTGATCCCCACGAACGGCGCGATCAGCCCCCCCAGCCCATACACCGCCAAGTTCCGCGCGAGCAGCGGCCCCGCGGCCATCGGCTTGTACGCGACGCCCTTCAGCGCGAGTGGGACCAGCATCGGGATGATGATCGCGTTGAAGATGATCGCCGACAGGATCGCACTCTCCGGCGAACCGAGCCGCATCACGTTCAGCACGCCAAGCCCCGGATAGAGCGCGACGAACATCGCCGGGATGATCGCGAAATACTTCGCCACGTCGTTCGCGACCGAGAAGGTCGTCAGCGCACCGCGGGTCATCAGGAGTTGCTTCCCGAGACCGACGATCTCGATCAGCTTGGTCGGATCGCTGTCGAGGTCGACCATGTTGCCCGCCTCGCGCGCGGCTTGCGTGCCGGTGTTCATCGCCACGCCGACATCGGCTTGGGCCAAAGCCGGCGCGTCGTTGGTACCGTCGCCGCACATCGCGACCAGCCTGCCCCCCTGCTGTTCCTTGCGGATCAGGTCGAGCTTGTCCTCGGGCGTCGCCTGCGCGAGGAAGTCGTCGACGCCCGCCTCGGCGGCGATGGCGGCGGCGGTGAGCGGGTTGTCGCCGGTGATCATCACCGTGCGGATGCCCATCGCGCGCAGCTCGCCGAAGCGTTCGCGGATGCCGGCCTTCACGACGTCCTTGAGGAAGATCGCACCGAGCAGCCGCCCGTCCATCGCTACCGCCAGCGGGGTACCGCCGGCACGGGCGATCTCGTCGGTGATGCGGCGCAGTTCGGTGGCGGCGGCGGTCGCCCCTGCCCCCGGATTGGCCTTCAGGATCGAGTCGACGGCGCCCTTCTGGATCAGCGAACCGTTTACCTTCACGCCCGAGATGCGCGTCTGCGCGGTGAACGGGATGACTTCCGCATCGTCCGGCAACGCACTCGTCGTCACACCGAACTTGTCACGCGCCAGCACCACGATTGAGCGGCCCTCGGGCGTCTCGTCCGCGAGGCTCGCCAGCAACGCCGCCTCGGCCAGTTCCTCGTCACGCGTGCCACCGACTGAGCGGAACTCGCTCGCCTGACGGTCGCCGATCGTGATCGTGCCGGTCTTGTCGAGCAGCAGGACGTCGATATCGCCCGCCGCCTCGACCGCACGGCCGGACTTCGCCAGCACGTTGAAGCGCACCAGTCGGTCCATGCCCGCGATACCGATCGCCGACAGCAGCGCCGCAATGGTCGTCGGGATCAGCGTGATCAGCAGCGCCGCCAGGATCGCGACCGGCACGCGGCCGCCGGCATAGCTGGCAAACCCGGGGATCGTCCCGACCGCGATCAGGAAGATGATCGTCAGGCCGACGAGCAACAGCGTCAGCGCGATCTCGTTCGGCGTCTTCTGCCGCTCGGCGCCTTCGACCAGCGCGATCATGCGGTCGAGAAAGCCTTCGCCGGGGTTGGCGGTGACCTTCACGCGGATCTCGTCGGAGATGACGCGCGTGCCCGCCGTGACGGCGGAGCGATCGCCGCCCGCCTCGCGGATCACCGGCGCGCTTTCGCCGGTGATCGCGGCTTCGTTGACCGAGGCGACGCCCCAGACGACTTCGCCGTCAGCCGGGATCAGGTCGCCCATCGTTACCAGGACGATGTCGCCCGCGCGCAGCATGCTGGCGGGGACGGACTCGACCTGGTCGCCCTTCATGCGGCGGGCGGTCAGCTCAGCCTTGGTCGCGCGCAACGACGCGGCCTGCGCCTTGCCGCGGCCTTCGGCCAGCGCTTCGGCAAAGGTGCCGAACAGCACGGTGAGCCACAGCCAGATCACCAGCTGTATCTTGAAGCCGACCGAGAGCCCGTCGCCGCCGAAATTGACGAGGATCGTCAACAGCGTGGCGACGACGGCGGTGACGAACATCACCGGGTTGCGGATCAACTGCCGCGGATCGAGCTTGCGGAAAGCGTCGCCGATCGCGGGAACGATCAAGTCGGCTGTGAACAGCGACTTGGTAGGGGTGCGTGCCATTTTGGCTTGTCCCGTCAGAAGGTTTTGCCGCTGATCATCGCGAGATGATCGGCGATGGGACCGAGCGCGAGGCTCGGCAGGAAGGTCAGGCCACCGACGATCAGGATGATCCCGACCAGCAGGCCGACCCACAGTGCGCCCGTCGTCGGGAACGAGCCTGAGCTCTCCGGCGTGTACTTCTTGGCCGCGAGACCACCGGCGATGGCGAGCATCGGCACGATGATGAAGAAGCGCCCGAGCCACATCGCGACCCCCAGCAAGCCGTTGTAATACGGCGTGTTGGCGGTGAGTCCGGCGAACGCCGACCCGTTGTTCCCGACCGCGCTGGTGAATGCGTAGAGGATCTCGCTGAACCCGTGCGGCCCCTTGTTGAGCGGCCCCGCGAGCCCGTCGGGCAGCACGGCGCTGAGCGCGGTGAAGCCGACGATGACGAGCGGCAGGATGGCGATCGCCAGCACCGCCAGTTTCACTTCGCGCGCCTCGATCTTCTTGCCGACATATTCGGGCGTGCGGCCGACCATCAGGCCCGCGACGAACACGGCCAGGATGGCGAACAGCAGGAAGCCGTAGATGCCTGCGCCGACGCCGCCGATGACGACTTCGCCGAGCTGGATGTTAAGCAGCGGGATCATGCCGCCGAGCGCGGTGAAGCTGTCGTGCATGGCGTTGACCGCGCCGCACGATGCGGCGGTGGTGACGACCGAGAACAGGGCGGACGCGGCGATCCCGAAGCGGACCTCCTTGCCTTCCATGTTGCCGCCCGCGACGCCGATATTGTGGAGGATCGGGTTGCCCGCGGCTTCCTGCCAATAGGTTACGGTGACGCCGGCGAGGAACAGCACGAGCATTGCCGAGAGGATCGCCCAGCCCTGCCTGGTGTTGCCGACGGCCTTGCCGAACGTCCAGGTGAGGCCGAAGCCGATCAGGAAGATCGACAGCATCTGCACGAGGTTGACGAGCGCGGTCGGGTTTTCGAACGGATGCGCCGAGTTCGCGTTGAAGAAGCCGCCACCATTGGTGCCGAGCATCTTGATCGCTTCCTGGCTCGCCACGGGGCCGAGGACCAGCGTCTGCTTGAGCCCTTCGAGCGTGGAGATGTCGACCGTGCCGGCCATCGTCTGCGGCACGCCGCTGGCGATGTAGAAGAGCGTCACGACGACGCAGATCGGCAGCAGCACGTACAGCGTGACGCGCATCATATCGGCCCAGAAATTACCGATCGTCGCGCTCGATCGCCGCGCGAACCCGCGGAACAGCGCGAACGCCAGCGCGATGCCGGTGGCCGCCGACAGGAAGTTGTGGATCGTCAGGCCGAACATCTGGCTGAAGTTCGACATGGTGGATTCGCCACCATAGCTCTGCCAATTGGTGTTCGTCGTGAAGCTGATCGCGGTGTTGAACGCGAGATGGGGGCTGAGCCCCGCGAGACCCTGTGGATTGCCGGGGAGCACGCCTTGCAGACGCAGCACCGCGTAGGTCAGCGCCATCAGCATCGCGTTGAACATGATCATGTGCAGCGCGTAGCGGCGCCAGCCCTGCTCCTGTTTCGGATCGATGCCGCTGAGCTTGTAGAAGCCGGTCTCGACGGGGCCGAGGATGGCGTGGATCGGCGTGCGACGGCCTTCGTACAAGGCGAACAGCCACATACCGACGGGTTTGGTCAACGCCAGCAATATGCCGACGAAGCCCAGGATGAGGATCCATCCTTCGAATGTCATGAGGACGCGCTCCTAAAAGCGTTCGGGGCGGATGAGCACCGCCACGAGGTAAAACAGCAGCCCGAGCGCGACGATCGCGGCGAGCCAGAGGTCGAGGGTCATGATGGTGTCCTCATGGGCTCAGGCGTTGTCGCACAGGCGGACATAGGCGAGCGTCGCCGCCACCAGTCCGACCATGAACGCTATCCAGAGTAGATCCTGCATCGGTCGATCCTTCAGAAGGCGGCGGTGAGCGAGGCAACGATCGTGCCGTCGGCGATCGATCCGGTGCCGTCCTGGCCGCGCGAGAAGCTCGGCTGGAGATACGCAGCACTGCGACGCGTGATGTCGGTGTCGACATAGCTCACGTTCAGCGTCAGATTCTTATACGTGGTGTCCGCACCGAGCGACCAATCCCAATAGTCGCCGGTCGGCGCCGCGCTGGTCGCGTTGGGCCCGAGGCCGTCATTGCCCCAGCTATGGCCGATATGCGCCTTGGCGGTGACCGGCGTGCCGGGAAGCGCGAATGCGCCGTCGCCGGTCAGGTACAGATTGTCCTCCTTGTCGCCCGCGTCGGTGTAGACTCCCGCCGCGGCATCGGCGCCGGTGCGATACCATTTGCCGAGCGCCTGCTGCTTGGGCGCATAGAAGGCGCTAGCGGTCAGCGTCGCTGGGCCAGTCGTGCCGCTGAGCTTCACATAGGGCTCGGCATAGTCCGTCTTCGAGGCGCCGCCCGGATACATGTACCAGGTCAGGCCGACGTCGATCGTCGCGTTGTCCGCGAGCTTGTGCTTGTAGCCGCCGATCAGGTCGAGCTCCATGTTCGAGCCGCCGAACGTGCCCCAGCCCGACAGGTTCGATCCCCAGGCGCCGACATACACGCCGCTCTGGTGCGCGATCGTCAGCCCGCCCTGGATCGCGCTGTCCTTGTCCGACTGCGACACGCCGCGCAGGCGGTAATCGGTCGCGAGCGTCACCGAACCGCTGACGGTCACGGGAGACGGCGGCGCGGTATCCTGCGCGAACGCGGGCGTGGCGAGGCCGGTCAGGATACCGGCGGCGGCGACGAAACGAAGAATGTGCATTGTGGTCCCCATGCGCGTGCCGCCGAAAGGATGGCGGTTCGCGAGGACTGGCAATTAGGCTCCGGCGACGTAGCAATTCGAGATCGATTGCCGGGCTTACGCGTATGTTTCGCGTAGCATTGTCGGAATTATGCTGCGGCGCGGCGTAGCAATACCCACCCGGCGACGCCCGACAGGATAGAACCGGCGAATACGCCGATCTTCACCGAGTCCATCGCGTGCGGTGCACCGGCGAATGCGAGCCCGCCGATGAACAGGCTCATCGTAAAGCCAATCCCGCACAGCACTGCCATGCCGTAGACCTGGGCCCAGTTCGCGTTCTTGGGCGCTTCGGCTAGCCGGAAGGTCACGAGCCCACGGATCGTCGCGAAGATGCCGATCTGCTTGCCGAGGAACAGCCCGAGCATGATCCCGACCGGCAGTGGCGCGATCACGTCGTCCGCCACCATCTCGCCGAACGCGATCCCGGCGTTGGCGAACCCGAACGCCGGCACGATCAAGAAACTCGACCAGGGTTGAAGTGCGTGTTCGAGACGTTTGAGCGGCGGTCGGCCGTCCCCCGTCCGCAGCGGAATCGTGAACGCGACCGCCACGCCGGCGAGCGTCGCATGGACGCCCGACAGCAGGACACCGTACCAGATGCCGACACCGATCAGCAGGTACGGCACCAGCGACCGCACGCCCGACAGGTTCAGGATGACGAGCACGCCGAGCCCGGCGCCCGCCGCAAGCAACGGCAGCAGCGCGATATGGCCGGTATAGAACAGCGCGATGACGAGGATCGCGAGCAGGTCGTCGATCACCGCGATCGCCGTCAACAACACTTTCAAAGAGGTCGGTACGCGCGACCCGAGCAGGGCCAGGATGCCGAGCGCGAACGCGATGTCGGTCGCCGCCGGGATAGCCCAGCCGCGCAGATTGGCGGCCGTATCCATGTTGACGAGCACATAGAGGCCCGCCGGCACCGCCATGCCCGCGAGCGCCGCCGCACCGGGCATGATGCGCTCGCCCCAGGTCGAGAGATGCCCCGAGACGAACTCGCTCTTCACCTCCAGCCCGATCAGCAGGAAGAACAGCGCCATCGCACCGTCGTCGATCCAGTGATGGACGCTCATCCCGCCGACTACGTGGTGCAGAGTGGAGAAGTACGTTGACGCGAGCGGTGAATTTGCAACGATCAGTGCCGCTATCGCCGCCGCGAGCAGCACGATCGCGCCCGCCGCATCGCCCGAGAAAAAGCGCCGGATCGCGGTCAAAGGCCTTCGCCCCCGACCCATTGCGCATTGGACAGACGCCGCGCGAGATCCCAGCTCTGGACGCGGATATCGGGCACCGCGACGACCTCCCACAGTCCGCCGCGAGTCATCGGTCCGATACAGTGGATACGATCGTCGGGCGTCCCGTCGGCGCGGATCGCGCGCGACTGCGCATCGACGTCGACGCCCAGCCGCAACGGATCGGGTCGGATCGCGCTCGCCGCGAGCAGGTGCTTCACGAGCGGCTGCTCCGAGCGCAGTAGGTCGCCCTGCGGCCCGGTGCAGTTCACGATCCGCACCGCGCGCGTGACGACCGGGTCGGTCTCGCCCCGTGGTCGCCACGTCAGCTTTGCCTGCGTTCCGTCGGCTTCGGCGGAAACGATCTTGCCCGCCGCGAAGGTCAACCGCCCGGTCGCGACGAGTGCCTCGACACGGTCCGCAACCGCCGGTGCGAGGCGGTGGCGATGGACGTCCCAATAGGGTCGCAGATGGCGAAGGAAGCGCCCGCGCACCTCCTGCGACGCCGCCGCCCACAGCATCTGCGTGACCGGCCGAAGCTCGTCGACTGCGCAGCGCCAGCCCTCTTCGGCGGCTCGCGCGCGGACATGGCGGACGAGGTCGGTCAGCCCACCCTGCGGTTTGTCCGAGACGCCGCGGTGCGCCGGCGCGCCATCGACGTGCCGCCGCGGCGACAACCCGCGCCGCGACGTCGCCAGGATATGCCCGGCAAACCCTTGAGCATCGAGCAGCAACGCCGCGTCGATCGCGGTCAGTCCAGTTCCGACCAGCACGACGGTATCCTCCGCGCTCAAGCCCGTGGCTAAATCCGCCGCCCAAGGGTCCGCGTAGTAGACGCCGACTGGCAGGGCATCCGGCTTCAAGCCCGGCGGCGTATGCGGCGGCAGGTTTCCAAGTGCGAGCACCGCGGTGTCGGCCGCGATCTTGCGCCCATCCGCCATCGTCAGCGCCACGCCGTCGTCTTCGACCGGATCGATCGCGCAGACCTCGCCCTCGACATGCACCAGCCGCCCGTCCGACTCCGCGATGGTCGCATCGAGCAGTTCGCGCAGATACGCGCCATACGTCGTGCGCGGAACGAAGGTCTTGCGGTCGCCCTTGCCGTGCGCCTCGAGCCAGCGGACGAAGTGGTCGGGATCGTCGGGCAACGCGCTCATGTTCCCCGCGCGGACGTTGAGCAAGTGATCCGGATGCGCCGCACTATACGCGACACCACGCGCAAGCTGCCGGTCTCGCCGTTCGATCAAGGTCACGCGCGGCCCCTCGTGCCGCATCAGATTGACTGCGAACAGCGCTCCCGAAAATCCGCCCCCGACGACGACGACATGATCCTCGGGCCCCGCAATCCGCGGCATCGTCGCTCGGTCGTCCATCTGCTCGTTCACCTCGTTAGACGCTGGACGCCATGCCTGATCGGCAGCGACTAGCCTACCCCCGAGCGACATCGCCACTTCCGAACCCGTCACATTGCCCCCTGTCCGTTCGCGCATCCCGAGCCGATTTACGACCACGTGATATCTGGCATTCCGACTGCAAGCCGAGCATGCTTGCGGGTGAACACGGCGCCCGCGCGGCCTGAGCTTACGGAAGATACGATACTATGCCGACCCTCCCTTCTGCCGCGCGCCTCCTGTTGATGGGCACGTGCCTGACGTCGGCAATCATGACGCATGCAAAGGCCGATCCGCTCGCGACGCTCGACCGCAACGGAAGCCTCGTCGCGATCGAACCCTATGCGCCGAACATCGTCCGGGTCACCATTTCGCTCGATCGCGCGCTGGCCGATGCGCCACCGGGCGAAGGCCCCAACGCAAAGTCGAACGCGACAGGCTGGACGCACGGCACCGACGCAAGCGGCGACGTGTTCGCTTCCAGCGCAATGGCGTTGACCGTCAAGGCACAGCCCTGGCCAAAGGCGCCGTCGCAGATGCAGCGCTATTTCGCGCCGTCGCTGCCGCCCGTGTCCGTCGCCGTGCGCAAGCCCGATGGTTCGACGATCGCCGAGATGACCGGCTGGGAGATGTCGCCGCAGACCGTCAACGGCGAAAAGACGTTCCGCGTCGGTGCAAGCTTCGCGGTGCAGCCGAACGAGCATTATTACGGGCTCGGCCAGAACCAGGAAGGCGTGCTCGATCTCAAGGGCCGGACGATCGATTGCCGCCACAATTACGACGCGCCGGCGGGCGAGACGGTGTGCGTGCCGTTCATGGTCACCAACAAGGGCTACGGCATCGTCTGGGACAATCCGTCGGCGACCACTGTCTCCCCCGGCCTGTCGAATTCGACTCACTGGCAGTCGACCGTCGGCGAACGCGTGTCGTTCTTCGTCATCACGGGCAACACCACCGACGAATTGTACGCCGGTTATGCCAAGCTGACCGGCGCGACGCCGCTGCCGCCAAAGGCCGCATTCGGGCTGATCCAGTCCAAGGCACGCTACGAGACGCAGGCCGAACTGCTCGGTGTCGCCAGCGGCTACCGGAAGCGCGGGCTGCCGCTCGACGTGATGGTGCTCGACTGGTTCTACTGGACGCGAATGGGCCAACTCGACATCGACCGCACCTATTTCCCCGATCCCAAGGGCATGAACGACACGCTGAAGAGCATGGGGATGCACTCGATCATCAGCGTGTGGCCGCGGTTCGAGAAGGAATCGCGCTATTTCAATTTCCTGGGCACCAAGGGGTGGCTGCTGAAGGACAAGGACGGCGGCGTGGTGGACGGCCTACCGATCCGTTCGGACCGTGCCGGCGCGCTGCTCGATTCGACCAATCCGGATGCGCGCGGCTGGTTCTGGGACCGGATCCGCGACAATATCGCGAGCCAGGGCTTTGACTGGTTTTGGCTCGACGAGACCGAGCCGGATCTCGTGCCGGACGGCAATTTCTTCTCGATCGGGTCGGGCGACCGGTATCACAACCTCTATCCGCTGGTGCACACCAACAGCGTCGCGGAAGGGTCCGCGCGCGACCGGCCCGACTTCCGCAACCTGATCCTCGCGCGAGCCGCCTATCTTGGGACGCAGCGGAACGGCGCGCTGTTCTGGTCGTCGGACGTGCAGGCGAACTGGGAAACGCTGCACCGCCAAGTTCCCGCGGGGCTCGGCTTTACCGCGACCGGCATGGCGTATTGGAGCAGCGACACCGGCGGCTGGCAGTATCCGAACGGCCCGAAGGCGGAACATGCGCCGTTGCTTGATCCGGCGGGTGCGACCGCGATGTCGCCGAGCTACACAGACTATCCCGAACTATTCACGCGCTGGTTCGCGTATAACAGCTTCACGCCGACGCTGCGCATTCACGGCCAGCGTCCGGCGACGGCGATCTGGGATTACGGTGCGGCGGCGGAACCGGTGCTCGCGGGCTTCCTGAAGCTGCGATATGCGCTGATCCCGTATCTCTATTCGCTCGGCTATCAGACCTACAAGACGGGGGCGCCGTTCATGCGCGCGCTGTTCATGGACTTCCCGAACGACCCCGCCGTCGCGACGATCGGCGACGAATATATGTTCGGCCCGGCCTTCCTGGTAGCACCGGTCACGGAACAAGGCGCCACCAGCCGCAAGGTCTATCTGCCGGCCGGTTCAGAATGGTATGATTATTGGACCGATCAGCGGTTTGCCGGTGGTCAGACGATTTTGGCCGCAGCGCCAATCGACCGCATTCCACTGTTCGTCCGCGCGGGTTCGATCGTCCCGATGGGCGTGCAGGTGCCGAGCACTGCGACGAAACAGGCGCTCGAGACGATCAAGGTCTATCCCGGCCGTGACGCGAGCTTCACGCTGTACGACGATGACGGCGTGACCAATGGTTACAAGAAGGGCAGCGGATCTAGCGCTGTTCTTCGTTGGAACGATGCGGCGAAGACATTGACCGCATCCGGCCCCCTGCCGACCCGCCAAGCGGTCAATACGCTGGTGAAGATCGTGACGCCGCGCGAGCTGGCGGCGGCACGCTAGGGCCCGACGAAGGGCAGGTCCCGTTTCTTTAGAGGCGACCTGCCCTGAGCGTTTTCCTGTTCGGCTACGCGTCGACTAGCCGACCCAGCAGGTTCGTCATGCGCAGTCGACCGAGCACGGTTAGCTGAACGTGCGATCGGCGGCCGTCGCGGGCATCGCGAATGCGTTCGACCAGGTCGGCATCCTGCAACATCGTCAGATAGCGTAGCGCGGTGGCCGATGGCGCCCGCGCGCCGATGCAGACCGCCGAGACGCTCAGCCGGCGTTGCTCGTGTTCCGAGATGAACAGATCCAGTAGGATATCCCAGGCAGGTTCCGAGAACAGCGCGTCGCCAAGCATCGCATCCCGGACCTTGCGGAGTTCGTACAGCCGCCGGGCCATATCGACCAGAACGGTATCCGATACGGCGAACGGCGTCGCGCGCTTGGCGATATTGATCGGCGCCATGGCAAGTGCGTAGGTCATAAACGTCTTCCGAATTCGCTTATCGGATCGTGCGGTCCTGACGACTCCAGTCGAGATCCCAGCCCTGGGCCTGGATCCGCCGCGAATGCCTGACCGTCCCGATCACGAGAAGCAGAACGATGGGATAACTCCAGACGGCAGAGAGGACGGCATAGACGAGCCGGATGACGTCAGGGCTGATCGCCTTGGCCAGATGAGCCCCCGTCCCCAATGCGTGGAGCGCGGTGACCCAGGCTGGCCAGAAGCGATCGGCATGCAACGTGATCATGATCATCACGACAAGCAGGATCAGGTCGACGACCATGACACCGACCTCCATCCCGGCGAACAATACCGGGATGTCGCGCTGGATGACGCTGGTGGAGAGCGCTGCCAGCAACAGGGCCAGGCCCGTCAACCGCTCCGGTGCCCCGCCCCGCAGGAGCGCGTAGCCGGACGCGGTCAACTGTATCGCGTAGAACACCCAGACCCGATCCAACTCTTATCTCCGCAGGACCGTCAGTCGGTCGTTCAGGCGACCGCGGCCAGATGGACCGGGGCGTCGAATTCGGTCGCAAGCCGCAGCGTGCCCTCGTTCGGCGGGCATTCCGCGGTGTCGCCGTAGCCGTAGAACTGGCCGAGACCGATCTCGGTACGGACATCGACCAACGCACGGTGTGCATCGATGAAGCGCTGCCGGACGGCGACCATCTCGAACGATGCCTGCGATACCATCTGTAACGCGGCAGCGCCGGTGCCGAGCGGCAGGTTCGCCGCAACGCGCTGCTGCATCAGCGTCGCCATGCACGAAGCGGTGAGCATCGCGGCCTTGTCGACCGCGGCCTCTGCCTCGAGAAAGTCATTGGCTACCCTGTCGGCGGCGCGGCGTCGTTCCCTCAACATCGAAATTCCTCCCCTGGGCACCGACGTTGCGGTGCCGTGCACAGGAGCGTTCTGCTCTCGGTTCGATCGTAACAGCGTCGTCAACGTCATCGCCATGTTGACCACCGCCATCGACGTGACAGCGATCAGTCCCATGAGTGCAAGCAGTCGAAATATCCTGTCGCCGATCGAAAACCGATTGCGCGCGCCCCCCGTCGATCCGCTGCCACGGGACAACCCAAGGAAGCGGCGAACAAACCCCCATGGCTCGATCTGATCGCTGCTTGCAGACTTGGAGGGGGTGGAGGGAACGTCGAGTGGTTCGGATGGTAGCCGTTCGTATGCGCCGGCCTGTTCGGCAGGTAATGCTGGCTCGGCAAGGGTACCAGCGTTGGACGCAGGACGGTCGCGAGCGAGCAGGACATCGTCCACCCCCTCACGCTCATGGTCTTGCAGCCGACGGGCCGCCTCGAACCGCGTGCCGACGCCGAGGATCTGGATCGCACGCTCGATCCGCTTGTCGATCGCAGACGGCGACACGCCGACGATCAGCGCGATCTCCTTCGAGTTGTGATGGGTCAGTACGAGCCGGAGACAGGCGCGTTGGGCTTCGGTCAACTGATCGATGCGTCCTGCGGTCATGCCGCGATGGTAGCGGGAACCCATGACGGTTGCACCTTCCGCGTGAGAGCGGAGGAAACTGAATTACAAACCCCTGAATTGGAAAGAATTTCTGGAGCCCAATTGACGAGCAGATCTTAGTATCGGCGCAAATAGAGAGGGTGCGATGATCGATGCTGCGGCAAACGCCAGGCTGGGCCTGCGCGTGGAGGAAAAGCAACGCCTGAGGCGGGGCGGATTTCCACTGATTGCGGCGGCGATATTGTCCACGATGCTCGCCGGTTGCGTCAATCCGGTTGGCCGTTCGCTGTACCAGCCTGCCCCGCTCGCAACGACGCCGACATGGACCGGACGGACGCCGAGGCTGGTCGAAGCAATCGCGGCTGACGGAGTTCATTTGCAGGGCTGGTTCTGGCCGCCGAAAACACCGGGCGGCGCGGTGCTGATCTATGTCCCAGGACGTGCGGGCAATCGCGACATCGCGGCGAAGGCCGCGCAGGCCTTCGCGCGTGACGGCCGCGGCGTGCTCGTCGCGTCGTATCGAGGCTATGGCGACAATCCGGGCGTTCCGGACGAACGCGGACTGTACCAGGACGGCCGCGCGTTTGTGGATTTGGCAGAACGGCTCGTGCCAGAGGGCAAGCACTTCCTGTTTGGTGACGGACTCGGCGCAGCAGTGGCGTTGCACGTGGCCGCGGATTTATCGGCCGGGGCGGGCGTCGACGGGGTCGTGACGCTCGGCGCGTTCGACTCCTTCGCGCGGTTCGTGCCTGGCCTGGAGCGTGGCCTATATGCAGCGGCGTTCGACAATGTTGCGGCTATTCGTCGCGTGACGGTGCCGGTGCTGCTGATGCACGGCCGCAAGGACGAGGTCGTGCCGTTTGCCGCGGCGGAGCGGTTGCGCGCGGCGGCTGGTGGCAAGGCTTTGGTCGTGCCGATCGACGGTGAGGCGTATCACAGCTTCGACTTGAGCCACATCGCGCCGGTGGTGTGGCGTGCGCTGGACCAGATTGCCGCGGACGAAGCGACGGCAGCGAAGTAGCGGGTTTAGTCGCGAGCGAAGATCTCGCTGTGGGGGATCGTGAGGCCGAGCGAGGGAATGACGAGGTCAAGCGAGGTCGAAAACAATGTTTCGATCCAGCCGCCCTCGATCCGCTGGTGAACCGACAGCGCCTCGGCATCGACGTCGACGAAGGCGAGCGTGTCGACGGAATCGATCGCGCGGTATTCGTCTCGCTTGACGGTCAAATCGAAGTGTCGGGTCGATGGGGACAGTATCTCGATGATGACGCGCGGATCGGACAGGGTCAGATCGTCGGGCCGGTCGCCGGGCGCGCCGCAATCGATGGTGAGATCGGGGTAGCGCACCGATCGATCCTGCGTGCGGACTGCCATGTCGGAGCCGTAGGGTGTGCAGCCCGAACCGCGCAGGGCAGACCGGACAAACGCCGTCAGGTTCACTTGCACGCGTGAATGATCGCGTGTGCCGCCGGCCATCATGCGGATGACGCCGTTGTCGAGTTCGGCCTTCATGTCGGCGCCGAAATCGATCTGGAGGAATTCCTCGGCTGTCAGCAGCCGGTAGTGCGGGTCGCTCGCCATGACGGGGACATACGCTGGTTGGGCGGACAAACAAAGGGCCGGGAATTGCTCCCCGGCCCTTTGCTTTGGTCGTCTGTTCGGAACGGAGGACCGGCGAAGCCGGTCCTTTTCGTCGGACGGGACTGGGGGCTTGCGCCGCCCAGCCCGCCGGCCGTTCTGATTTCGTGTCGGGGCCAGCATATGCTGGCCCCGTCCGAAATCAGAAGTCCATGCCGCCCATGCCGCCCATGCCGCCGCCGCCCATGGGCATGGCAGGCTTGTCTTCGGCCATTTCGCTCACGGCCGCTTCGGTCGTGATCAGGAGGCCTGCGACCGATGCTGCGTTCTGCAGCGCGGTGCGGACGACCTTGGTCGGATCGATCACGCCGGCTTCCACCAGGTTCTCGTACGTGTCGGTCGCGGCGTTGAAGCCGATCGACGTGTCGTTGCCGTCGAGCAGCTTGCCCGAAACCACCGCACCGTCATGACCGGCGTTCTGCGCGATCTGGCGAACCAGAGCCGTCAGCGACTTGCGCACGATGTCGATACCGCGCGTCTGGTCGTCGTTCGCGCCCTCGAGGCCATCAAGCGCCTTGGTTGCGTACAGCAGAGCCGTACCGCCGCCGGGGACGATGCCTTCTTCGACGGCTGCGCGGGTTGCGTGCAGCGCGTCGTCGACGCGGTCCTTGCGCTCCTTGACCTCAACCTCGGACGAACCACCGACCTTGATCACGGCAACGCCGCCGGCAAGCTTGGCGAGACGCTCCTGGAGCTTCTCCTTGTCGTAGTCGCTGGTCGTGTTCTCGATCTGCTGGCGGATCGCTTCGGTGCGGCCCTTGATCGTGTCGTGATCGCCGGCACCGTCGACGATGACGGTGTTGTCCTTGTCGATCGTGACGCGCTTGGCGGTGCCGAGCATGCCGAGCGTGACGGTCTCGAGCTTGATGCCGAGGTCTTCCGAGATCATCTCGCCCTTGGTCAGGATCGCGATGTCCTCGAGCATCGCCTTGCGACGATCGCCGAAGCCCGGTGCCTTGACCGCTGCGACCTTCAGGCCGCCGCGCAGCTTGTTGACGACGAGCGTGGCCAGAGCCTCACCCTCGATGTCCTCGGCGATGATCAGGAGCGGACGACCCGACTGAACGACGGCTTCCAGGATCGGGAGCATCGCCTGCAGGTTCGAGAGCTTCTTCTCGTGGATCAGGATGTAGGGATCCTGAAGCTCGACGGTCATCTTCTCGGGGTTGGTGATGAAGTACGGCGACAGATAGCCGCGGTCGAACTGCATGCCCTCGACGACGTCGAGCTCGAATTCGAGACCCTTCGCTTCCTCGACAGTGATCACGCCTTCTTTGCCGACCTTCTCCATGGCTTCGGCGATCTTCTCGCCAACTTCACGGTCGCCATTGGCCGAGATGATACCGACCTGCGCCACTTCCTTCGAACCCGAAACCGGCTTCGAACGCGCCTTGACGTCCTCGACGACCTTGATGACGGCGAGATCGATGCCGCGCTTCAGGTCCATCGGGTTCATGCCCGCTGCGACCGACTTCATGCCCTCGCGGACGATCGCCTGAGCGAGGACCGTTGCGGTGGTCGTGCCGTCACCAGCGATGTCGTTGGTCTTCGAAGCCACTTCGCGCAGCATCTGCGCACCCATGTTCTCGAACTTGTCCTTGAGCTCGATCTCCTTGGCGACGGTGACGCCGTCCTTGGTGATGCGCGGTGCGCCGAAGCTCTTGTCGATGACGACGTTGCGGCCCTTGGGGCCCAAGGTCACCTTGACTGCGTCGGCGAGGATGTCGACGCCGCGGAGGATGCGCTCACGCGCGTCACGACCGAATTTTACGTCCTTGGAAGCCATGTCAGCTGCCCTTTCAAAAAAGTGAAGTACAGGAAGTGCAGACGCTGGCGCAGATGTCGCAGCCAGCATTTCTCGGCCCGTTCACGTCAGCATGACGCCGACGATCCCGAGCCCGTCGGGTCAACCGACGATGCCGAGAATGTCCGATTCCTTCATGATCAGCAGGTCTTCGCCGTCGACCTTGACCTCGGTGCCCGACCATTTGCCGAACAGGATCTTGTCGCCGGTCTTGACGTCCAGCGGGGTGATCGTGCCGTTCTCGGCGCGGGTGCCGGTGCCGATGGCGACGACTTCGCCTTCCTGCGGCTTTTCCTTGGCGGTGTCGGGGATGATGATGCCGCCAGCCGTCTTCTCTTCGGCTTCGAGGCGCTTCACCAGCACGCGATCATGCAATGGACGAAAGTTCATGGGATCCATGTCCTTTTGGGATTGTGACAGATTTCTGGCACTCAGGGATACCGAGTGCCAACGGACGGCATATGTGCCTCGGGGTGCGGCATGTCAAAGGTTCCGGGGGCGAAATTTTTTCGGGCGGGCGTGGTATTCGGGCATCGTGGCTGAGGGGGTGCGGATCAGGGAAAGAGCAAGTACCCCGCCTCGGCTCCGTCATCCTCGCGCACGCGGGGATCCATACGGGCAAGCCCATCGATAGAAGCGCGGCCGTCCGAGTTTATGGGTCCCCGCCTCCGCGGGGATGACGGATTAAGGGAGGATGTGGCGCGGGAGTGGGACGGCCCTTCTGCTCCCCTTCCGCTTGCGGGAGGGGTCGGGGGAGGGGTTT